>DASXAP010000062.1:0-5250 GCA_036406655.1 Xanthobacteraceae bacterium | reverse complement strand
CGCTCGGGCCGGCAGGGCGATCCGGGGCATTCCAAGTTCTTCCTGTCGCTGGAAGACGACCTGATGCGGATCTTCGGGACCGACAAGCTCGACACGATGCTGCAGCGGTTGGGGCTGAAGGAGAACGAGGCGATCGTTCATTCGTGGATCAACAAGGCGCTGGAGAAGGCGCAGCAGAAGGTTGAGGCGCGCAACTTCGACATCCGCAAGAACCTGCTGAAGTTTGACAACGTGATGAACGACCAGCGCAAGGTGATCTTCGAGCAGCGGGTGGAATGGATGCGGGACGAGGCGGTAAACGAGATCGTCGCCGACATGCGCCATGCCGCCGTCGATGACCTCGTTGCCAAGCACGTCCCCGAAAATGCCTATCCCGAGCAGTGGGACGTGCAAGGTCTCGACCGCGACATACGCGGCATTCTGACACTGGCGCTGCCGCTCGCGGAATGGGCGAAGGAGGACGGGATCACCCTCGCCGAGATCCGCGACCGTGTCACACGCGTCGCCGATCGATGGATGGCGGGCAAGGACGAACGCTTCGGCACCGCCGCCATCCGGCACATGCAGAAGCTTATCGTGCTGCACGCGCTCGACGAGCTCTGGCGCGAGCATCTCGCCATGCTCGATGACCTGCGCCGAGCCGTCGGCTGGCGCGGCTATGCTCGCCGCCAGCCGCTCAGCGAATACAGGACCGAGGCCTTTCACTTGTTCGAGCTCATGCTGCGCCGCCTCCGCACGGTGGTGACGGCGCTCTCGATGCGGGTGGGGATCGTCTCGTCCTGAGCCGCTCGCTCTCGGGGCTATTGTTCGCCGGCGCGTTCGGGCCTATCTGATGGGCAGGCGGCCGGCCTGGAGGCCGGGCCAGCCCGGGAACACCAATGCCTGAGACAGTCTCCGCAGCCACGCCCCTGTTGTCGCGGCCGCTGGTGCTCATCGCCGCGGCGGGAGGAGCCCTCCTCGCCGGAACGTTGGTGCTGTGGGCTCACTACGGCACGGCGGTATTCTACGAGATGATCGTCGCGGGAATCGCAGCCTGCCTGTGAATGCTCGCGGGCCGGGCGGAGGAATCGAGATGACCGCGCGCAGCACCCGTGTTCTGCTGATGAGCGCGGCGTTTCTGGCCGGGCTCGTGCTCTGCTTCGGCATCGTAGTGATCGTGACGGGACGGCTGTCGGCGCCGGTTGCGCAGCAGGTTGCGGCCGCGGCCATCGGCGGACCGTTCAAGCTCATCGATCAGAACGGGCGGGAGGTTACCGATCAGGACCTGAAGGGCCGGCCGTTTCTGGTGTTCTTCGGCTTCACCCATTGCCCCGACGTCTGCCCCACGACGCTGTTCGAAGTCTCCGAGATATTTCGCGCGCTCGGCCCCGATGCGGATCGCACGCGTGCGCTGTTCATCACGGTCGATCCCGAGCGCGACACGCCGGCGGTCATCAAGGACTACCTGTCGAGCTTCGATTCACATCTGTCGGGCCTCACCGGCGATCCGGCGACGATCGCGGCGGTCGCCAAGGCCTACCGGGTCTATTTCAAGAAGGTCCCGCTCGATCAGGGGGGCTACACCATGGATCACACCGCCATTGTCTATCTGATGGACAAGGACGGCCGTTTCGTCTCCCCGTTCAGCCTCAAGCGGACGCCCGATGCCGCCGCCGCCGACTTGCGCCGCTATTTGTAAGCGAGGCGGCTGACCCATGAACCGAAAGGATCGGCGCGCCGCCGGACAGCGTCCCGGTTCGCCGGCGTCCGGGGCCTCGGCGCTGTTCGCGCTCGCCGTGCGCCATCATCAGGCCGGCCAACTGTTCGAGGCCGAAAGTCTCTACAGGCAAGTACTGGCGGCCGATCGCAGGCATTTTGGCAGCCTGCACCATCTCGGCATCATCGCCCTGCAGCGGGGGCAGGCGCAGGCCGCCCTCGACGTGATCGGCCGGGCGGTGGCGATCGACGATCGCGTGCCGGATTGCCGCTACAACATGGCGTTCGCCCTGCAGGCGCTCGGTCGGCCGAGCGAAGCGGCCGTTCATTACCAGGCCGCGGTCAAGCTCAGGCCCGACTACGTGGAGGCGCATACCAATCTCGGCAACGTGCTCAAGGAACTCGGCAGCTACGCCGAGGCGGCCACCTGCTACGAGCGCGCGATCGCGCTGCGGCCGACGGCCGAGGAACACTGCAACCTCGCGAATGTGTTGTCGCAGCTTGGCCGCTTGAACGAGGCGGTGACCCACTATCGGTGTGCGATCGAGCTCAAGCCCGACCTGGTTGGCGCCCACAACAATCTCGCCAATGCGCTGGTGGCCCAAGGGCGATCGGGCGACGCCTTGACCCATTTTCGGCGGGCACTCGAACTCGATCCGAACCTGGTCGAGGCCCACGTCAATCTCGGCACGACGCTGCTGCAGCAGGGACAGTTGGATGCGGCGGCCGCGCAATTGGAGCGCGCGCTCGGCATCGACGGGAATTTTGCCGATGCCCACGCCAATCTCGGCAACGTGTGCCTGGCGCAGGGCCACTTGGATCAGGCGGCGCAATGCTATCACCGCGCACTCGCGCTCAAGCCGGACCTCGTCGAGGCTCACAACAATCTCGGCATCGTGCTCTCGGCGCAAGGTGACTTCGAGGAGGCCGAGCGCCGCTTTCAATGGGCGCTGGCGCGCAGGCCGAATTTCATCGATGCCTACAACAATCTCGCTCGCACCCTGCTGTCGATGGGCCAGGCAGAAGACACGCTGCGGGTGCTGCGCGAGGCGCTCGCGATCGCCGAGACGCCGGACACCAAGCTGCTGTTTGTTCGATGCGTGCGAGCTCTGCCGGTACTGCCGGATACCGGGGACTTCCGCTCATTGCTGATTCGCGCGCTGTCGGAGCCGTGGGGCCGTGCCAACGATCTGGCCGCGCCCGCCGCGCGTCTCGTCAAGCAGGACGGCGCGGTCGCGGCTTGCATCACGCGCGCCATGCAAGCTTGGCCGCGACCCCCGTCCGCGCGCGAGCTGTTCGGCCCGTCCGGCCTCGCCGCGATTTCGCACCACGACGTGCTGCGCCGTCTCATGGAGGCGGCCAGCATATGCGATATCAAATTGGAACGACTGTTGACGGCGATACGCTTCGCGATGCTCGCGATCGTCTCCGCGGAGGGCAGGGCGCCGGGAGAGGGAGGCGACACGACCGGTGAGGAGGACGTGTTGGGTCTCTGCTGTGCGTTGGCGCGGCAGTGTTTCCTCAACGAGCAGGTTTTCGCCGTTACCGACGAAGAATTCGCGCAGGCGGTGCGGCTGCGGGAGCGCCTCGTCGCGGCGCTGGCATCCGGCGCGCCGATCGCGGAAACGCACCTCGCGGTGGTCGCGGCATATTTTCCGCTCCATACACTGCCTGCGGCCGAGTCGCTGCTGGACAGAGCCTGGTCCGATGTGATCACAGCCGTTCTCGTGCAGCAGGTGCGCGAGCCGGCCGAAGAGCGGCAATGGCGGGCATCGATTCCGGTGCTGACGGCGGTCGAGAACGACGTCTCGCGCAAGGTCCGGCAGCAGTACGAGGAAAACCCTTATCCCCGCTGGGCGAAGGCGGAGCCTCCGGGGCAGCCGATCCTGCTCGAGCAATACCTGCGCCGGCGATTGCCTGCCGCCTCGTTCCGGAGTCTCGGCAAGAGGCAGACGGATATTCTGATCGCGGGCTGCGGCACCGGCCAGCACGCGGTCGAGACGGCACAGCGGTTCGCCGGTGCCACCGTGCTCGCGGTGGACCTGAGTCTGGCCAGCCTCGCCTATGCCAAGCGCAAGACGCATGAGCTCGGCATGAGCAATATCGAGTATTGCCAGGCTGATATCCTCGAGCTCGGTTCGCTCGGGCGCAGCTTCGACCTCATCGAATCGTCGGGCGTGCTGCACCATCTCGCCGATCCGATCGCCGGGTGGCGGGTGCTCCTCTCGCTGCTGCGGCCCGGCAGTTTCATGACGATCGGCCTCTACAGCGAGATCGCGCGCGCGCATATCGTGAGGGCACGCGCGTTTATCGCCGAGCGGGGCTATCA
The DNA here is from genome assembly GCA_036406655.1 of Xanthobacteraceae bacterium. Taxonomy (GTDB): domain Bacteria; phylum Pseudomonadota; class Alphaproteobacteria; order Rhizobiales; family Xanthobacteraceae; genus VAZQ01. The sequence goes on along the minus strand of DASXAP010000062.1, from coordinate 1,226 downwards.
GACGATGGCCGAAGACATTCGCCGCTGCCGCCAGGCTCTGCTCGACAGCGACGGCGAGTTCGAGCCGGTCACCACGTCGGAAGATTTTTTCGGCATGAGCAGCTGCCGCGATCTGCTGTTCCACGTGCAGGAGCATCGCTTCACGATTCTGCAGATCGCCGACTTCATCGCGCAGAACGACTTGACGTTCATGGGCTTCGATCTCGATCAGCTCGTGCAATGGCGGTACTTGGCGAGATTCCCGCGGGACAAGGCCATGACCGACCTCGCGTGTTGGGACGCGTTCGAGCGCGAGCACCCCGCCACCTTTTCCGGCATGTACCAATTCTGGGTGCAAAAAGGGTCGTGAGGCAGCAAATGGTCGCAGCTTGCCACCGCGTTTCATGCCTTTGAGGGGGCGTAGCCTGCCCGCCGTGCCACCGATCTGCCTCAACTCGCCTATAAGCCGCCCCAATCAGGGTTCGTGAGGCCTACTTCGATGCCATCCGGGTTTGCGATGTCCAGTTCCTCCCCGAGGCAAGGATGCGTTAGGCGGCTCGCCGTCGCGGTGCTTTGCCTGCTCCTGGCGGGGCCACTGCTCGGGGCGGGGCGGGCTTCGGCGGAGGCGGCGGGCGCCGATCCGGGCGTGCGCGTCCCCGGTTTCTGGGATCCGCGCCGGCGGCCCGAAAAGCCCGACATGTCGCGCATCAACGGCATCCGGTTCCTCACCGAGATCGACTACCCGCCGTTCAATTTTGCCGGGCCGGACGGCAATCCGCAGGGCCTCAATATCGATCTGGCACGCATGCTGTGCGAGGAGCTCAAGCTCACCTGCACCATGCAGATGCGAAGGTTTGAGACGCTAGTCCCCGCGTTGAATGGCAATCAGGGCGACGCCGCCATTGCCTCCATCGCGGCCACCCCCGATATGCGCGCCAGGGTGGATTTCACCGACCCCTATTACCGCACCCCGGCGCGGTTCGTGGCGCGACGGGATTCCCCGATCATCGATCCGCTGCCGGAACGGCTCGAAGGCAAGAAGGTCGCGGTCACCGCCGGCAGCGCGCACGAGGCGTATCTTAAGGCCTTGTTTACCGAGGTCGAGGTGCAGCCCTATCCGACCGCGGACGCGGCGCGGCAGGCGCTGCGGCGCGGCGAGGTCGATCTCCTGTTCGGCGATGCGATCTCGCTCGCCTTTTGGCTCAACGGCACCGATTCCGAGAATTGCTGCGCCTTCCGCGGCGGGC
>DASXAP010000061.1:0-1773 GCA_036406655.1 Xanthobacteraceae bacterium | reverse complement strand
AGAAGCCCGGCGAGGTCGCCCGTCTGGTAACGAGGCTCGTCACCGGCTGACGCGCCGGTCGAGGCTCGTCATCCCTTCCTGTCGCTCCTGTGCGCGGCGACCGCCGAGCGTGGAGCCGGAGGGTTTCCCGCTCCGGCGTCGGCCGGCTGCGGCTTAATTGTCGTCGCCGCACCTCCGGTTGCCGCATCTGCCGATTGCGCCTCTTCCTTCGTCGCCGTAGCGGCCGCGCCCTTGATTGCTGCGTCTCCCGTTTTTCTCGTTGTATCGGCGCTGTTTTCTGCCGGCGTATCCTGCTGCTGCCATTCCTTCACCTTCTTGTTGAGCCATTCAAAGTCCGCTTGCAGGAGCGGCGTTGTGGAGGCTGAGGCGCTGGCGGCTTCGTAAGCTCCCAGCAATCTCACTTGGCTGACCAGCCGGATCTTCCACGCCGCGTCGTTCGGCTCCCCGGCGCACATTGTCTTATTCCAGTTTATGACGAAGCCGAGAGCTACTTCTCTATGCAGCCGCTGCAGCTCGATCAATGCGACCTTGCTCTCCTTGTACGCCGCGAGCGGGTCATAGAACTGCTTGAGCCCGGTCGCCACCGTGACCAAGCCCGAAAGAACGATCCCCAAGAGCCCGACGAAATAGAAGACAAACCGATAGAAGCCTTGGCGTGACGGCAACACCCCATGTTTATGAAGCGAAGCAATCCATCCCGATTGGTCGGTCTCGGGCTTCTGGTCTTCACGCTTCACCGGGGCCGGCATCGAAGACTTGATCGTGATGAACAGCGTCGCTAGGGCGCTGACGGCGACGGTGGCCCAGCCAAGAGCCTGCATCGGCGTCTCGTTGTCGGCGGCTGCATGCGCCGCCGCGAGGCGCCCGCGAGCGATCGCATCGCTCAAGTGCAAAACAGCCTGCTGATAATCGGTCAGCTTGATAGGTGCCGTTGAGGGTGCCGCTTTCTGGCCCTTCGGAGCCTCCAGCCCACCTTGGGCGTCGGCTGAGCTGCGGATTGAGCTATCCGGGCTGGTCGGGGGACTAGATCTAACCGCCTTGGCGCCGGAGCCGGCCGCTGGTTGGTTCGGATCGCTCGGAGTACCCGCCCCGACTTTATCAAACTGATGAGCACCCAGCGGTGTCAAATCCAGCAGCAATGCGCTGAAGGCGTATCGCGGCATGGTGTCTACGTCGCGATCGGGCTCTCGTTTCCGGATAGCCTCGAGAAAGCTTTCACAGTTCGCAATAGCATCGGCGATCACCTTATGGTCGCTGCGCGCGGCCCGCCACTCGGGCAAGATATCGGCGGCGTCGCCGCTCTTGTCGACTTGCGCGGTAAACACCGCTTCGGTCTGCGGAAACGTCGGATGTGCGTCGGAGGCGCCTGGCGGCGGCGCGTGCGGCGCAAGCGGCCGAAAATGCCAAACCGCAAGAACGACAAGGGCGACAGCTATCCATCCGCTTGCCGCCAGAACGGGCGCCGCCCACCTCGGCCGATTGCTCCTGGCTCCCCCCTTTGGTGCCGGCGGCGACCCGCTCGCGTTGTCGGACATGTTCTCCTCCCCACCCGGATTTGCGACTGTTGCAACCTACCGGCTAGGCGCGGTGCCGAGTGTGAAACCGCTCACACTGGGGATAAAAAACGCCGCGGGCTTTACTGGGCGATGGCCTAAGATGCGCGGCTCGCGCATCACCGGCTCGACGGAGGGACCCATGGCGATCTTCACCCATGTCACGGTCGGCACCAACGACCTGGCCAGGGCGCGCGCGTTCTACGACGCCGTGCTGGCG
>DASXAP010000060.1:0-31054 GCA_036406655.1 Xanthobacteraceae bacterium | reverse complement strand
GCCAACGGCCACCATCTCGTCAACCGCTCGCAGCGCGCGGCGCTCTACCTCGAGGTCGGCACCCGCGCCGGCCGCGAGCGCGTGCACTACTCCGATGTCGACCTCGTCGGTGAGCGGGCGGAAAGCGGCTTCCGTTTCTTCCGCCGATCCGGAGATCCGTACCCGACCGAGAGCTGATGCCTCGCCGGCCATGCGAGAGTGCCCCTGACCGGACCCGGCATGTGTCAGGTTGCGACCTGACGCCTGCGGGGGCTTTGGTCGGAGGAATTCGGGTTCTGGCGCCTTGGTCGCGCCGGCCACCCGACCTGCTCGGTGATGTCGCTCCACTGAGCTGCCGCCCGCCGATACGCCTTCCTCACACCGGGGTTGTCGGCGGCCTCGGCACGCCGTTGGCATTCGAGGACGTTTGCTCTGTACTGCTGCAGCTTCGACGCCATGGCAGCTGCTGCCTCGCTGAGCGACCCTTGTTCCTTCGATTGCTCAAATCGGGCGCGGCCGCTTTGGTTCCGGCTTGCTCGCCGAAGGGCTTCCCGAGGCCGGGTTCCTGCCTCCACCCCGCATCCGCGCGTGGGAGTCTTTGGGCGCGGTTCCCACGCAGTCCAGCTAGCGGAGCTTCCTCTCGACGTCGGCGATGCCTTTGGCGATCAGGCCGGCAGCGACGTTGTCCTTGACGACGCCGGGCAGGAGCTTCTCGGCTGCGGCGACTGCAGCCTCGGCCGCGGCGGCCCGCACATCCGCGAGTGCCTGGCTTTCCGCCTGGCTGATCCGCCCTTCCGCCATCTTGGTACGGCGAGCGAGAAACTCTTCCATCTTCACCTCGGCTTCCGCCAGCATCCGGTCCGCTTCCGCCTTGGCGCTGGCGACGATCGCCTGCGCCTCGTCCTCGGCCTCCTGCTGCTTGCGCTGATATTGCGCGAGCAGCGCCTGTGCCTCCGCCTTCAGCCGGCCGGCCTCGTCGAGCTCGGCCCTGATGCGCTCGCGCCGCCCGTCGATCGATTTGACCAGGAGCTGGTGCGCGCCGAGATAGCCGAGCACGCCGACGAAGATCAGGAAAGCGATCGCGACCCAGAATTCAGCTTCGAACATCGGGCTTCTCAGCGCTTGAGCACGCTGCCCACCGCGTCGGTCACCTCGCCCCTCGAGGGAGCAATGCCGGTCAGCCGCTCGACGATGGCGCCCGCCGCCTCGCCGGCGATGCCGCGCAGGTTCGCCATGGCGGCCGACCGGCTGGCGGCGATCGCCTTCTCCGCCTCGGCGATGCGCACGTTGAGCCTGGCGTCCACCTCCTTGCGGCGGGCCTCGGCGGTGGCCGCCGCCTGCTGGCGCGTCTCGCTCGCGAGCGACTGGGCGCGTGCGCGCGCCTCCGCCAAGGCCTTCTCCTGCGCGCCGACGGTGGCATCGGACTGCTCCTTGAAGCGCTGCGCCTCGGCGAGCAGGTTGTCGACATGGCGACGGCGGTTCTCGAGAATCGAGCCGACCCGCGGCAGCGCCACCCGGGACATCAGCACATAGAGCGCGATGAACGTGAGCGCCCACCAGAACAGCTGGGAGGGGAACGTCTGCGAGTTGAAGGGGGGGAAATTGTGTCCCCGCTCGCTCGCGGGCACGTGCTCCACCGTTGCAACGAGCTGGCCGTTCTCCTGAGCCATCGCCGGCACCAGCCTCGGGATCCTAGAGAGCGAACAACAGCAACAACGCGATCAGCAGCGAAAAGATGCCGAGCGCCTCGGTAACCGCGAATCCGAAGATCAGGTTCGCGAACTGGCCCTGCGCGGCCGACGGGTTGCGCAGCGCCGCGGCCAGATAGTGCCCGAAGATCGTGCCGACGCCGACGCCGGCGCCGCCCATGCCGATGCAGGCGATGCCGGCGCCGATCATCTTTGCTGCCTGAGGATCCATGAGAGAGCTCCTTTCCGATTGTCCGCCAGCTAGTGGCCGGGGTGAATGGCGTCGTTGAGATAGATGCAGGTGAGGATGGCGAACACGTAGGCTTGCAGCACTGCTACCAGGAGCTCGAGCGCGGTGAGCGCGACGGTCAGGCTCAGCGGCACTATCGCCCCCACCCAGCCGAGCAGGCCGAACGCGCCCAGCATGGTCACGAACCCGCCGAACACCTTGAGAGTGATGTGGCCGGCGAGCATGTTGGCGAACAGCCGAACGCTGTGCGAGACCGGCCGCGACAGGAACGACAGCACCTCGATGAAGGTCACCAGCGGCAGGATGTAGATGGGTATGCCGCTGGGCACGAACAGCCTGAGGAACTTCACTCCGTTCCTCCAGAAGCCGTAGATCACGACCGTGAAGAAGACGAGCAGGGCGAAGGCGACCGTGATGATGATGTGGCTGGTCACGGTGAAGAAATATGGAATTATCCCGATCACGTTGAGTATCAGGATGAACATGAAGATGGAGAACACGAAGGGGAAGAAGCGCGCCCCCTCCGGCCCGGTGGTGTCGCGGAGCGTATCGGCGATGAACTCGTAGGACATCTCGGCAAGCGCCTGCAGCCGGCCGGGCACCAGCGCGCGCGATCGCGTCGCAACGAGCATGAGCAGGAGGATCAGGCAGAGCGCGATCAGCATGAACAGCGCCGAGTTCGTGAAGGCGATCTCGAACCGCCCGAACCGGGCGATCGGAAAGAAGCCCTTGATCTCGAACTGGTGGATGGGATCCATGGACGGGCAGGCCCCTCGTCACTGCCGCCGGTCGGAGGCGGTCAGCCGATGGCGGTCGATCAGCGCTCCGACTTCGGCCGCGGCGTGCCGCCTGGAGCTGCACCCGCCGCCCGTATCACGTTGAGCACGCCGGCGGCGAAGCCGAGCAGCACGAATACGATCATTCCCCAAGGCGATATTCCCAAGCCACGGTCAATCAGCCAGCCGATCAATGCCCCGATCAGGACTCCGGCGACCAATTCGGTCGACAGCCGAAAGCCGCGAGCGATCGCCGACACATCGGCGGTCGGACCTGGACCCGGTTTGCTGTCGGAAGGACGGTCGGACCTGAACCGGCCGAGCCGCTCGCCGAGACGCTCTAACCGCGCCGAAAGCGCCGCCTCGTCGGCCGGCGGCGGTTGCACCTGATCAGGTCGTTCGCGCGCGTCGTCGGCCATGCTGTCGACACCCGCGACCGCAACTCAGAGATCGCGACGGCTCCGCCGCCCCGAGGCCGCGCGGACCATACTGGCTGACCCCCCATGAGTCAACCTCGCATGCTTTGTCCGAATCCGCGACAAGCAGTTGAAGCAGCTGTCGAAATTTCCCGCGGCGCGCGCCGCCTCGCGGTCCTTCGCGTTCGCCCGCAGGTTTCGGTGGACCGCCGCGCGGGCCATCAGGAGTTGCTTGACCGGGACGCGACCCGATGGCCTCCTCGGGCTCGGTGCTTTGCTTGCCGAAGCGGCTCGATCCGCTGCGAGCGCTTGCGGCCGCTTCGATCGAAGGAGAGGTGAGATGATCCGCACGGCCGGGCTCATTGTCGCAGGAGCGGCGCTGATATCCCCGGCTGCCGCCGCCGAAACCGCAGCGGCGGACGCCGACGACGGGCGCTACAGCTTCAGCCGTGCCGAGGATGGATATCTGCGGCTCGACGGGCGCACCGGCCAGGTCTCGATGTGCACGCGGCGGGCAGTCGGATGGGCCTGTCAACTGTTGCCCGACGAGCGGACGACTCTGGAAACCGAGATAGCACGCCTGCAGGGCGAGAACGTCGCATTGAAGAAGGAGCTCATCGCCCGCAATGTGCCGCTGCCGGGGACGGTGAAGCCCGAGCCGCCGCCGGCGGCGAAACCGGAAGAGCCGCAGCTGCAGTTGCCGGGCGATGCGAATCTGAACAAGGTCGTCAGCTTCGTGGAGAAGGTGTGGCGCCGCCTCGTGGAGGCGATCACGACGCTGCAGAAGGACGTGCTGAAGGGGACGTGAGCGCATCCGCCGGCATCTCGCAGGCGCCGTGACGTCGATTGCGCGCAGCGTCCGCCGGCAGATCCTGTGCGAATACAAGATCGGCGAAGTCGCTCTTGCGTTGGCTCATGTGACCAGACCTCGATCAGGCTTCATCGGCAGCTTGTCCCCGATCGCCAGCTGTGCCCCGGCATTGATTGCGACGGCGACGCTGTCGGTCGAGACCCGCGGGCAGGGCCTCATCGAGGTCACCGGCGACGCCGAGGCCTTCGTCACCCAGGCGGGAGCGAAGGACGGCGTGCTGCTCCTGTTCATTCGCCACACCTCGGCTTCGCTCGTCATCCAGGAAAACGCCGATCCGGACGTGCGTGCCGATCTCGTCGCCGCGCTCGATCGACTCGCTCCCGCGGATGCAGGCTGGCTGCACGCCGCGGAAGGAGCCGATGACATGCCCGCGCACGTCAAGTCGATGCTCACCGGCGTGTCCCTCAACGTCCCGATCGTCGAGGGGAGGCTCGCGCTCGGCACCTGGCAGGGCATCTATCTCGCCGAGCATCGCGCCCGACCGCACCGCCGCGACATCGTGCTGCAGCTCGTCGGCAGTCGCTGGCCGTGAGGGCCGGTCAGCGCGGTTGCGATGGCGCATCCGACCCGCCGATGCCCCACAGCCGGCAGAGCTCGTCGAGCGCCATCTTCAGCCGCTCGACGGCAGCCGCGTAGGCCTGCGCGCGGCTGCTCCAGCCCAGCGTGCTGCCGAGGCGATCGAGCCCGACCTCGCGGCAGACGGTCCAGTCCAGCACATGCGCACCGAGCTTGCCGATGGCCTGCACCGCCTGGCGATAGCGCTGACGATGGAAGACCTGCTGCTCGGTTCTCGCCATGCCGGAGAGGCTCCAGAGATCGCTCGTCCCGATGCGATCGAGATCCCGTGATCCCAGATGGTCGGACAGTCCGGCATGGTACCAGTGATGGCGGTATTTCTGGCCCGCGGCGTATTGGTCCTGGCTGATCACGCCGCGGCCGAAGGCGCGCTCCAGCGGGCTGTCGCGCATGGTGATCTGGCCGGTGTCGCCGCGCTCGAACGCGCCGCCGGCCCGACGCAGGCGCTCCGCAGTCGGCTTGGCGCGCGGCTGGGCGGCAACGGTCTGCCGCGCTGCGCCTCTCCCCTTCAGGCTTGTGGCGCCGTGGGCGCGCACGACGACCGGCTGCGAGCGACGTTTCATCCTCACCCTCCTCCTCCGCCGATGGCGGGCATCCCCCGCCGGCCGCTGCGCGGCATCGGCTGCCTGCTGCGGTAGCTGCGCGCGCAGTGCACGGCGCAATACGGCTTTTCGGGCATCGACACGGCACCGCAGAAAAAGAACCCGGGACGGGCGGGATCGCCGACCGGCCAGCGGCAGCTTCGGGCGTCCAATTCGAGGAGCGAGCGCCGCTGCGAGCGCGGAATATCGCGGTCGAGCCGTGCATCCTCGACGTGCGCCTCGGCCTCGATGACCCAGCGCAGCGGAGCCCGGGGGCGAAGCAGCCTGATCGCAGCGGCATGGCGCGCGACCGCCCCCTCGACGATGCTCACCATTCGCCTCGCTTGCGCGCGCCTGCCGGGCCCGCCGCCGAATGGCGAGGTGCTGCCGATACCCAGGCGATGAATCTTGGCCAGCACCCCGGTTCGCGTGAACCGGTTGCCCAGCTCGGCGGCGATCAGCCGTGCCGAGACGCCCTGCGACCACCGCCGGCGCAGATGCGCGACGCGCCGATCGTCCCACCGCGCCGGGGGGTGGCGGCGGCGCCGCCGCGGTGACCCGACGAGCTTTGGGGAATGAGCCACCCGTGGCCTCCGGTCTCGAATAGCGGTCGCCAATTAACTACAAGATGAGGCTATTGTCAACTGCCTATTGTAGTCAAAGCTGTGCTAGCCTGGGGAACATGGCAACCACACGCGGGGAGCGGCTGCGGCTCGCGCGCGAGCGTCGCTACAAATCGGCGCGGATCGCCGCCAAGGAGCTCGGAGTGGCCATCTCCACCTACGGGGCGCACGAGCGTGCCGAAAGCCCGGGCGGCCGCGACTACGGTCCGGACGAGGCTAGGTTCTATGCCCGGCGGCTGGGCGTCACCCCGGAATGGCTGCTGACCGGCCGCTGGCTGGGGCCGGACGGCAAGCCGGTCAAGGTGGACGAGCCGGAGAAGGTGACCGTGCGGCTCCGGGTCCCGGTCGTCGGCTATGTAGGAGCCGGCTCCAAGGCGCATTTCTACGATGTCGCGCAGGGCGACCTCGATGAGGTCGAGCCGCCGGAGGGCTCGACTCGCGCCACCGTCGCGGTCGAGATCCGCGGCGACAGCCTGGGGCCATTCTTCAACCGCTGGCTCGCGTTCTATGACGAGATGCGCAACCCCGTCACCGACGACCTGATCGGCGATCTGTGCGTCGTCGGGCTCGAGGACGGCCGGATCCTCCTCAAGCAGCTCCAGCGCGGCCGCTCGCCGGGACTGTTCAATCTCGCGTCGACCACCGAGAAGACCCTCCACGACGTCGCCGTCAGCTGGGCGGCGAAGGTCAGCAGCATCTCCCGCCGGAGGTGATCCGCCGTCGGCCCGATGCGCGGGATATCTAGCTACAAAAAGTAGTTGACATTTATGTCCACATAATGTAGCTGAACCGCTGTGTCAATCAGCGGGAGCAGCCGATGATCTGTCGTCAGGGAGGCGGCACCGGCATGGCGGCGGCGCGGTCGCTGCGCGCCGACCGCTTTCTCGGCCGTCTCGACCGCCATCTGCCCACGCTCCGCGACCGGGTCGCGCGACGCGCCTTTCTCGACGGTCAGCTCGCGGGCTGGGAGCGCCGCTACGCGCGTTTCATCGCCAGCCAGGGCTGCTCCGAGCCGGCGCCGGACGGCCTCGACCGGCCGCAGGCCGCCGACTTCCTGCTCACCATCACCGGGCTCGCAGCGCGACGGCTCGCGCTCGCCGATCCTGCCGGAGGCGAGCATGACTGAGGCAGGCAGACCGCTGGCGCGGGCGATCCGCTCGCTGCTCGTCGCCGCCGACCAGCGCTGCCCGGCCATCATCGGCCGCGCGCATATTCTCCACCATGCGCATTGCGCCGACGCGGAACGCATTCTCGCGGAGCTCAAGCGCGAAGCGGCCGATCTGTTCGCCGCCATTGCCGACCTGGAATCGGCGGTGCAGGCTTCCCGGCGTCATGGCCGGGCTCGTCCCGGCCATCCCGATTACCAAAGCGCGTGCCCTCCTCATCGGGATGCCGGCACAAGGCTGCACAAGGCCGGGCATGACGGTGAAGAAATAAGCTTATGACGCAGCATCGCTAAACCATCAGATCCCTGTTCTCGAGACCGAGCATCACCGCACCCCAGCTGCTGCCGACATGCTCGTATTGATTCGAGATGTGCTGTCGGCCCGCCGTCAGATCGGCGAGGATCCCGCCGAACGGCAGGCTCTCGTTCAGCCCGGCCGCACCCGTCGCCTTGAAGATGCGCGCTGCCAGCAGCGTGCATCGCTCGGTCACCGCGGTCGACTCGAACTTGTAGCGCAGCCGCTCCTCGAGCGGGGGAGTCTCGCCGCGGCGCGCATAGGCGTGCAGCGCCCGGAAATTGCGATGCAGGATGCTCTTCATCTCGTCGATCGCCGCCGCCGTCTCCGCGCACAGCAGCTGGACGAACGGATTTTCCGCGGAGCGGCCGCCGGCGCGCGTCACCCGCGTCCTGCCGTAGTCGATCAGCGCGTTGAGCATTCCCTGGAGCGCGCCGAGCGCCGCCGTGGAAATTCCGCGCACGAAGATCTGCCCGAACGGCAGCCGGTAGAGTGCCGAGGTATTCACCGCCTGGCCGGCGCCCTTGAGCAGGAAGTTGTCGAGCATGGCCTGTGACCGATAGCCCGGCACGAACGCCTCCGCGACGAGGATGTCCCAGCTGCCGGTCGCCTGCAGCCCGCTCACCTGCCAGGCGTCGAGCGAACGGTAGTCGCTGCGCGGCAGCAGAAAGATGCGTCCATGCGCGGGGGTGCCTTCCTCGCTCTCGACCATGCCGCCGAGCAGCGCCCAATCGCAGTGCTCGCAGCCGCTGGCATAGCGCCAATGGCCGCTGAGCCGAAAGCCGCCCGCGGCGGCGACTGCGCTACCCGCCGGCATCAGCGAGGAGCAGATCAGCGTCGAGCGGTCAGCGCCCCAGACGTCCTGCGCCGCCCGGTCGTCGAGCAGCGCCATGAACCACGGATGCACGCCGGATACCCCGTAGATCCAGGCGGTCGACATGTCACCCTCGGCGAGCGCGAGCTCGACCTCGTAGAAGGTGCCGAGGTCCATCTCGAAGCCGTTCCAGCGCCGCGGCTGCAGCACGCGGAAGAGGCCCGCATCCTGCATCTCGGCGATGGTCTCGTCGGCCAGGCGGCGGGCGCGCCGGGCGGCCAGCGAGCGCGCCGCCAGCGCCGGAGCGAGCGCGCGGGCGCGGGCGACGATCTCCGCCGGCGCGGGCTCCGCCGGCTCGGCCGTGCCGGCCGCCTCCGCAGTGCCGGCGGGGTCGGCCATCGCTACTCGAGCGCCGGCTATTCGGCGGCCGCGAGGCCGCCGCGCACCCCGCGCTCGAGGGCGCCGATCAGCATCTCGGTCGACATGATGTCGCCGAAGGTCAGATAGAACGCGCAGAGCGAGTTGTTGTGATCCTCGTCGGTGACGGCGGCATTGCCGTCGGTCACCATGATGGTCCTGAAGTTCAGCATCATGGCGTCGCGCGCCGTCGATTCGCAGCAGACATTGGTGACCGTGCCGGTGATCAGCAGCGTGTCGAGCCCGCGGCCGCGCAGCCTCTCGGCCAGATCCGACGAGCCCTGAATGAACGCACTGAAACGGGTCTTCTCCACGAGGAGGTCATCGCCGTCCACCTCGAGCCCGTCCCAGAGCTGATGGCCCCTGCTGCCCGGGGTGAGCGCGGCCACCCGCCGGGCGCCCTGCTCCGGGGTGACCATCGCGAAATAGGTCGACCAGCTCTGCAACGCGTCCGCGCGGAAGCTGGTCTTGATCCAGACCACGGTGCCGCCGCTCGCGCGCACCGCGCGGGCGAGCCGATTGATGTTGGGCACGATCTTCTCCGCCATCGGACAGAGCGCGTGCGCCACCTCGGGCAGCATGAAGGCGTTCTGCATGTCGACGACGACCAGTGCGGTGCGCCGGGGATCGAGCTCGGCGTGGACATGCTCGCGTCCGCGCCGGGCGACGACGCGGTCGATGACCGATTGCGGGATGTCGAGCTTGTGCATGGGGGCTCCGTGCTCCTGCGCGCTGCTACTGTGCGGCCTGCGGCAGCGGGCAGCCGTGCCGGCGGCCGGCAAAGGCGTCGGCGATGAAGGCGTGCGCCAGCGCAAACCCGTGGCGGGTCGCCGGCTCGTCGTAGACGGCAACGCCGGGCATGGCGGCATGCGCGTCGGTGAAGCCGTGCACCACGTCGCCGAACGTGAGCATCGCCCAGCAGGCTCCCGCCTCGGTCATCTCCGCCTCGAATGCCTCCCGCTCCCGTTTCGGCGCCACCGGATCGGCGGCACCGTGCACGACCAGGACCGCGGCCCTGATGTCGCCGCGCCTGGCCGGCTGCGGCGTCACCAGCGTGCCGTGCATCGAGACCACCGCGTGCACGTCGGCCCCGGTGCGCGCCAGATCGAGCACATTGAGCCCGCCGAAGCAGAAGCCGATGGCCGCGCGCCGGTTGATGTCCCCGATCGCCCGGCGGTCCGCCTCGCGCGTGAGCGTGTCGAGCGCCGCGGTGATGCGACGGCGCATCCCGGGAACATCGGCCATGAACGGCTCGAGGAACGCCATGGGATCCTCGGTGCCGACCGGACCATTGCCCTCGCCGAACATGTCGGCGACGAACACGACATAGCCTTCGGCTGCCAGCATCTGCCCGGTCTCGATGGCCGGCTTCACCACCCCGCGCCAGTTGGGCGCCATCAGCAGCAGCGGCCGCGGTGCCTTGATGCCTTCATCCCAGATCAGCGCCCCGCGGCAGCTGATCCCGGAGGCGGAGTAAAAGATGCTCTCGACGGCCATCGGGTACCTCCCCTGTGGCGGGTGGAAAAGCTAAAGCGCATTCCGGCTCGACAGACAACCGCCGGCCCTCGCCCGCGGCCGGGCGCAGCACGCGACGGTGCAGCATCGCGGCTTCACCGCCGATGCGATCGAGGCACCCGTCGGCCTGTTCCCCGCCTCATGCCTGCACCGCCGGCGGCCGCAGGAACGCGAAGTCGCAGCCCGCATCGGCGCCGAGGATCTGCTGCGCATAAAGCCGGTCGTAACCGCGGGCGGGGAGCGGCGGCTGCCGTGCCGCCGCGGCGGCGCGCGATTTCAGCTCGCCATCGGCGACGAGAAGATCGATGCGGCGAGCCTTTACCGAAAGGCGGATGCGGTCGCCGTCGCGCACCAGCCCGAGCGGACCGCCCGAGGCCGCGTCGGGCGTGACGTGCAGCACGATCGTGCCGAATGCGGTGCCGCTCATGCGCGCGTCGGAGACACGGATCATGTCCTTCACTCCCTGTCGGGCGAGCTTTTTCGGAATCGGCAGGTAGCCGGCCTCGGGCATGCATTCCGGCGCGTTCGGTCCGGCGTTCTGCAGCACCAGGATGTCCGCAGGCGTCACCTCGAGCGCAGGATCGTCGATGCGGGAGGCCAGATCGGCCAGCGAGGAGAAGATCACGGCGCGGCCCTCGTGCTCGAACAGCCGCGCATCGGCAGCCGAGCGCTTGAGAATGGCACCCTTCGGCGCCAGGTTGCCGAACAGCGCAACCAGCCCGCCCTGGGCCTCGAACGGCCGCTCGCGCGCGGCGATGATCGAGCGATCCGGATGCAGGGGAGCCTCGGCTTTCAGGCGCTCGCCCAAGGTCTCTCCGGTCACCGTCATGCAGTCGAGATGCAAGAGCGGCGCAAGCTCGCGCAGGAGCGCGCCCATGCCGCCGGACGCGAAGAAATCTTCCATGTAGCCGTCGCCGACCGGCTTCAGGTTGACCAGCACCGGCGTCGAATCGGACAGCCGGTTCAGCTCTTCCAGGGAGACCGGGACGCCGGCGCGGCCGGCAATGGCGGTGAGGTGGATCACGGCGTTGGTCGAGCCGCCCAGAGCCAGCAGCACCCGCAGGGCATTGCCGACCGACTTGGCGTCGACGATCCGATCGGGGGTGAGGCGCGAGCCGATCAGGCGCGCCGCGGCGGCGCCGGTCGCCTCCGCCGCGCGCAATCGATCAGCGTGCACGGCGGGAATGGCGGCGCTGCCGGGCAGGATTAATCCCAGCGCTTCGGCCAGGCACGCCATGGTGGAAGCCGTGCCCATGACCGCGCAGGTGCCGGCGGTGACCGCGAGCCGGCCCTCGACCTCGGCAATTTCAGCATCGTCGATCTCGCCGGCGCGGTGGCCCGCCCAGAACCGCCGGCAGTCGGTGCAGGCGCCCAGCCGCTCGCCGCGGTGCCGGCCGGTCAGCATCGGACCGGCCACCAGCATGATCGCGGGCCGGCCGGCCGAGACCGCGCCCATCAGCTGCGCCGGCACCGTCTTGTCGCAGCCGCCCATCAGCACGACGGCATCCATCGGCTGCGCGCGGATCATCTCCTCGGTGTCGATCGACATCAGGTTGCGGTACTTGAGGCTCGTCGGGCTCAGAAACACCTCGCCGAGCGAGATCGTCGGAAAATCGACCGGCAGCGCGCCGGCGCCGAGCACGCCGCGCTTCACCGCCTCGAGGAGCTCGGGGAAATGGCGGTGACAATTGTTGAACCCCGAGGCCGTGCAGGCGATGCCGACCACCGGCCGGTCCAGCATCGCGCGCGAATAGCCCATCGACCGCGCGAAGGAGCGGCGCAGGTACAGCGAAAAATCGCGGTCGCCGTAATTGGTGAGCCCGTGCGCGAGGCCGTGGCTTTGCTCGCTCATGGAACGCGATGGACCGCCCTGCTCGACTGCGGTAGCATATCCGTAAAGCAATGCATTGCACCATCGCAGGAGGCGAGGCAGTGGCAGTCGATCGACCCGCGGGACAGCTGCGAAACCCGGCGCGGGCGGCACTTCTCGCAGCGCTCGCCGGGATCGTCGCGCCGCAGCCCGCCGACGCGCAAGCCGGCAAGAGGCTCTTCTTCGAAGGGGACCTC
This sequence comes from Xanthobacteraceae bacterium, assembly GCA_036406655.1. GTDB lineage: Bacteria > Pseudomonadota > Alphaproteobacteria > Rhizobiales > Xanthobacteraceae > VAZQ01. The sequence goes on along the minus strand of DASXAP010000060.1, from coordinate 19,021 downwards.
GTGCGCGGCGCGCAGCCCGGTGCTCCCGGTCCTTTCTGCGTGCTGAGCAACCAGTTCAAGCGGCTGGAGAGGGTGGTCTGGCGCATTCGCGTTCTCGATGCCGCCGGCCAGTCGCTCGACGACCAGGGGTTGCGCAGCGTCATGGTCGAATTGCCGGACGGCCAGAGGCTGGCTGCGCAATTCGGTCCGCATCCGCCTCCGGCGCAGGGACCCGCTACCGACCATTTCTGGACGGCCGCCTGGAACATCCCCGCGAGCTATCCCAGCGGCACCTTCGCCTACAAGGTCGTGGCCACGGATCTCGACGGCAGTTCCCACAGCTGGGAGCCGTTCAAGCGGGCGCCTTCGCAGCTCACGGTGGTGGCGGGCGAAATCCAGATCAACAAGCCGCAGTAAGGGCTCTCGGACGACCGGCATGATCAACCGTCTGGGCACGGCGCGGCTCTTGGCGCTCGCGACTGCGCTCCTCGCCGTCGCCTGCGCCGAGGGCGCGCTCGCGGCGCCGCGCGCGGTCGAGCTCGGCCCGGCGGCGGCGCTGACCGCCCCTTCCGGCGGTTATGTCGGACGGCTCGAAGTCACGCCCGAGCATGGGCCGGCGGGTACGCTCGTCACTGTAAGCGGCGAGGGATTCACCGCCGAGCAGGAATTCGAGCTCGTCTGGCGCACGGTGGAGGGCCGCTGGAACGTCACCGAGGCGGAATATCTCGGCCGCGAGTTCACGTCCGTCGGCTATCGGATCGCGCGCGTCAGGAGCGACCGGAGCGGACACATTTCCACGAGCTTCGTCGCGCCCGAAGATTTCGGGTTCCTGCACGACATCGTCGTGCAGCAGGGCGACCGGCTCCTCACCCAGACCGCCTTCCGGCTCGACATGACGGTGCGGCTCGCCGCCGACCGTGGACCGCTCGGCTCTCCGATCCCCATCGAGGTGCAGGGGATCGGCTGGCGCGAGCTCGAGGGAAGCTGGGTGCTCCTCTACGACAACAAGTTCACCGGCTTCATCTCGGTGGTGACCACCCACGGAACTGCGCGCTTCACGATCCCGGCCACCGGACACGTCGGTGCGCACATCATCGAGGTGCTGCACTCCGATTTCGGCTCGCCCTATCGAAACACCCAGCAATCGCCGGTGCCGGATCGGCCGCAGTTCAAGCTCGCTTTCACCGTCACGGCGGGCGCTCCGGTGCTGCCGCGAGCGCCCGCCGAGCAGGCGCAGACGGCGGTGCGTGCGCTGCCGGCGCCGGGCGAGCTCGTCGCGACCCCGCCGTTCTCCGGAGTGGGCGGACGCGTCGTGGTGAGCGGCGGGGGCTTCGAGCCCGGCAAGGACTACAAGCTCCACTGGAGGACCGTGGTCGGCAATCGCATGAGCGGCGCCGGCTGGGAGGAGCAGTCACGCGTCGTGAGCGAGGCGATCGCGGACGCGAGCGGGCGCGCCGAATTCCGCTTCCACGCGCCCGATGATCTCGGCGGAGCCCATGCGCTGTGGGCCGAGGTCGGAGGAAGACGCAAGCAGGGGAGCTACTGGATCGCTCCGACCGCGCTTCCGCTGCAGCTGACGCGGGGCCCGGTGGGGACCACCTTCAGCCTCCATCTCAAGGGCGTAGGCTGGTCCGAGACCGCCAACATCTACACGGTCGTCTACGACAATGCCGTCAGCGGCTACGCCTGCGCCTTCAACAGCCAGGGCGATGTCGAAATCTTCATGCAGGCCACCGGCGAGGCGGGCTGGCATTTCATCGACCTCTACCCCGCGATCTACAAGGGCAGGGAAAGGCGGCCGAACAACTATCGCCTGCCGCAGCTCACCTATGCGGACGATCATCCCGGCGAAGACCTTCCGCGCTTCAGCTTCGCTTTCGAGGTGACCGAGACGAACGCGGTCGGCCAGTAGCCGGTATCCCGGGCCACGCCGGGGGCTGCAGCGCGCCGGCGATGCGCTTTCCCGCAACGCTGCGCCTCCGTCTCCCGCTCGCTTCCTTGATCCAGCTCAAGGCCTGCGACAGCGCGGCAGGCTATCTTGTCTCGACAACAAGCCTGGAACGCCTCTAATACAGGCGCTGGACGATCCAGGCCCGGTCCCCGCGCCGACAGGTTGTTCATGGATTACAACGCCTACTTCGCCGACGCCCTCGCCCGGCTGAGGGACGAGCGCCGCTACCGGGTTTTCGCCGACCTCGAGCGGATCGCCGGACGTTTTCCCCGCGCTGTCTGGCACTCCCCCGCGGGACCGCGCGACGTGGTCGTATGGTGCTCCAACGACTATCTCGGCATGGGCCAGCATCCCAAGGTGATCGGCGCCATGGTCGAGACGGCGACCCGCATGGGCACCGGCGCGGGCGGCACCCGCAATATCGCCGGCACCAACCATCCGCTGGTCGAGCTCGAGCGCGAGCTTGCCGACCTGCACCGCAAGCAGGCGGCCCTGGTCTTCACCTCGGGCTACGTCTCCAACCAGACCGGCATCGCGACGATCGCCAGGCTCCTGCCAAATTGCCTGATCCTCTCGGATGCATGGAACCACAACTCCATGATCGAGGGCGTGCGGCAGGCGGGGTGCCACAAGCAGATCTTCCGGCACAACGACATGACGCATCTCGAGGAGCTGCTGAAGGGCGCCGATCCGGAGCGGCCGAAGCTGATCGTGTTCGAGACGCTCTACTCCATGGACGGCGATGTGGCGCCGATCAACCGGATCTGCGATCTGGCGCAGCGTTACGGCGCGATGACCTATGCCGACGAGGTGCACGCGGTAGGCATGTACGGTCCGAGAGGCGGCGGGCAGGCCGAGCAGCAGGGGGCGATGGGACGCCTCGACGTGATCGAGGGCACGCTGGCCAAGGCGTTCGGCTGTCTCGGCGGGTATATCGCGGGGAGCGCCGACCTCGTCGACGCGGTTCGCAGCTACGCTCCGGGCTTCATCTTCACAACCGCCTTGCCGCCGCCGATCTGCGCCGCCGCGTCCGCGGCCATCCGGCATCTGAAGAGCTCGCGCTTCGAGCGCGCGCGCCACCAGGAGCGGGCGGCCCGCGTGAAGGCCATGCTGGGCGCCGCCGGGATGCCGGTGATGCCGAACGACACCCACATCGTGCCGGTCTTCGTCGGCGATCCGGAGCGATGCAAGGAGGCGAGCGATCTCCTGCTCTCCGAGCACGCGATCTACATCCAGCCGATCAACTACCCGACGGTGCCGAAGGGGACCGAGCGATTGCGCATCACCCCGACGCCGTTCCACGAGGACGCGCTGATCCACGCTCTCGCCGAGGCGCTCGTCGATGTCTGGGAACGGCTGGGGCTGCCGCGCAGGCAGCGCGCGCTCGCGGCGGAGTGACGGCCGCCGCCGGCTCTCGCTGAATCCTCGGAAAACATGGCCTTCATGATCTGCCGGATGGTGTGGGCGCACTGCCCGCAGCGGGCGCTGCCGCCGAGATCGGCATAAATCTGGCTCATCCGCGGGCGCCGCGCCGCGCGCGCAACGGTGCAGCGAATCTGATCGTCGCTGAGCACGTTGCAGGAGCAGACGATCATGAGGCTGTCCTAGCCGACGTATCGGACCAGCGCCGAGATGAAGAGAACGAGAGCAAGTCCACCGCTCCATCCCGCCACGAGTCCCAGGAATTCCGCTCGGGACATGTGAATGTGGGGCGCTTGCCCCGCGTGTGCTGCCGAGGAGCCGGAGTGCCGCGTCCCGTCGGCGCAGCCCATACGGCTTTCGGTGTCGGGGATTTTCCTGTTCGCATTCATGTCCCGCTTCCCTGTCCGGAGTGTCCCGACGCAATGAACAAGCAGGCTTCCCTTCTGTGGCCATCTCTCTAAAGCGGAATGCGATCGACGGTCCATGACCGGACCACCGGAAGACATGATCGAGACGCCGGATGATCGTGGAAAGCGTTCGTGCGGCGCATTCAGCCTGTTGCTTTCGTGCGGCCACGCAGCACGCGGGATCTGCTCCCTCCCCGCTTGCGCCCGCTTGTGGGGGAGGGGTGGGGAGGGGGCGTCCTCGTTCTGCCGCCTTGCGCCCCCTCCCTGTCCCTCCCCCGTAAACGGGGGAGGGGACGCTGGTGCACCATCCGTCGTGCTTTCGGGTGACACGCTCCTCCCAGCGTTATCGAGTTCGGAGGCACTGCATTCCCGGTCCTGTGGCGCATCCGGCTTGATGTGTGTCGATCGAGCGATTCCATCGGGGTTCGTCTCGCGCGCCCGGGCCGCTCGCCGTCTTCACCTCGCGTCAGGCTTGCCGCAGCGCCGAAAACGCGTGAATATTCGTGCGCGAGCCCGGAAGCCATCCACACGAGCTCCGTTCAGGGAGTTGCTTTCTCCCCCTCCTGTCCGTCCGCGCAGAGACAAATCCGATGCCGGTGGCCGTGCGCGATGGCGCCGACCTTTATTGGGAAAAGACCGGTGCCGGGCCGGCCCTGATCCTCGGTGCCGGGCTGAACGGCTCGGGCAAGTGGTGGGATCCCAATCGCCTTGCGCTGGCCGAGCGGTTCACCGTCTACACGTTCGACCAGCGCGGCACCGGGCGCTCATCCAGGATACCGGTGGCATCGATCGAGCAGATGGCTGCGGACCTGGTCGCCGTCATGGACGACGCCGGGCTTCAATCCGCACACTATGCCGGCCATTCGACCGGGGGCGGCATCGGCGTTGCCACCGCGCTGGATTTCCCGGGCCGGCTTCGCTCGCTGCTCATCTGCTGCAGCACCACCTGCGGCGACAGAAGCTCTTGGGTCTGCGCCGACGGCTGTACGAGCAGCTCGGCGGGGAGGCCTATGCCCAATTCCGCACGCTTTTGTTGTATCCCCCCTACTGGATCAACGAGCACCATCGGGAGCTGGCCGTCGAAGAAGCGCGCGACGGCGGTGATCTGGGCGGGGCGGAGGTTCAGGCGAGCCGGCTCGACGCGATCCTGGCTTTCGACCGCCGCGCGGAATTCCACCGCATAAACGTGCCGACCCTGGTGGTCGGCGCCGATGACGATCTGCTTGCCCCGCGCTATTTCTCCGAGGAGTATGCCCGCCTGATCCCGGGAGCCCGCGCGCACTATCTCACCCGCGGCGGCCACGCTCTGACCAGGACCGAAGCCGGCTTGTTCAATCACATCGCATTGGAATTCTTCACGGGGCTGATGGCATGAAGATCTTTTCCATGGTGCTTTCGTTCCTGCTGCTGGCGGCGTCTGCGGGCGTGGCGGCGCCGGACGATTGGCCCATGCGCCGGCTGCGCATTGTCGTGCCGTTTCCCGCCGGCGGAAGCGGCGACGTGCAGGTACGGATCGTCGCGGACGAGCTGGCGAAGGCGCTGGGGCAGCCGGTGCTGGTGGAGAACAAGCCGGGGGCGAGCGGCGGGCTCGCCGCCGTCGATGTCGCGCACGCGCCGCCGGACGGCCATACGCTGATGGTCGGCTCGGTCGGGACCCATGCGATAAATGTCAGCCTCTATTCCAGGCTCCAATACGATCCGGTCAAGGATTTCGCGCCGCTGACGCTGATGACCGTTTTTCCGCAGCTCATTGTCGCCGGCATCGGCTTCAAGGGAGACACGCTGGCCGACCTGATCGCATGGCTCAAGGCGAACGCCGGCAACGCGAGCTACGGTTCATCCGGTATCGGCTCGCCGACCCATCTTGCCGGCGAGCTGTTCAAGACCGAAACCGGCGCCGACATCGTTCACGTCCCGTATCGGGGGCAGGGGCCGGCGGCGAACGATCTGCTCGGCGGACGGCTGCAGGTGATGTTTCCCTCCGTTCCGGACACGCTGAGCTTCATCACGGCAGGCAAGCTGCGCGCGCTCGCGATCATGAGCGAGCGGCGCTCGAAGCTGCTTCCGGACGTGCCGACCACGATGGAGCTGTCGTGGCCCAGGCTCGTCAGCTCGTTCTGGGCCGGCCTCTACGCCACGGCCGGAACCCCGCAGCCGGTGCTGGACCGGCTCAATCGCGAGTTGGTGCGGATCGTGAAGTCCCCCGACTTTGCGGGGCGGGTCGAGCCGCTGGGCTTCGAGCCGCGCGCCCAAACGCGGGACGAATTCGCCCAATTCAATGCGGACGAGATCGAGCGGTGGGGCCGGATCGTGCACGGACTCGGCATCAGGCTCGATCAGTGATGCTGAAGCGAGGCGTTGCAACGCAAGTTGGTCGTGCGAGAACGCGTGGTGGCGGTCACGCTCGGTAACTACTTCCCTCGCGGCTTCGCGAGCGCCCGCATACTGTCAATGAATAGCTCGGCGAGCGGGCTGAGCGAGTGGTTGCGCAGACTGAGGATCCGCATGGTCCTGCGCGCGTCGGGCAATTCAACCGGCAGCGCCTTGAGCGAGGGATCACGGCCGGGCAGCGTCAGACTGAATTCGGGGATCACGGTCAGGAAGCGCCCGCTTGCCGCCAGCTTGGCGCGGATGTTGGCGGACTGCATGACGACTGTCGCCGCGGGCGGCGCAAACCCACGCGCACGAAAGGCCTCCAGGATGATGGCGCCCACGGCGCTACCGCTGGGCGGCAGCACCCACGGCTCATGCACGAGTTCGTCAAGCTTGATCCGGCGCCGGCGCGCCCACCTGCTTTGTGCGCCGGCCGCCACAATCACATTGTCCTCGAACAGGCGGGCCACATCGACCTGCTCTGGGGCGACGGCTTCCATCGCCCGTGTAATCACAAGCTCGACGTTCCGCTCCGCCAGCTTTCGCAGAAGAGTCGCCGCGGACCCCGTTGCCACATGAAAGACCAGGCGCGGATGGCGCCGGGTCAATTGCTCGATGACTGCCAGGACCGGCCCCGCTGCCATGGCATCCGAGCATGCGATGTGCAGCTCCCCGGTCGACGGATCGGCCAGAAATTTGATGTCTTTGAGACCCTGCCTGAACTCGTCGAACGCCGCAACACCGTGCTTGATGAGGGCGCGGCCATACGGCGTCGGCTCGATGCCGCGCGGGCTGCGTTCGAGCAACCGCACCCCGACCGCGTGTTCCAGGTCGGCAATCGCCCGCGAAATGGCGGGCTGAGACGTCCGCAGGCCTTGTGCCGCCTTGTGCATGCTGCCGGCTTCCGCCACGGCGATGAGCACGCGCACATCGTGGAGCTTGAGGCGGCGTTCGATGCGCTCGATATCATTCATGACCGGCGGTCCCCGTGATATCGAAATGGATATCACATGATCGGACAATGGCATTATGGCTCGTGCGGCTGTTCGATTATCCTCCGGGCATTCCGGGTGGTTCAATCGGGGGCATCGCAACGATGAAGCTTCCCCGCCGTCACTTTCTGCGGCTTGCCGCCGGCGCCAGCGCGCTGCCGGCGATCTCCCGGATGACGTGGGCGCAAGTCTATCCGTCGCGGCCAGTGCGGATCGTCGTGGGAGCGCCCGCGGGGGGCGGGATCGACATCACCGCGCGTCTGATCGGCCAATGGCTCTCGGAGCGGCTGGGCCAGCAATTCGTCATCGAGAACAGGCCGGGCGGGGGCGGCAACATCGCAGTGGAGGCCGTGGTACGCGCGCCCGCGGACGGCCACACGCTCTTCCTGGCAACTCCGGCGAACGCCATCAACGCGACGCTTTATGAGAGACTGAGCTTCGATTTCATCCGCGACATTGCTCCGGTGGGAGGGCTGATGAGAGTGCCCCTCGTCGTGGTGATCAATCCGTCGCTGGCGATCAAAACCGTTCGCGAACTCATCGCCTATGCCAAAGCTCATCCGGGCAAGGTCAACATGGGGCTTGGCGGCGCCGGCGGCGTGGATCACGTGGCCGGCGCGCTGTTCCGGATCGAAACCGGCGCCGATTTGACATTCGTGCCGTATCGCGGCCTGGCGCCCGCGTTGACCGATCTCATGGGCGGACAGATTCAGGTGCTGTTCAGCAGCATCGCCGCGTCCATCCAGTACATCAAAGCCGGCAAGCTCCAGGCGCTTGCGGTGACAAGTGCCGTGCGCGCGGACGCGCTGCCGGACCTCCCGACGGTGGGCGAATTTGTGCCCGGAGTCGAGGCGACCCAGTGGTACGGCATCGTCGGGCCGAAGGGCACGCCTGCCGCGATCGTCGACCGGCTGAACCAGGCGATCAATGCCGGCCTCGCCGATCCGGGACTGAAAGCACGGCTGGCCGAGTTGGGCGGCATGGTGCTGCCTGGCTCGCCCGCCGATTTCGCCAAACTTCTCGCCAACGAAACGGACAAATGGGGGAAGGTGATCCGGACCGCCCACATCAAGCCGGTATGATCCGCTCGACGTTCCACAATGTGTGGAACGACCTGCCGACGTCGCATTTGGATCACAAGTAGCTGTGAGCGATCGCAGGCAAGGCAGCTCTATTCGATGACCTCGTCGGCGCGGGCGATGAGCGTCGGCGGCACGTCGAGGCCGAGCGCCTTGGCGGTCCTGAGGTTGATGACCAGTTAGTACCTGGTCGGCGCCTGCACCGGCAGGTCGGCCGGCTTCTCGCCCTTGAGAATGCGGTCGACGTATTGGGCTGCGCGCCGGAACATGTCGTGCGTATCAGGCCCATAGGACATCAGGCCACCGTCTCTGACGTAATAACGGTAGGGGTAGGCTGCGGGCAGCTTGTAGCGAGACGCAAGGTCGATCAGCAGCTTGCGGCGAAACCCCGTTCCGCCCGCCGTGACGATCAGGCCGCCATTCACCGAGCGCGCAAATGCCGCTACGCCGCGCTCGATCTCGCTCGGGTCACGCACGTCGACGGGAGTCAGCTCGACCCCGAGCGACTGCGCCACCGACTGGATGGAGGCAAACTGGCCGATGCCGGCCGCCGTAGCGGGATCGCGAAGCACCGCTGCGCGCGTCAGGCGCGGCTCTATTTGCTTGAGCAATTCCACCCATTTCCCGCTCATGCTGTATTCGAAATTGGTGAACCCGGTGGTGTTGCCTCCCGGCCGCGCCAGGCTCTGGACAAAGCCCGCGCCGACCGGATCGGCTACATTCACCATCACGATCGGAATGGAGCTGGTCGCACGTTGCACCGGCGCGACCGTGAGGCTGCCGACCGTCACGATCACTTCCGACCCGAGCGCAATCAATTCGGCTGCGTATTGGCGAACGCGGTCGGCACTGCCGCCGGCAAAGCGGGTGTCGGTCTGCAGGCCTCGACCCGGGACCCAGCCCAACTGCTGGAGAGCCTGCGCAAGCACCGCGTTACGTGCCTGAGCCTCCGGATCGTCCGCAGCGAACGGCATGAGCACGCCGATGCGGCGCAGGTGCTCGGCCTGCTGCGCCCGCGTCGCGAGCGGCCATGCTGCCGTGCCGCCGACCAGCCTCATGAATTCGCGGCGCCGCATCATTCGATCACCTCGTCGGCACGAGCGACGAGCCGCGGCGGCAGGTCGAGCACGCGCGCGGTCTCGAGGTTGATCGCCAGATCGAGCCTGGTCGGCAGCTCGACCGGCAGGCCGGCAAGAGCCTGACGGAAGCTATTTAACATCGGCGCGTCATCCACGATCCCGATGCGCGGAGCACGCGGGCGATGCTGCGCCCGTGCCGGAGATGGGCAGGTCGCCGCGATGCCGCCGAGCAGCGTGATCAACTCGCGGTGTTTCAGCCGATCAACCTGCATGCGATTGCCCGCCAGCCCGGAAAGGATTGCAGGATACGCTTTTCGCGGAGGCCAGTCAGCGGGCACGCCGGCCGGGGTGCGTGCAACCGGCAGCGCCAGAGCCGACTTGATCGTTCGATCACATGATTTCGTGAAACACCGCAGCCCGATGGGATTGCGGCAGGAACGCGTACACCTTGCTTCTCTTCCGGTCGAGCGCGAGCGTGTGTGCGCCCGCTTCGGTCGCCAGCGCTTCCGCGCGGCGCATTGCCTCGACATCGATGACGTCTATCACGCCGGGGTCTGCCACCGCCACGTAAAGCCGGCTGAAAGGCCGGCGGTGGAGAAATATCACATCCGGCGCTCCGCTGAGCCCCACCTCGCCGAGCACGCGACCCGAGTCTGCGTCGATAGCGAGCAGCACGCCGGCATCGCAGGCGCACAGCAACCGGCCGGTGACGGCGTCGATATCCAATCCATGCGGCCCCGCCGCCGGGACGTCGTGCTCCCTCGATATTCTCGTCGGGTCACGCGCATCTATGACGATGATCCGCGCCGGAGAAGCGATATTGACGAAAAACAGGCCGCGCGATTCGTCGTAGATGGCCCAGCGCGTGCGACCGGGGACATCGACTTCAGCGATCCGCTCTCGGCGTGCGAGGTCCACGATCGACACCGAGTGCGAGTTCGGGATCGAAGGGTCGCCGACGTTTGCGGCGAGCAGGATACCGCGAGTGGGGTCGAACGCGAGTCCATTCGGCTTCATGCCTACGCTGACCTTGAAACCCTCCCGCTCCTTGCCTGGTGCAAAGACCGAGACGGTGTTCTCGCCTCGGTTCGAGGTGAAGACGAGCCGGCGCGCTTCGGACACGAGCGCCCCTGCCACTGCGGTGAAGCCCGGAATCGACTCGATGTATCGATCCGACGCGGTGTCGATCACGTCCACTGCATCATTGCAGGTGTGGGCGACGTAGAGCCGATCGCTTCCATGGTGTATATCGGCGTGATCGAACCCACCGCTGGATCTGTTTGGCGGGAGCTCGACATGACCAAGTAAACTGAGCGCCATCGCGTCTCGCCTCCACTTCCGAGTCGGCTGGACGAATCCCTGCGCCGACCGTGGCGCAGAAAACCGTGTTCTCGCTGGGGCAGCTTGACCTGCAGTTCAGGACGTCGCGATCAGTCTGCGGGTGTAGCCGCATAGTCTGCGAAATAGACGTGGCTGTCGGCCTTGGACCACAGTCCAATTCGGCCGCTTACCGGCGCCGGCAGCACATGTTGTAGATAGAGCTTGCCGTCGAGATAGCCGTCCACCTTGTTGCCGGCGATCCGCACTTTCAGATCGTGCCATTGGCGGCTGGGAGTCGGGGTGTTGCGGATCCATTTGACCGAGGATCGCTTGCCCTTCTCGAATTTCCACAGCACCAGATTGTTCTCGAGCGAGTTGGCGCGGATCGTCAGGTAATCGCCGTTCGGCTTGAGGTTGAACAGAATACCCGCTCCCTGATCGATCCGCCCGGAGATGCCTTCAAATCGCACCGAGATCTCGCCGTCGCGCAAATCCCCGATGTCCTTGGCCACCGTATACGGGAAATATGCGTATGCCTGGACCCGGTCGAGGAACTCGGCGTAGCGATCGCCGTAAAGCGCGCGCGCCTTGTCGGCGATGCCGGCTGCGGCCTGGCCCTCCTTCCATTGCCGGCCGTCGACCGCGAGCACTTTCCTGTCGCCCTCGGCCTCGATGCGCCAGATGCCGACGACGCTGAGAAAGGCTTTCGGCTCGGCGCCGACCGTATCGTCGGTGAAGTCGACCCTGACCTCCTGGCCGGCGCCGGCGCCGGCGTGCAGCAGCAATGCCGTGAGGCCGAGCCCGGCGATGGTCGCCGCGGTCGTGCATGTGCCGAACTTCATGATGAGCCTCCATCTTGCGTGAGGAATGCCGGGATGCGCGGCGGTCGGGACATGCACCACCACGCCAGCAGGATCAGGAGCGGGAGCGCGGCCAGGAACCAGGGCAGCGCCACTTGCGCTTCGGCAACGAGCGGATAGCCCGGGTAGTCCTCGCCGCGGATCGGCGCCGGAACCGGCCGCCCGGCCAGCTCGTAAAGGATCGGCAGCAGCTCGCGATGGCTGGTGGAGCGGCTCCGCGCGGAGCGGCCTGCATACGCGTACTCGACCTCGCCGTACGATTCCTCGCTCGAGCTGCCGAGCATCGCTTGCCCGCCGCTCGCGAGTTGAACGGTCACGTGTGGCATCACGCGAGCGAGCTTGGCAAGGACGTTGCGGCGCAGATCGACGTAGCGCGGGTCTTCGGGTGCGAGGTGCACCGTGATCAGCAGCAGCTCGTCCAATCCTGCGAGCTCGCGCTGGTCGGCGGCGGGAAATGAATTGCGGCGGTCCTCGGCCAGGTCTGCGGAGGCGCCGATCTGTGTCAGGATTGCCAGCAGTGCCGCCATCGCGGCGGCGCAAGCGAGTGATCGCATGACCTTCAACCGGACCGGAACGCCCGGGTGCAGCCAGACGGCGGCCAGAGCGCAGAAGCCCACGATCGTCGCGGCAATCCCCGCCACCAAAGGCGCCGACAGCAGTCCCTGCTCGAAGCTTCGCAAGGATTGTGTCAGGGACAGACGCGACATCAGGCCGAGCATGCCCGGCTGTCCGGCGAGCGCGAAGTCGAGAACCCAGGAGCCGATCGTAAAGGCGAGCGTGATGATGGCGGCGGTCGCCGCGCTTTCCGAGATGGCGGCCGAGAACAGCGCAATCGCCCCGACCAGCAGGCCATAGAGCAGATGGCCGCCGAGCAGGTTGATGGTCTCCGGCGCAGCAAGATGCCCGCCGAGCATCTCCCACAGCGCCAGCGTGGAGAGGGCGGGAACGAGCGCGATCATCCATGCGGCGGCGACCGCCGCCATCTTCGCCCCGATCAAGGTCGCAGCTCGATAGGGCAGCTGCACCAGGAGACAGAGCGATCCGGTCTCCTTCTCGCGGCCGAGTGCGCGGATTGCGACGAAAGGAAACAGCAGCGTGACTGCCAGGTAAAAGGCGCCGAACGTCGGGACGAGAACGCCGTCGAGGGGCGAAAGCCCGCTTGCCATGGCCGGCGAATCGCGAGCCGCCGCGCTCGCTTCGCCGTAGAGAGCCGCAGCCTGAAAAAAGCTGTAGCCGACCAGGGGACACAGCAGGAGCAGCATCGTCCAGAGGGCGCGGCCGGTGAGAACCTCGCGCAGCTCCTTGGCGAGCAGGGGACGAAATGCAACGCGATGCAACGCTGCGGTGTCAGGTGAGCGCAAGGAACACATCCTCCAGTCCCGCTCCGGCCTGGCCGCTCCGCCTGCGCAGCTCATCGAGCGTTCCGCTCCCGCGCAGGCGGCCGCCCGCGAGCAGGACGAACCGGTCGCAGACCCGCTCCGCGTCGATCAGCTGGTGGATCGCGAGGACGAGCGTGCGTCCCGCGGCCGCAACCTCGCGCAGAACGCTCATCATCTCCCGTGTCTGCCTGAGGTCGAACCCGTCGAAAGGCTCGTCCATGAGCAGCAACGGATGCGGCGTGAGCAGCGCCAGTGCCAGCATCAGCCGGCGGCAGAATCCTTTCGACAGCGCGTCGACGCGCTTGCGCAAGACCGGGGCGAGGCCGAGCCGCCGAATGGTGTCGGCGAGAACGGGCTCCGGGCGGCGATAGACGGCCGCGAAGAACTCAATCACCCGCAGCACGTGCTGCTCTTGCCAGGGCCGGAGCCCATCCGGGAGGAAGAAGATCGAATCGCGGCGGCGATCGGCCGGCAACGCGCGGTCGCGCCAGAGGACAGCGCCGCTGTCGACGGGGAGGAGCCCCGCCATGGCTTCCAGCAGGGTCGTCTTGCCGGCTCCGTTCGGACCGATCAAGCCGAGGATTTCGTTGCCGTGCACGTCGAACGACACGTCCGCCAGCGCCCGCTGATCGCCATACCGCTTGCTCAGCCCGGCAACCCGCATCAGCATGGTCGTGTGCCCGGCGGTGCTTTCGGCTCGCGCAGTGGTCAGCAGCGCCATTTACCTGACCATCACCCATGTCGGCTGCAGCAGCGGAAACGCGATCAAGCCCACGACCGCGGTCACTGCCATGAGCAGCGGATTGCTGATCTTCCAGCGGAACAGAGCAGCGAGCGAGGCCGCCGCTGTCAGCGCGGTCAGCCAGTCGCCGATCGCGATCCGTCCGAGGAGGATGCAGGCACCGAGAATTGTTCCGATCGCAGCGCCATACGCGCCCTTCACGAAGCCCTGGACGTTGGGGTTGTCTCGGTGACGCGCCAGGATCGGGGCGGCGACCAGCACGAGGATGAATGACGGAAGGAATATTCCGATCGTCGAGACGAGCGAGCCCCAGAAACCGGCAACGAGATACCCGACGAAGGTGGCGGTGATCACCACCGGGCCGGGACTGATCATGCCGATCGCGACAGCGACGAGAAACTGACGCGGATCAAGCCAGCCATATTCCTTCACCAGCCCCTGCTCCAGAAAGGGCACGATGACGAGACCGCTGCCGAAGGTGAGCGACCCGGCCTTGAGGAAGAAGAGCAGGAGCTTGCCGACGGTCGATCCCGATGCAACGGGCGCGAGCTGAGCCAGCACCGGCGCGGCGGCGATTTGCAGCGCCAGCGGCGGACGACGGCGGAACAGGTTTCCGTAATAGAGCATGCCGCCGATGCCGGCGCCGATGAACAGCAACGCGACCTCTGCCTGCAGCAGCACCGTCACGATCAGGCAGGCGGCGGCGACTATCCACTGCAGCCGGTCTTCCATGCCGAGCTTCGCCAGCCGGTAGCACGAATGCAGTATCAGGGCGATGACGGCGGGACTGACGCCGTAGAAGAGTGCGTTCACCGGCTGCAGGTCGCCGAGGTGGACGTAAAGGGCGCCGAGAGCGGCGACGATGACGAAATTCGGGAAGATGAAAGCCCAGCCGGCGGCCCAGGCCGCCCAGAAGCCGGCGCGCAGGTAAGCGATGTAAATGCCTACCTGAATGGCGAGCGGACCGGGCAGGGATTGGCACACCGCGATGGCTTCGCGCATCTGCTGCCTGCCGAGCCATTTTCTGTCGACGACAAGCTCGCGCTCCATCTGTCCGACGAGCGCAACCGGCCCGCCGAAACCAAGCAGGCCGAGACGCAGAAAATATGCGACGACCTCGCTGATCGAGGCGCGGGCGGGTGCATCGGCAGTGGTCATCCCGGTCCTCCACGCTTTCGGCTGCCGCTCGCACCCGCAACGCCGTGGCGTCAGCCATCCCGGCGGCGCCAGGCGCGACGCATCTCGTCACCGTGCTCGTGTTCCGGCGCGACGGAGATCGGTCGCGCATTGCCGCCGACTCGAGTGTCACGCCGGAACTGCCCGCAGTCAGCTCTTCGCGCTCGCCGTCTTGTCGAGTGCGGCACGCAGCGCGCGGGCAAGCTTCAGCGCGTCGTCGTTGGCCCAGAAATGCATGAAGAACAGCCGCGGCTGCTCCATGAGCATGTGGCTGTGCAGCGCCGTCACCTCGATCCCGTTCGAGCGCAGGGTCTGGATCACCGGATTGACCTCTTCCGCGGCCAGCACGAAATCGCCGGTGATGGCGGCCTTGCCGCCGCCGGTGGGTTGGAATCCGATGCCGGTGGCGAGCCCCAGCGGTCCGGCCGGGGTCATCTGCATGCCATTCTCGCTGATCGGGTCGCGTCGCGGCACCCCGAGCTGATAGACGCCGCCATTGGCTTGCCCCTTCACGCCGATGATCTGATCGAGCTGGGCGGTATCGAGATCGATCGCGGGCTGGGTTGCCGGGGGCGCGGGCGGCGTCAGCGGTGTCTTGCTTGCGCCGAGCGCGGTGTGGATCGCGGTTGCGAGCTTCACCGGGTCGCCGTGGCCGCCGACATGCATGTAGAAGGTCTCGGGATTGCCGCGCAGCAGATGGTTGTGGACCGCGGTGATCTCGGCGCCGTTCTCGATGAGCTTGGACATGACCGGGTTGATCTCGGTCTCGAGCAGCACGAGGTCGCCCATGATCATGGCGCCGCCATGCGCCGGCTTGAACGCGATCCAACCGCCGAGCGCGAGCGCCGGGCGGATGGTGACCCCGTCCAGCGTCACGTGCAGGTCGCTGCGCGGAAATCCGTAGCGATGAACATCGCCGGACACGGCAGCGGCGCTCCGGCCGATCGCTGCGTCGACCCTCTTCCAGTCGATCTCCTGCGCGCCGGCGGCGCCGGTGATGCTCATGACTGCGCAGAGCGCAAGCACGTGATCGACACGCATGATGACATCCTCCTGTGGTCGGGCAGAACGCCCGGTGATGCCCACCAACCCTACGCTGATCGAGCGGCCGGCTACCGCCGCTTCTTCCTGAAGAACTCGTAGAGGTCGTTGAATAGCTCCGTGCCGCGCTCGATCCGCCTCGCGTCCTCGCTCGTGGACGCGCGGATGCCGTCGATCAGCGTCCTTATGCCGGCAACCTCGGTGCGACCGAACTTGTCGTCCTTGAGATCGATGTCGTGAATGATCTCGGCTATCGCGCGCAGCGCGGTGTCCGTGAGACCGGCGCGCTCCATCAGGACCTCGAACGTGCACTTGTCGCCTTCATGGGTGAACTCCGCTTCGAACATGTCGAAGCGCAGCTCGCCGTTGTGCGGCCGATAGCCCTTCCCCGAAACGAACTTGAAGCGCGCCTCAGGGTCGATGAACCGGCGAATGAGCCAGGCGCTGGCGATCCGATCCGCATACACGCCCTCGCGGGTCACCCAGGTCCGGTTGCGAAGCGTTTCCGGGAGACTGGGCGCGATCTTTGCTTTACTTGCCACCGGCTCGTCCTTGTCCAACTGCGCTTCAATGCCTCTGAGCAGCTCTTCCGCCGTTTCCCGCCCGATGGCGCCGAAGAAATCGATTGCGGCAATCTCGGCGAGCCGTTTGCGCAACCGGGCGACCTGGGCACGAAGCTCGGTAGCCGCCCCGGCGCCTGCCTTGCGGCGTAGAGCCTTCGTGACGGCCTGTGCCTCCTTGGCCAGCTCCGCGTAATCGGCGTCACGCGCCCGATCGAACAGCGCGCGCACCTCCTCGTCGGAGAGGCCGTCGATCAGGCGGGCCTCGCAGACGAATGCCTCGCCGCCTCCTTCCCTGATCTCGCGCAGCAGCCATTCGAAATCCTCCTGCGTCTCCTCGTTCATCGGCAGCGCGTGCACGGCATTCTTCACGGCGACGGCGCCGATGTCCTGCAGGCGGCGCCAGATCTTCACCCGCAGATAGGCGGGCTTGGCCGGCAACTGATGAACCAGCAGCAGCCAGCTGTGGGCCAGCACCCTGGGCGGGTCGACTTTCATGCTTGCCTACTGTAGCAGGGGCTCGATAGAATGCAACACATGTATCACCGGAGATGGAACCCGGCTGCGGGTCCCGCAATTCGGCGATGCGCAATTTGCGTGCTCGCGAGGCGATGCACCGGTCATCACCCGCAGAAAGGAAATACAGATGCGAGCTCTGGGCATTGCCGTCGTGCTTCTCGCCATTTGCAGCTTCAGCGCCGAGATGCGCGCGCAAGGAACGAGCAGTTGCAAAGAGTGTCGCGAGCAGCAGCAAGCCTGCCTGAAGAATTATTCCGGCAAGGTGTGCAAGAACGAATACGACATCTGCATCAAGGCGTGTCGGAAGAAATAGATCGCGCAGGGCGGACCATCCCCATCGATCTTTTCCGGTCAAGCTGAGGCCCAGCGCCCGCGCCCGATTCAGTGGACGGGACGCGGGCCCTCCGCCAGCAAGCTCTCTCTTGCTCGCCTCGGTTCATGCCGAGACGGGATCGCGCCCGCCGCGCATTGACCGCCATCCTCTCTCGGCGTCCGTTTCAAGAATATCCCGTCCGCTCAGGGGTTTGCTTCCCTCCAGGCGTCAGGCCGTCATTCATACCGTATCATTGCAAAAATATACTTGCAACACGTGTATCATTATGTCATCCTGGCTCGACAGTCCGTTGGGCGCGGCCCGAACGGCGCCCGAAACCGGGAGAAAGCGATGCCTGATCCGATCGTATTTGGATTCCCGCGCAGCACTTTCGTGCAGATCGTGCGGCTGGTGCTCACCCACAAGGATGTCAGCTACACCTTCCGCGACCTCGAGCCGGAGATGGGCAAGCCCGCTCACCTGGCGCTGCATCCCTTCAATCGCGTGCCGATCCTCCAGCACGGCGATTTCACGGTGTACGAGACGAGCGCCATCGTGAACTATGTCGAGGAGACGTTCGATACCGTCGCCCTGCGCCCGGCGAGTGCACGCGAGCGCGCGCGCATGGACCAGTGGATCAGCGCGGTCAATTCCTACTACTACCCGTACATGATCTATCACGTGTCGCACGAGCGGCGCGTGTTTCCCGAGCTCGGCATCGCATCCGACGAGAATGTGGTCGCCCACGCACTGCCGAAGCTCGAGGTGGGTCTCGAGGTCCTGGAGGACGAGCTCGGAGACGGGCGAGATTATCTGCTGGGCTCACAGCTCACGCTTACCGACTTCTATCTCCTGCCGAGCACCTACGCTTTCGGCCTGACCCCCGAGGGCAAGGGCATGTACCCGAAATACCCGGCCTTCTGCCGATGGCGGGAGCGGATGGAGGCCTCGCCGGCCGTGCGACGCTTGCGTGCTGCGTTGCCGCCGCACGCTCCGATCGAGCATGCGCGGGAATGGGCGGTCTCGCATCGACCGAAATACTGAAAAGCATGCAGCGATCGGCTCGCTGGAATATGCACGCAACTCATGGAGATATGGCATGAAATGGATCACCCGCGAACGGGTCAAGGTCGATCGCGTAGCCTGTCCTTGGCTGATCAGGAAGTTCGTCGACAAGGACGCCGAGTTCATCTTCGTCCCTCCTGCCGAGGTGATGGAGGAAGCCAAACGCGTCGGCGCCACTCCGTATGACGTGAAGGACGTGGAGCTGGGTCACCACGGCAAGGAATGCTCGTTCGAGGCAATCCTGAAGAAATACGGGCTCACGAAAGATCCGGCGCTCGTGCTGCTTGGAAGGATCGTCAACGGCGCCGACACCGACAATACGCTCTATCACCAGCCGGAAGGGCCAGGGCTCGAGGCGATCGCCGAGGGCTTCCGGCATCTGGGGTATGAGGACGATCACGCCGTCAATGCCGCGGAGTGGATCGTCTACGACGCCCTTTACGCCTACTGCCGGGAAATGGTCCGGCAGGGCAAGCCCAACGGCGATTTCGTCTGACACATGCGTCCGTTGTCCAAGCTCGGGTTTCTGGCCGGCGTTGCTTGCCTGACGAGTGCGACGCAGGCCCTCGGGCAGCAGGTGTGCAAGCCCGGCTTGGCTTTCAAGGCGGTCCATTTCTCCGAAATGCAGCCGCCGACGTTGAAGCGCACGTGGACCGCGGTCGTCTCCGTCGACGCCGCCGGTTGTGCGGCGAATTCCAGCGGGCAGTTTGAGATAGTCTTCTCGCGGCTGAAGGAGATCGGGCCTGAGATCGAGTTCCGCGAGC
>DASXAP010000059.1:0-2636 GCA_036406655.1 Xanthobacteraceae bacterium | reverse complement strand
GGAGGGGCCGATCGTTTCCCAGGGATCCTCGGCGGGAGACAGCGGCTGGCTGCCTTCCCACGGCCGCCGCGTCGAAGCCTTGCGCCCGGCATGGGCGAGCTGGATACCGAGCTTTGCCGTTCCATACCGGCGGCAGTGGGCAATGACGCGCGTGAGCGCGGCCTCGCAGTCGTCGGAATAAAGGCCGAGGCAGCCGTGAGTGATGCGGCCGCGCCGCTCGATGCCGGTCGCCTCGAGGACGAGCAGCGCGGCGCCGGAATTGGCAAGCATGCCGAGATGATTGATGTGCCAGTCGGAGGCCACGCCATCATCGGCGCTGTATTGGCACATGGGGGAGACGACGATCCGGTTCGCAAGCTCGAGATCGGCGAGCCGGATCGAAGAGAACAGAGCACTGGTCATGTCGCACGCGTGGATCGGAAGGAGGGTCAGGGCGGGCCTGAACCATAGGGAATGCCGCGCCCTGCCGGAAGCGCTGGCACGAGGATTGTTGCGGTCGGTGGGGGTCCTGCAGCCCGAAAGATCAAGCCGCCGTGGCCGGGTGACCGTCGGCAACCGGGAGAGCAGGCGGAGCGGCTTCGTCCATCGGCGGCGGCGCGATCTCGGCCCATCGCGCGCTCAGGCGGATGGCTTCGCGCAGACGGTCGAGGAATTGCGCTTCACCGTAGTAGTACCGCCAGCGCCCGCTCCGTCGCAGCTCGAGGAAATGCGCGCACCTGCGCTCGGCGAGAGCGCGCCACTTCTGCGCGACCTCCTCGAGTGTATGGGCAGGCAGCCGTGCCGACATGGGGAAGCCGTGGACGTCGCTCGTCGCGACCGCATGGTCGCGCGTCGTCGATGGCACGCAGAAGCAACGACGGCAGACAATGGGTTGTGCCAGGACGGCACACCCGAATCACGAGAGAATGATAATTCGTTTCGAGCCGGGGCGAGAGAGAAAGCCGGCGCGATCCGCTTCGGCATGGGGGAAAAGCTTGGCCGGCGCCGCGATGGGGGTGGCCCAAAAACTGACCCGCCCGGACGGGGAAATCCGGGCGGGTCGCGTTGATCGGCGCAGGGGATCGGGGGGGCGTGAGCGCCGATCGGGGCTGTAAATCCTGGCCATGTCGGCCGGGTTGACTATTAGTCTCCGCAGGCCTGGAAAAGGTTCAAGCCGATTTCAGGTCGCCGCGAGAAATTTTGGAACTGCCGCCCGGCGGCCACCCTACTCTGCCCTCCCAAGCAAAAGCTCCTGCGATTTCAATACTTTGATACCTTGCTCGAGACGCCCCGGCCGCGCCACTGGCAGCGGGGGGTGCCTGCGGCAGAATGGCTCGAACTTAGGGGCCGGACGACCCGAGCGGCGGTCAGCGGCTCACACTGGGCGCCGCTGGGAGCTTTTCGTCGGTCGGCAGCGCCGCCTGCGCCAGGCCGTAGAGGTAGTTCGGCTGCGCCGCCAGGACGATGCGCTCGGCCTCCAGCGACCGGATCACCTCCGGTACGGAGCGGCGATCGGGGATCTTCCAGCGCAGCACGGTGACGTCGCCGGCGGTGACGGATGCGAGCCGGTCGAGCCGCAGCCGCCGGGCGAGCGCCGCGATCGTCTGGTCGGGCACGTCCGCCGCGAGCTGGGTGAGAACCTCGGCCGGGGCATAAGCCGCCTGGTGCGCGAAGGCACGACGCGATGCGAGGCGTTCACCGGCTTGCGCGGCGCTCGCCAGCGCGAGAACCGCGATCAGTGCGCCCAAGGCAAGGAGCTTGAGTGACGAGACGGCGGTGGACCTGGTCTTGTTCGAGCGCATGGCCGGGCCTCCCGTACCCATGCTCGCCCGCGGCTTTCCACCCAGAGGCGGCCCTTCCCGTCGGCCGCGCTGCACCCCCGTGATCCGCCGGTTTATTCCTTCGCCGCGATGAAGCCGACGACCTTCGAGTCGGATTGCATTTCCCGGATGATCCTGCCGACCTCGTCCTGCGGCAGCTTGGTCTCGGAGAGACGGATGCGGTAGAGCTGACCGCCCATGTTCAGCGGCCCTTCGACCACCGTCGCCTTGTAGGCGCCGAGGAAATTGGTGATTTCGCTCGCGGTCGCCTGTGGGGCAAAGCGCACGACCGCAAAAGAGCCGTCGCTCGGCGCGCTCGCGAGCGAGGGACCGCCGGGAGCGCCCTGCTCCTTGACCAGGATGCTGGTGATCACCGCCGCCTGCACCAGGATCGCGACCGCGGCGGCGGTCGCCGACCAGGCGAGCGTGCGCGGCGTGAAGCTCGACAACAATTCCGAGATGCGGCTACCGAGATCGAACGAACGCTGGCGGCGGGGCGAGCGTGCCTCCTCCGCGTCGATCGCGGCGAACAGCCTTTCCATCGCGCGCGCCGACGGCGCACCGAGGCTTTCGTTGAGATGGATCGTCTCCGCGAGCTCCTCGCGGACGAGGTCATAGCGGCGCGCGAGTTCGCGATCGCCCGCGAGCGCCTGCTCGACACGATCGGCGTCGCGGCGGCTCAGCGTTCCTGCCGCGTGCCACGGCAGCAAAGACTCGATCTCATGGCGCTCTGGCTCTTTATTGATCATGTTCATGGCCAACCTCGTTCAATTCCTTCCGCCTTGAGCAGCTCTGCCAGCCGCTTGCGCGCGTAGAACATGCGCGTCTTCACCGTGT
>DASXAP010000058.1:0-30459 GCA_036406655.1 Xanthobacteraceae bacterium | reverse complement strand
GGAGAGCTGCGCGGCGCGGTCTCGGGATCGTGCTGGAGGAGGCCCACCATCATGCAGATCGGCTGGTTGAACTCGACCGCGACCCCGCGGATGGCATTGATCGAGTCGAGAAGGCCGGTGTGCTGGATGAGCGTCAGCGCGCGCCTGCCGCAATAGGCGAGCCCGCTGGCGATGCCGATGCACTCGTCCTCCTTGCAGACGCGGACGAGCCGGAAGGCGGGATCGACGGCAATCCGGCGCAGGAGGCCGCCGCTGGTGACGATATCGGGAACCGAAAGGACGAGCTCGACACGGCTCGCCTTGAGCGCGTCGATGATGCCGGAGCCCTTCAGCAGGTCGCTCGCACCTGCCTGGGGCAGCAGATCGACATCCATCCGGGCCCTCCCGCCGCCTCGCTGGTGCGCCACGCATCGCGGGCCGGCAGCTAAGCGGAATTGCTGCACCCCCGCAACAACGGCGTCGCAGGGCCCCGCCATTGACGCATTCGGCTCGCCCCCCTAAGTGTGCAGGCGCTCTCGCAAGAGCCGGATTGCCAACCCCGCCGACCGGTCCGGGGGGCCGGAGGCCAACGCCCGACAGCGCGATGCGCCCTCGGGCGCGATGGATGCTTGGAACATGTTCGACACCCTCTCCGAACGACTGGGCGGCATCCTCGATCGGCTGACCCGGCGGGGCGCGCTGAGCGAGGCCGAGGTCGACATGGCGCTGCGCGAGGTCCGCCGCGCGCTGCTGGAAGCCGATGTCGCGCTCGAGGTCGCGCGCGCCTTCGTCGAAGAGGTGCGGCGCGCGGCGGTGGGCGTCGAGGTGATCAAGTCGGTCACCCCGGGGCAGATGGTGGTCAAGATCGTGCACGACCAGCTGGTCGCGACGCTGGGCGCGCAGGGCGAGCCGATCGATCTCAATGCGAGCCCGCCGGTGGCGATCATGCTGGTCGGCCTGCAGGGCTCCGGCAAGACCACCACCGCCGGCAAGCTCGCCAGGCGCCTGACCGAGCAGGGGCGGCGCAGGGTGCTGATGGCCTCTCTCGACGTGCGCCGCCCGGCGGCGATGGAGCAGCTCGCGGTGCTGGGGCGGCAGATCAACGTCGAAACCCTCCCGATCGTCGCCGGCCAGGCGCCGGCGCAGATCGCCCAGCGCGCGCTGCAGGCCGCCAGACTCGGCGGCTACGACGTCGTGCTGCTCGACACCGCCGGCCGCACCACCCTCGACGAGGCGATGATGGCGGAAGCCGCCGAGATCAAGCGGGCAACCGGGCCGCACGAGGTGCTGCTGGTCGCCGACGCGCTCACCGGCCAGGACGCGGTCAATCTCGCGCGCTCGTTCAACGAGCGGGTCGGCCTAACCGGCATCGTGCTCACCCGCGTCGACGGCGACGGGCGCGGCGGCGCCGCGCTCTCGATGCGCGCGGTCACCGGCAAGCCGATCAAGCTGATCGGAACCGGCGAGAGGATGGATGCGCTCGAGGAGTTCTATCCGGCGCGCATCGCCGACCGCATCCTCGGCATGGGCGACATCATCACGCTGGTGGAGAAGGCGGCCACCACCATCGACGCCGAGAAGGCGGCTCGCGCCGCCGAGCGCATGCGCAAGGGCGCATTCGATCTCGCCGATCTCCGCGAGCAGCTTCTGCAGATGCAGCAGATGGGCGGCATGAGCGGGCTCATGGGCATGCTGCCGGGCATCGCCAAGATGAAGAACCAGCTGGCGTCGGCCAATCTCGACGAGCGCGTGCTCAAGCGGCAGGTCGCGATCATCGATTCGATGACGCCCAGGGAGCGCAGGCACCCCGACCTGCTCAAGGCAAGCCGCAAGAAGCGCATCGCCGCAGGATCGGGGACCCGCGTCGAGGACATCAATCGCATGCTCAAGATGCACCGCACCATGGCCGACGTGATGAAGGCGATGGGCGGCGGCAGGCGCGGCCCGCTGGCGGGGTTAGCGAATCTCCTCGGCATGCCGGGCGGGATGCCGAGCGCGGAAGAGATGCAGAGGCTCGCCCAGCAGCTGCCGGGCGGAGTGCCGGGTCTGCCGCCGGGCATGCCCGGTGGCGGGCAGCTTCCGCCGATCCCCAGCTTGCCGCCGCGGCCTCCCGGCGCTCCGCTCCTTCCCGGTCTGGGCGGAAAGTTGCCCGGTGGGCTTCCCGGGCTCGGCCGGTTTCCCGGCTCGGGCAAGAAGAAATAGGACCTTGCTCGCCCTATCGACGACCCATGAGCAACGAAAGGAATCGGAATGTCGCTGAAAATCCGACTCGCTCGCGCCGGCACCAAGAAGCGGCCGTTCTATCACATCGTGCTGGCGGACAGCCGCTCGCCGCGCGACGGCCGCTTCATCGAGCGGCTCGGCTACTTCAATCCGCTGCTGCCGAAGGAGAGGACCGAGCGCCTCAGGCTCGACGCCGACAAGATCAAGGCATGGCTCGGCAAAGGGGCCCTGCCGACCGACCGCGTGCTCCGCTTTCTCGACGAGGCGGGCATCATGAAACGCGAGAAGCGCAACAACCCG
This sequence comes from Xanthobacteraceae bacterium, assembly GCA_036406655.1. Classification (GTDB taxonomy): domain Bacteria; phylum Pseudomonadota; class Alphaproteobacteria; order Rhizobiales; family Xanthobacteraceae; genus VAZQ01. The sequence goes on along the minus strand of DASXAP010000058.1, from coordinate 27,957 downwards.
GTCCGTGCCCTGCCGCGCAAGGAGCGCAAGGCCCGCGCCGAGGAGGCCGAGAAAGCCAAGGCCGCCGCTGCGGCCGCGGCCGCAGCCAAGCGGGCGGCGGCGCCGGCGGGCTGACGCTCGCGCTTGGCGGGCCGCCGACATGGCCGAGCGCATCTGTGTCGCGCAGATCGCGGGCGCGCACGGCCTGCGCGGCGAGGTGAAGCTCAAATCCTTCACCGCCGATCCGTTGGCGGTCGTGCAGTACGGACCGCTGACGAGCGAGGACGGCGCGGTGCGGTTCGAGATCGAGACGGTGCGGCCCGCCAAGGGGCACCTGGTGGCGCGGTTGCGCGGCGTGAGCGATCGCGATGCCGCGCAGCGCCTCGCCGGCCTCAGGCTGTTCGTGCCGCGCACCCGCCTGCCGGCCGCCGCGGCGGACGAATTCTATCATGCCGACCTGATCGGGCTTGCGGCGGTCACTGCCGACGGCGGCGCGATCGGCACCGTGCTGGCCATCCACGATTTCGGTGCGGGCGACATTCTCGAGCTGCGGCCCGCGTCCGGCGGAGCGACGATCCTGTTGCCGTTCACCGAGGCGTTCGTGCCGGTGGTCGACATTGCCGGCGGGCGGCTGGTCGTTGCGCCCCCCGCCGAGGCCGATCCCGGTCGGGGCAACGCCGGCGTCGCCGACGACTGATCGAGCCGGGCAGCTGAGCGCATGTGGCGAGCGAGCGTTCTCACCGTTCTGCCGGAGATGTTCCCGGGGCCGCTCGACGCGAGCCTCGCCGGCCGGGCGCTGGCGCGGGGGCTTTGGCGGCTCGATGCCATCGACATCCGCGCCTATGCCGCCGACAAGCACCGCTCGGTCGACGACACCCCGGCCGGCGGCGGGCCCGGCATGGTCATGCGGGTCGACGTGCTCGCCCGCGCGATCGATGCGGCCGCCGGCCCCGACGATGCCAGGCCGCGCCTGTTGATGAGCCCGCGCGGCGCCCCGCTTACGCAGCCGCGGGTGGAGGCGCTCGCCAAGGCGCCCGGCGTCGTCATCGTCTGCGGCCGTTTCGAGGGAGTGGACGAGCGGCTGATCGAGAGCCGCGCGCTCGAGGAGCTCTCGATCGGCGACTACGTGCTCTCGGGCGGCGAGATCGCGGCCTTGGTGCTGCTCGATGCCTGCGTGCGGCTCATTCCCGGCGTCATGGGGAAAGGGGCTTCCGCCGTCGAAGAGAGCTTTGCCCGCGGCTTGCTCGAATACCCGCATTATACGCGACCGCAGCTGTTCGAAGGCCGGGCGATCCCGGAGGTGCTCAGTGGCGGCAACCACGCGAGGATCGAGGCTTGGCGGCGCGAGCAGGCGGAGCGGCTCACGCGCGAGCGGCGGCCGGACCTGTGGGCGAGGTACCGCAAGCCTGCCTGCGGGCAGGACTGAGCGCAGGCTTCGCATCCTCGAAACGCGCGCCCGCATCCTGCCAGGGCGGACCCGGCGGGGTGACAAAGCCGCGCCGGTATCGTAGAAGCACGCCCGATCCAGATATCCCGACAAGACCGCGCGCCGCCCCGGGCGGCGCTGCCGACGGAGAATTCGCCATGAACCTCATTCAGGAGCTCGAGCAGGAGCAGATCGCCAAGCTTTCCGCCGGCAAGGAGATCCCCGACTTTCAGCCGGGCGACACCGTAATCGTCAACGTCAAGGTGGTCGAGGGCGAGCGCACGCGCATCCAGGCTTACGAAGGCGTCTGCATCGGCCGCGCCGGAGCCGGACTCAACGAGAACTTCACCGTCCGCAAGATTTCCTACGGCGAGGGGGTGGAGCGCGTGTTCCCGCTCTATTCGCCGATGATCGATTCCATCAAGGTCGTGCGCCGGGGCAGGGTCCGCCGCGCCAAGCTCTACTACCTGCGCGGTCGCCGCGGCAAAGCCGCGCGCATCTCCGAGAAGCAGGACCATCGCGGCGAGCAGGCGACGGCGCCGGCCGAGACCAAGGCCGCCGAGTGAGATCCATCACTCGAGCTCCACCGTGTTGAACTCCGCCGGCAGAACGATCTCCAGCACCTCGCAGTCGTCCGAGTAGTCGAGCACGGCGTGCTCCACGCGCGGCGGCTGGACCCAGCAGCTGCCCGCCCGCATGACGTTCGCTCCGTGTCCGTCGATGTCGGTCTTGATCCAGCCCTTGAGCACATAGATCAGCTGGAAATCGACGTCGTGGTAGTGGCGTTTGGAGACGATCTCGGGGCGGCACGGCGGGATGAACCGGATCACGTGCGCCTGCACCATCCCCTGCGTGGCGCGGCTGGTGCCGAGATCGCGATAGGCCGCATAGTTGCGCAACCCGCCGGTCTTGAAATCCTCCTCCCGATGGTGGCTCACGGTGAAAGCCTGCTCGGGCGGCCTTCGGCGGAGCCGCGGCCGCGGCTTGGACGACGCTCGCCGCCGGCTTGCAGTCCGCGCGCGCTTGGCGCGTGTCGATGTCCTGGCGTTCACCCTGGCCATGAGCTCCTCCTGCCGGAGGGGAGCCTACTCGCTCGCCGGGCGCGGCAACAGTGGCCGGCCGCCGCTCTTTTCCTTGCGGCCGGCAGGCGCTAAAGGACGGCGCAAGACTTACATTTCCTGCGGGCAGCAGCGAGCTCCGGAGAGGTTGAGGCATGGCCAAGCCGCGTACCCTCTACGACAAGATCTGGGAAGACCACCTGGTCGACGAGCAGCCGGACGGCACCTGCCTCATCTATGTCGACCGTCACCTCGTGCACGAGGTGACGAGCCCGCAGGCTTTCGAGGGCCTGCGCCTCTCCGGACGCAAGGTCCGCGCGCCGGAGAAGACGCTCTGCGTCGTCGACCACAACGTGCCGACCACCGACCGCAATCTACCGAATCCGGACCCGGAGAGCGCCGCGCAGATCGCCTATCTGGCGGAGAACGCCAAGCTGTTCGGGCTCGACTACTTCAACGAGTTCGACAGGCGCCAGGGCATCGTTCACATCATCGGCCCGGAGCAGGGTTTCACCCTGCCGGGGGTGACGCTCGCCTGCGGCGACAGCCATACCGCCACGCACGGCGCCTTCGGCGCGCTCGCCTACGGGATCGGCACCTCCGAGGTGGAGCACGTGCTCGCCACGCAGACGCTGATCCAGACCAAGTCGAAGAACATGCGCGCGGTCGTCGACGGCAGGCTGCCCGCCGGCGTCACCGCCAAGGACATCATCTTGGCCATCATCGGCGAGATCGGCACCGCCGGCGGCACCGGCTATGCGATCGAATATGCCGGCGAGGCGGTCCGCTCGCTGTCGATGGAAGGCCGGATGACCGTCTGCAACATGTCGGTCGAGGCCGGAGCCAGGGCCGGCTTCATTGCGCCCGACGAGAAGGCGTTCGCCTATCTCGAGGGTCGTCCCCGCGCCCCGAAAGGCAGGCTGTGGGACGAGGCGATGCGGTATTGGACCACGCTCGGCTCCGACGACGGGGCCCATTTCGACCGCGAGATCAGGCTCGATGCATCGCGCCTGCCGCCGCTCGTGACCTGGGGGACCAGTCCCGAGCAGGTGACGGCGGTCACCGGCCGGGTCCCCAGGCCCGAGGAGATAAGCGACGAGAACAAGCGCCGCGCGGCCGCAACCGCGCTCGCCTATATGGGCCTTCGCGGCGGCGAAAAGATCACCGATATCTCGCTTGACCGCGTGTTCATCGGCTCCTGCACCAATGGCCGGATCGAGGATCTGCGGGAGGTGGCGCGGGTCGCCGAGGGCAGAAGCGTACGGTCGACCGTGAAGGCGATGATCGTGCCGGGCTCGGGGCTGGTGAAGGAGCAGGCCGAAGCCGAGGGGCTCGACAAGATCTTCATCGAGGCCGGGTTCGAGTGGCGCGAGCCGGGCTGCTCCATGTGTCTCGCGATGAACCCGGACAAGCTCGAGCCGGGCGAGCGCTGCGCCTCAACCTCCAATCGGAACTTCGAGGGCCGCCAGGGCTACAAGGGCCGCACCCACCTGGTCTCGCCGGCGATGGCGGCGGCGGCGGCGATTGCCGGCCACTTCGTCGACGTGCGCGAGTGGAAGTAGCTTCTCGCAGGTCCCGGATAGCGAGACCGACCTCTGCGCGGCTCGACAGACCCCGCATCGTCCCGCGGCTGAACCGGCTCGAGGCGCCGCGGAACCGGAAAGGATCAGCGTTCCCACCAGCAGTGCTGGCGCGGGACGATGACCGTGCCGCTCACCCGGTATTCGGGCGCGAGCCAGGATGTGCATTGGCGCACGGCTCCGGGCCCGGGATATTCGTATTTGTACGGGACCGGATACGTCGTCGAATAGAGACGGTAGGGATAGGAGGGGGACACGCGGATGCGCGCGCGCGGTCGCGGGGCGCTCGTTGTTGCCTGCGCCCGCGCGGCGAGCGCGGATCGGGTGCTCGCGGCGGTCGCTGCCGCGCCCGCATCGGCAGGCCCGAGCACCCCGAGTATCGCCGTGATGATGCCGATCCTTCGTGCCCTGGCCCGCATGCTTGCCGTCCCTGGCCTTCGAGCGGTTTGGCCTGATGCCACGCTCGCGCATCGCGGCGCGGTCGTCAATGTAGCGAAAGGGCTATAAGAGCAGGAGATGATCGACACCCGGTTCTCCGATCCGCCGGCCTGGCGGGCGGTGAAGGCCCCATCGCTCGAGGAGCTCGAAATGCTTGCCGAGGCGGCGTTTCGTCGCTTGCCGGAGAAATTCCGCACGCTCTGCGCCGGGGTCGTCATCCGCGTCGAGGATTTCCCGACCGACGACGTGCTCGAGGAGATGGGCGCCGAGACCGAATTTGACCTGCTCGGCCTGTTCCGCGGCGTCGGACTGCCGTTTCGTTCCGAGAGTGAGCCGGTGCAGATGCCCAACATGGTCTGGCTGTACCGCCGCCCCATCCTCGACTACTGGGCCGAGCATGACGAGGCGCTCGGCGCGATCGTGACCCATGTCCTGGTGCACGAGATCGGCCATCATTTCGGGCTTTCCGACGACGACATCGCCAGGATCGAGGCGGCCGCTTCGTGATCGTCGCAAGGCCGACCTGCCCAACCGGAGGAAGCTGCCATGATCGTGACCGTGTTTCGTTCCCGACTGCTGCCCGGCATGCGCGAGGAGTACGTCGCGCTCGTGGAACGAATGGCGGAGATCGCCGCCACCATGCCGGGCTACATCTCGCACAAGGGCTTTTTCGCCGACGACGGCGAGCGGGTCACCATCGTCGAATTCGAGCACGAGGAAGGCATGCGGGCCTGGCGGAATCACCCCGAGCACCTGGCTGCCCAGAAAAAAGCCCGCCGGATCTTTTATTCGGAGTATCACGTCCAGGTGTGCGAGGTGCTCCGCCAGTCCGATTTCCGGAGGAATGCCGTGCCTGCGGGAGCTTCACCGGCTTGACCAGCGCCGGGGGCCGGCCAATAAAGCGGCCGGGCCCGCTCCGGGAGCCGAGGAAAATCCGATGGACAGGTTCACCACGCTGGAAGGGGTAGCTGCGCCGCTGCGGATGATCAACGTCGACACCGACATGATCATTCCCAAGCAGTACCTCAAGACGATCAAGCGCACCGGGCTGGGCACGGGGCTGTTTGCCGAGAAGCGCTATCGTGACGATGGCACCGAGAATCCCGATTTCGTGCTCAACAAGCCGGCGTATCGAAAGGCCAGGATTCTGGTGGCCGGCGATAATTTCGGCTGCGGCTCCTCGCGCGAGCACGCGCCGTGGGCGCTGATGGATTTCGGCATCCGTTGCGTGATCTCGACGTCGTTCGGCGACATCTTCTACAACAACTGCTTCAAGAACGGCGTGCTGCCGATCAAGGTGTCGGCGCAGGATCTGGAGAAGGTGTTCGATGACGCCGAGCGCGGAGCCAATGCGACACTGTCGGTCGATCTTGAAAAGCAGGAAATCCGCGGCCCCGATGGCGGCGTCATCCGCTTCGACATCGATCCGCACCGCAAGCACTGTCTGCTCAACGGGCTCGACGACATCGGCTTGACGATGGTCAAGAGCGACAAGATCGAGCGTTTCGAGCGGACCGCGAAGGGCGTCCGCCCGTGGCTGTGACTTAGGTCGGATTCCCGCTGGCAATGAGGGCTGACGTCCGGCGGTCAGGCCGCCTCGACGTGGACCACGTCATAGAGGCACGGCTCGGCCTCCCTCACCAGCTCCCCGAAGCGCGGCCATTTCTCACGGAACTCCGGGGCATGGTGCGCGGCCGCGAGCTTCTTGCGGCTGTCCCACTGTATGTAGTTCACGAGGTGGCTGCCGTCCTCGCTCCGGTGCAGGCTGATCGATATGAAGCCGGGTTGCCCGGCCATGAACCGGGCGCGCTCCTCCATCAACTGCAGCACCTCGGACTGGTTCTCCGGCGGAACCTTTACCGTCGTGATTTGCGTCACGACGCCGTCGCCTTGGCGAATTTCGGGCATGGCAATGCTCCTGCGCTTGTCCGGCGGGACAACGCCCATGGCCAGCGGCAGGTTTCGAGGCTCTATGCCTGGCGGGCTGCAATCGCATCGGCGATTGCCACGGTGCGGCGCGCCATGTCGGCATGCAGGCGCTCGACCATGCGGCCGTCCAGCTGGAGCGCACCCTTGCGCGCGTTCTCCGGCAGGTCGAAGGCGGCGATGATCCGCTTCGCCTGCGCGACCTCCTCCATGCTCGGCGAGAAGGCGGCGTTGCAGGGCTCGATCTGGCTCGGATGGATGAGGGTCTTGCCGTCGAATCCCATGTCGCGCGCCTCTCCGCATTCGCCGGCAAATCCCGCCGTGTCGCCGAGATCGTTGAAGACTCCGTCGAGAATGTCGACGCCGAAGGCGCGCGCTGCCGCCACGCAGGTCATCAGCCACGGCAGCATCGAGGCGCGCCCCGGTGCAATCCTCGCCCGGGTCTCCTTGGCCAGGTCGTTGGTGCCCATGACGAAGGCGGTCAGCCTCGTCTCGGCGTCCCTCGCCGCCGCGGCGATATCCCGCGCATTGAGCACCGCAAGCGGCGTCTCCATCATCGCCCAGATCCGGATCTTGTGGTCGGCGCTGATATCGACGAGCCGCTCGGCCACGTCCTCGAGGGTGGCGGGAGCCGACACCTTGGGCACCAGCACTGCGTCGGGCTTGGCCCTGGCTACGGCGTCGAGATCGTCGAGCCACCATTGCGTATCGAGCCCATTGATCCGGACCACCACCTCGCGCGGGCCGAAGCCGCCCTGGCTCACGGCTTGCGTCACCTGCCGGCGTGCGTTCTCCTTGGCCTCGGGGGCAACCGAGTCCTCCAGGTCAAGAATGATCGCGTCCGCCGGCAAGCTGCGCGCCTTCTCGATCGCGCGGGCATTCGATCCCGGCATGTAGAGCACGCTGCGGCGCGGGCGGATGACCATCTCAGCGTCCCCTGCTAGGGTTTCCGAAGCTAGCCGCTGCGGACGTCGGCTGCCAGATCGATGCTGATCGGAGCTGCTGAGTGACGTGGGTCATGGGCGCGGACGGATGTCGCGCCGGATGGGTCGTCGTGTTCCGTTCGCTCGGCGGACAAGCGCCGAGAGCACGAATTTTCCCTTCGGGCGCGCTCAGCGAGGCGTTCGCGGCGCCCGAGCACCCGCGAATTGCCGCCGTCGACATCCCGATCGGGTTGCCTGGGGTCTCCCGAGAAGGTGGCCGGACCGCCGACAAGGCCTGCCGCCAGCTTCTGCCGCGCGCCCGGAAATCGAGCATCTTTCCGCCGCCCAGCCGGGCGGTGCTGGCAGCTTCCGCTTTTGCGCAGGCCTGCGACATCGAATGGCGCAACTCGATCCCGCCGAAGAAGCTGAGTCGGCAGACGTTCAACATCCTGGGAAAGATCCGCGAGGTCGACGGGATTGCGCCTCAGCTCGGAGGGACGATCTTCGAATGCCATCCGGAAATCAGCTTCTGGGCGATGAACGGCGGCAGCGCGATGCAATTTTCCAAGAAATCCCGCCGGCGATCGGACGCAACCGGCCGCAGCGGATCGGAGCAGCGTCGTCGGCTCCTGCTCGAGAACGGATACAGCGAGGCGTTCCTGTCGGCATCCCCGGGCCGCTCAGGAGAAGTGAGCCGCGACGACCTTCTTGACGCCTGCGCTGCGGCATGGACTGCGGAGCGGATCGCGACCGGTGCGGCGCTCAGGTTTCCGCCGGAGGCCGAGCTCGATGGCCTCGGCATCGACATGGCGATCTGGTCCTGATCGGGGCGCGCCGGTTGATCAGGCCGCCTTGCGTTTCGCGGCAATCAGCTTGCGGTTGACCAGACATTCCGCGATCTGGATGGCGTTGAGGGCGGCACCCTTGCGCAGGTTGTCGGACACGCACCAGAGCGTGATCCCGTTCTCCACCGTCGGATCCTCGCGGATGCGGCTGATATAGGTCGCGTCCTCTCCGGCCGCCTCATAAGGCGTGGCGTAGCCGCCGGGCTCGCGCTTGTCGATCACCAGGCAGCCCGGAGCGGTGCGCAGCGCCTCGCGCGCCTCCTCGGCGCTGATCGGATTCTCAAACTCGATGTTGACCGCTTCCGAGTGACCCACGAAGACCGGCACTCGCACGCAGGTGGCGACCAGCTTGATCTTCGGGTCGAGTATCTTCTTGGTCTCGGCCACCATCTTCCATTCTTCCTTGGTGAAGCCGTCCTCCATGAAGACGTCGATGTGCGGGATCAGGTTGAAGGCGATGCGCTTGGGAAACTTCTTCACCTCGAGCTCGTCCATGGTGAAGACCGACTTGGTCTGGGCGAAGAGCTCGTCCATTGCCTCCTTGCCGGCGCCCGACACGGACTGATAGGTGGCGACCACGACCCGCTTGATCCTTGCCTTGTCGTGCAGCGGCTTGAGCGCGACCACGAGCTGCGCCGTCGAGCAGTTAGGATTGGCGATGATGCCTTTCCGCCGGAAGCCTGCTACCGCCTCGGCATTGACCTCGGGCACGATCAGCGGAACGTCGGCGTCGTAGCGCCAGCAGGATGAATTGTCGATCACCACCGCTCCGGCGCCGGCGATTTTTGGGGCCCATTCCCTGGACACGGCCGAGCCGGCCGACATCAGGCAGATATCGACGTCGGAGAATTCACAATGCTCGAGTGCCTTGCATTTGAGCGTGCGGTCGCCGTAGGAAACATCGACGCCCTGGCTGCGGCGCGAGGCGACTGCCACGACCTCGTCGGCCGGAAACGACCGCTCGGCCAGGATGCCCAGCATCTCGCGGCCCACATTGCCGGTGGCGCCGACGACCGCGACCTTGTAACCCATTGCTGTGTCTCCGGATCCGGTCCGGCTCAGGCTCGCCTTCCGGGGTGACGGCGCTCGCTTCTAGGCGAAAAGCCCATTGAGTTCAACGCCGGTCGGCCCTGGATGGTGCCCCACCTTGCATTCAAGGTGAGGCACGACCCGGTCCGAGCTTCGTCCCGGAGCTTCGATGTGCTAGGCTCAAGAAGAGAAGCGCAGGAATTCCGACATATTCGTCGATTAATGCCTGCGCGGTTGGTCGGCCAGGCTGTGGCCGCAAAATGGGGCGAGGGGCGAAATGAAGATCAAGGGAGGTGTTGCAATCGTTGGCGCGGCCCTCATCGGCTGCGCGGCGATGATGGCAGCGACGGCGGAGGCGCCGGCGCAGCCGAGAAAGGAATACGTCACAACCCGCACCCGCGGGCCCGCAAATCGACCGCGAGCGCGCGTGGTCGTGCCGCCGCGCTCGTTCCTCGATGCCGGAACCGAGGTGGTGCCGGGCGAGCGCAAGTTCACCGACTACGCGTTCCCGCCCACCTATACGCCGCTCGGGACGGTGACCAATACCGGCGGGAAGGTCGGCTGGGACCGTTCCCCGATGATGCAGCCCTGGGAGCTGCCGGGCGGCATGTGGCGCTGGTAGAGCGTTGCTGCGCGGAGGTCTGGAGCAGAAGCTCAGGAGCGTCCGAGCCGGGCATGGGGCTGCACCGAGCTCGGCTTGCCCATCTCGCCGATCACCGCGTCCCCCATCTGCGCCGTGGTCACCAGCGTGCAACCCTCCGACTTGATGTCGCTGGTGCGCAGGCCCCTGGCCAGGACGGCGGCAATCGCCCGCTCGATCCGGTCGGCCGCCTCGCCCATGCTGAAGGAATAGCGCAGCGCCATGCCGAACGAGGCGAGCATGGCAATCGGATTGGCGATTCCCTTGCCGGCAATGTCGGGCGCGGAGCCGTGCACCGGCTCGTACAGGGCCTTGCGTTTCCTCGTCCTCGGGTCGATCTCGCCCAGGGAGGCCGACGGCAGCATGCCGAGCGAGCCGGTGAGCATCGCCGCGACGTCGGAGAGCACGTCCCCGAACAGGTTGTCGGTCACGATCACGTCGAACTGCTTGGGCCAGCGCACCAGCTGCATGGCGCCGGCATCCGCGAGCTGGTGCTCCAGCGTCACGTCCTTGAACTCACGCGCGTGCAGCTCGCTCACCACCTCATGCCAGAGCACGCCCGTCTTCATCACGTTGCGCTTCTCCATCGAGGTGACCTTGTTGCGTCGCTTGCGCGCGAGCTCGAAGGCGACCCGACAGATGCGCTCGATCTCGTAGGTGTCGTAAACCTGGGTGTCGACGGCCCGCTTCTGCCCGTTGCCGAGGTCGGTAATGGTCTTCGGCTCGCCGAAATAGACGCCGCCGGTCAGCTCCCGCAGGATGATGATGTCGAGCCCGTCGACCACCTCGCGCTTGAGGCTCGACGAGTCCGCGAGCGCGGGATAGCAGATCGCCGGCCGGATGTTGGCGAAGAGCCCCAGCTCCTTGCGCAGGCGCAAGAGTCCCGCTTCCGGCCGCACATCGTAGGCGACCCGGTCCCATTTCGGCCCGCCCACCGCGCCGAAGATGACCGCATCGGCGGCGTGCGCCTTGGCCATCGTGGCCTCGGTGATCGCCACGCCGTGGGCGTCATGGCAGCCGCCTCCGACCAACGCCTCCTCGAGCTCGAACCGGTCCTCGCCCTGCGCATTCATCCAGGCGATGAGCTTTTTCACCTCGGCCATGACCTCGGGGCCGATCCCGTCCCCGGGAAGCAGGAGGAGCTTGTAGCTGGCCATTGCGCCTGCCTTTGCCTGTTCTGCCGTGTTCGCGGGTTTGCTAGTCGCCTTGGGCCGGCTTGGCAAGGCAGGATGACGGTCACACGCCGCTGAACCAGTTGTACCCCTGGTTTTCCCAATAACCGCCGAGGTACTTGTTGGTGACGTTGATCTCCATCACGTGCTTGGGATTCTTGAAGCCGAGCTTGGTCGGGATGCGCACCTTCATCGGGAACCCGTACTTGCGCGGGAGGGTCGCTCCGTCGAACCGGAACGTCATTTGCGTCTGCGGATGCAGCGCGCTCGCCATGTCGATCGAGGTGGAATAGCCTTCGGCGCAGCGAAACCAGACATATCTGGCACGCAGATCGGCGCCGACGCGGCGCAGGAATTCGCTCAGCGGCGTGCCGCCCCATTTGCCGATCGCGCTCCAGCCCTCGACGCAGATATGCCGCGTGATCTGGGTTTCCTGCGGCAGCTCATAAAGCTCGTCCAGGGTCCATGATCTCTTGCTCTCGACCAGGCCGCCGACCTCGAGCTTGTAATCATCCTTGTCGACCTCGGGCGCTTCCTCCTCGGGATAATAGGCGTTGAACGGGAACGGCCGCGTGACCATGCTGTCGGGATAGGTGGGCGCGAGCTTGCCCGGATTGAACAGCAACGCTTGCGCTCGATCATTGAAATAGGAGATCCGCACCAGTGCCTGCTCGGCCGACGGCCCGTCGACGATGTCGCAGCCGGCGAGCGCTGCGAGCGCGCCGAGGCTCAAGCCGCCGCGCAGGAACCTGCGCCGCGCCGGGTCGGGCAAGAGCTTCGCCGCCTCCCTGACGAGCAGCGCGGTGTCGACCCCGGGCGGATCTCGGCGCATGCGCGGCATCGCGTCCTCCTCAGTGCCCGATGATCATGGCGCGCAGGCTTCTTGGCACGATCAGCGCCATCAGGACGTGAATTCCGGCGAATCCCACGATCACGCTCATCGCGCCGAAGTGCACGTAGCGTGCGGTATCATAGCCGCCGAACAGCGCGGTCAGCTCCTGAAACTGGATCGGTTTCCAGATCGATAGGCCGGACAGCACGACGACGGCCCCGGCCACGATCACCCCGACATAGAGCGACTTCTGCACGGCGTTGTAGGCGGAGAGGTCATCGTACGCGAGCCTGCCGGTGAGCGCGGCCTTGATGTCGTCCCGGAGCGCGCGCAGCCGGATCGGCAGGAGCTTGCGCCGGAAGCGCCCGGTGATCATGCCGAGCGCGACGTAAACGGCGCCGTTGACGGCCAGGAGCCACATCGCCGCGAAATGCCACAGGAGGGCGCCGGCAAGCCAGCCGCCAAGCGTGATCGAGCGCGGGAATCGGAACGCAAAGAGCGGCGAAGCGTTGTAGATTTCCCAGCCGGAGCCGACCATGATTGCGACGGCGATCGCATTGACCAAATGCGTAACCCGCACCCAGCCCGGGTGGATGATCGGCCGTCCCGGCGCGGGAGGCGTCAACACCGGATCCTGAATTGCCTCGACCGACATCGAGAGTCCCTGCTCCGAGCTCGGGCGGCCTCCGCAGCGAACCCGCCCTGAGAGCCAATTTATTGCCTGCCTCGCTCGGCGTCATCGTGCAGGCGATTGACGCGCCAACACAGGTACGTGAATAGAAACAAGATGGATCCAGAGGTCCCTGGCGAGCGCCGGCGGGCGCGGCCACACCGCAGGTCGACGGCAGGATGATGTCCAAGGCCATTACCGGCAACTTCTTTGAGGACTTCCGGGTCGGCCAGATCATCAGGCATGCGACCCCGCGGACGATCACGGTGGGCGACGTGGCGCTTTACAACGGGCTGTTCGGACCGCGGTTTGCCGTGCAATCGTCGGACGCGTTTGCCCGTGCGATCGGCTATCCCCGCTCACCGGTCGACGATCTTCTCGTTTTCCACGTCGTGTTCGGCAAGACGGTCCCCGACATCTCGCTCAACGCGATTGCCAATCTCGGCTATGCGGCGTGCCGATTTCTGGCGCCGGTCTATCCCGGCGATACGCTTTTTGCCGAATCGGAAGTGATCGGCATGAAGGAGAATTCCAGCCGCAAGAGCGGCATCGTGTTTGTGCGCTCCTCGGGGTTACGAGCGGACGGCAGCACGGTGGTTGAATACGTGCGTTGGGTGATGGTGCGAAAACGCGCTGAAAGCGCCGCGCCGCCCGCCGATCATCTCCCGCCGCTCTCCGAGGCGGTGCTCCCCGACCTGCTCGGGGATGCGTGCCCTCGCATCCATCCGGCCGCCTACGATCTTGCTCTGGCCGGCAGCCGAGATCGGTTCGGCGACTACAAGGTCGGCGAGAAGATCGATCACGTCGACGGGGTGACGGTGGAGGAAGCCGAGCACCAGATCGCCACCCGGATCTATCAGAACACGGCGCGTGTTCACTTCAATCAGCTTGCCGAGTCGAAGGGGCGGTTCGGGCGGCGCCTGATCTACGGCGGGCACGTGATCTCGCTGGCGCGTGCGCTCAGCTTCAACGGCCTCGCGAATGCGTTCCACATCGCGGCGATCAACGGCGGGCGGCACGTCGCCCCGCTGTTTGCCGGCGCGACCGTCTTTGCCTGGTCGGAGATATTGGCCAAGGCCGACCTGCCCGGCCGCGATGATGTCGGCGCCCTGCGGCTGCGCACGGTGGCCGCCAAGGATCATCCGTGCGCCGACTTCCCGTTGCGCGAAGGGGAGGCGGATCACCCGGCGGTCGTCCTCGACCTGGATTACTGGGTCTTGATGCCGAAGTGAGGCGCCGCAGGCTCGCGCTGGAACATTTCGACACGGTGCCGGCTCACGCCGCCGCGCGCAGATGCTCCACCAGCTGCCGTGCATAGGGCGGCAGCTCATCGAAGTTGCGGATGCAGATGGTGAGCTCGCGCACCGCCCAGGGGTCGGTCAGCTCGACGGGCACGATGGCGGACGCCATCCGCCGCGCGGTCGTTTCCGGGACGATCCCGATCCCGACGTCCCGCTCGACCAGGCGGCATACCGCGTCGAAGCTTCGCAGCTGCACCCTCAGCCGCAGCGGCTGGCCGATGCGAGCGGCCTTGTCGGCGAGGAAGCGCTGCAGCGCGCTGGCTCGATCGAGACCGACGAAGTCGTGGTCCAGGACCTCGGCGAAGGAAATGCTCGGTCTCCTGGCCAGCGCGTGCCGGCGGGAGACGACCAGCACGAACCGGTCCTTGCGAAACGGATAGGTCTCCAAGGCACTGGTGTCGACGGTGGCGGCGACGATCCCGAGGTCGGCCACCCCTTCGGCGATCAACCCGACGATCTCGTCGCTCAGCCGCTCCTCGAGGTCGACGCTGACATTGGGATGGGCGGCAAGAAACGAGCTCAGCGCTTCCGGCAGGAACTCGGTGAGCGCGTTGGTGTTGGACAAGACCCTGATCTGGCCGGCCATTCCCCCCGAATAGGGGCTGAGGTCCTCACGCAACTGCTCGGCCTCGCGAAGGATGTGGCGTGCGTGCTGCAGCAGAGTGCGGCCCGCTTGCGTGGCGCTCACGCCTTGCCGTCCGCGCACCAGCAGGGCGGCACCCAGGCTCTCTTCCATGTTGCGAATGCGCGTGGAAGCGGCGGCAAGCGCAAGATGGGCGCGCTCGGCGCCCCGGGTGATGCTGCCGGCCTCGACCACGTTCCGGAACAGGCTCAGATCGATGAGGTCGAAACGTATCCCGCTGATCGATGCGGCTCCTTCGTACTGGACGAAGGAAGACTACGCGAAATACCGCTTGTGAAGCAATTCCTGCCCGCCATATTCGTGTAGAGCGAAACCCCACTCGCTGGTCGTTGCGGAAAGCCACGCAATTGCGGCGGGCGACGACATTGGTTAGGAACGGCCCGTGGCGCGGCGAGGAACGCAACTCCCGGCTTTGGGTGGATCCACGGACGGTTCGGCAGGAGAGCAGGCAAATGGCCGACAGCAAGGTGCCGGTCGCGCGGCCACTGTCTCCGCATCTCTTCATCTACAAGCCGATGCTGACGATGCTCATGTCCATCGCGCATCGCATCACCGGGGCGGCCCTCTATTTCGGCACTTTGCTATTGGCGTGGTGGCTCATTGCGGCAGCCTCGGGACCGAATGCCTTTGCCGGCATCGGCTGGTTCATGAGCACGCTGCTCGGCCGGCTCATCCTGCTCGGCTACACCTGGGCACTGCTCCACCACATGCTTGGCGGTGTCCGCTACCTGATCTGGGACAGCGGCCACGGCTTTGGCCCGACCGAGCGGGAATGGCTGGCCAGGGCCACGCTGATCGGCTCCATCAGCCTGACCGTCGTGATCTGGGTCGTCGGCTACCTGCTGGTAGGAGGGTCGCGCTGATGGCCCGCGGCAAGATGAGCACGGCGCTGTCCCGCGTGCGCGGGCTGGGCACTGCCAAATCCGGCACCGAGGATTTCTGGCGCCAGCGCCTGACGGCAGTCTCCAACATCCCGCTGGTCATCGCCTTCATTTTCATCGTGATTGCCCTGTTGGGGCGCAACCACGCGGCTGTTGTGCAGATACTCGGCTCGCCCGTGGTGGCAGTGATCATGCTGCTGTTCATCTTCTCGATCACGAGCCATATGCGGATCGGGATGCAGGTCATCATCGAGGACTACGTGCACGATGAGCGGACGAAGCTCCTGCTCATCATGGCGAACATCTTCTATACCGTGGGGATCGCGCTCGCCTCCGGGTTCGCCATCCTCATGCTCAGCTTCAGGGTGTGACGTGGCAGGAAACGGCGGATCAAGCGACAAAGCGCCCGCGGTCACCGGCCGCGCCTATCCGATCGAGGATCACAGCTATGACGTCGTTGTCATCGGCGCCGGCGGCGCCGGGTTGCGCGCGGTGGTCGGCTGCAGCGAGGCGGGGTTGAAGACGGCTTGCATCAGCAAGGTGTTTCCCACGCGCTCGCACACGGTCTCGGCGCAGGGCGGCATCGCCGCCGCGCTGGGCAACATGGGTGAGGACGACTGGCGCTGGCACATGTACGACACCGTCAAGGGGTCCGACTGGCTCGGCGACCAGGACGCAATCGAATATCTGTGCCGCAATGCTCCGGCTGCCGTCTACGAGCTTGAGCACTGGGGCCTGCCGTTCTCGCGTCGCGAGGACGGCAGGATCTATCAGCGCCCGTTCGGCGGGATGACCATCCACTACGGCAAAGGGACCGCGCAGCGCACCTGCGCCGCCGCCGACCGCACCGGCCACGCCATGCTGCACACCATGTATGGCCAGGCCGTCCGACAATCGGCGGAATTCTTCATCGAATTTTTCGCCATCGACTTGATCATGGATGACGAAGGCCGCTGCCGCGGCGTCATCGCCATCAAGCTCGACGACGGCTCGATCCATCGCTTCGGGGCTCACATGACGATCCTCGCCACCGGAGGATACGGACGGGCCTACTTCTCCTGCACCTCGGCGCACACCTGCACCGGCGACGGCAATGCCATGGTGTTGCGCGCCGGCCTGCCGCTGCAGGATATGGAGTTCGTCCAGTTCCATCCCACCGGGATCTACGGTGCCGGCTGCCTGATCACTGAAGGTGCGCGCGGCGAAGGTGCCTATCTGGTCAACTCGGAAGGCGAGCGTTTCATGGAGCGCTACGCTCCCTCCGCGAAGGACCTGGCGTCGCGCGACGTCGTGTCCCGCGCCATGACCATCGAGATCCGCGAGGGCCGCGGGGTCGGCAAGCTCAAGGATCACATTCATCTGCATCTCGACCATCTCGATCCCGCGGTTCTGCACGAGCGCCTGCCGGGGATCGGGGAGCTCGCGCGCATCTTCGCCGGCGTCGATATCTCCCGCGAGCCGATCCCGATCGTGCCCACCGTGCACTACAATATGGGCGGCATCCCTACGAACTATCATGGCGAGGCCCTGACCAAGAGGAACGGCGCCGATGATCTCGCGGTGCCCGGCCTCATGGCGCTCGGCGAGGCGGCTTGCGTATCGGTGCACGGCGCCAACCGGCTGGGCTCCAACTCGCTGATCGATCTCGTGGTGTTCGGCCGCGCCGCTGCCGCGCGCTGTGCCGAGATCCTGCAGCCCGGCGACAAGCACAGCGACCTCCCGAAGAATTCGGCCGATGCTGCGCTCTCGCGTCTCGACAAGTTCCGCCACGCATCCGGCAAGACGCCGACTGCGCAGATGCGGCTGAGGATGCAGAAGGTGATGCAGACCAATTGCGCGGTCTTCCGTACCGGTGAGGTGCTCTCGGAGGGCCGCAAGCTCATCCACGAGGTCTGGGACGCCATATCCGACATCAAGATCACCGACCGATCGCTGATCTGGAACTCGGATCTCATCGAGACGCTCGAGTTCGACAACCTGATCGCGCAGGCGGTGGTCACCATGGAGTCGGCGGCAAACCGCACGGAGAGCCGCGGCGCGCATGCGCGAGAGGATTTTCCCGAGCGCGACGACACCAACTGGATGAAGCACACGCTCGCGTGGCTCGACCCGCGGGGCAACGTGAAGGTCGACTACCGGCCGGTGCACGCCTACACGCTCACCAACGAGGTCAGCTATATCGAGCCGCAGGCACGGGTGTACTAGTCGGAGTCGAGCCCCGCCGGGTGTCGGCTGTCGGGGAAAGAGGGGCCGGGACAAGCCGGCCCGAGATGGAGCAGAAATCCGAAACGGCGAGGACTGATGGTTCAATTCACGCTGCCGAAGAATTCCAAGGTCACGGAAGGCAAGATCTGGGCCTATCCGGCCGGTGCACAGAAGGTGCGCGAGTTTCGCATCTACCGGTGGAACCCCGATGACGCGAAGAATCCGCGCATGGACACGTATTACGTCGACAGCGGCGACTGCGGACCGATGATCCTCGACGCACTCATCTGGATCAAGAGCAACATCGACCCGACGCTGACCTTCCGCCGCTCCTGCCGCGAGGGAGTCTGCGGATCATGCTCGATGAACATCGATCATACCAACACGCTCGCCTGCACCAAGGCGGTGTCGGAGATCAAGGGGGTGGTGACGATCTATCCGTTGCCGCACATGCCGGTTGTGAAGGATCTGGTGCCCGATCTCTCCAATTTCTACGCCCAGCACGCCGCGATCGAGCCTTGGCTGCAGACCGCCTCGCCGACCCCGCAGAAGGAGTGGCGGCAGAGCCACGACGATCGCGCGAAGCTGGATGGACTCTATGAATGCATCCTGTGTGCGTGCTGCTCGGCCGCCTGCCCCAGCTACTGGTGGAACAGCGATCGCTACCTCGGACCGGCGGCACTGCTGCAGGCCAATCGCTGGCTGAAGGACAGCCGCGACGAGAGGACGGGCGAGCGCCTCGACAATCTCGAGGACCCATTCCGGCTTTATCGCTGCCACCTCATCATGAATTGCGCCAAGGCCTGCCCCAAGGGGCTCAATCCGGCCGAGGCGATCGCCGAGATCAAGCGCATGATGGTCGAACGGCAGGTGTGATCGGCGCAAGAGCGGGATCGTCGGGACCTTGCGGCCATCGAGGCTTCCCCACGACCGGCGCGCCGGATTACCTTATCGGCACGTCTCCTCGCCAGGAGGTACCGATGTTGTCCAGCCTGAAAGCTGCCTGGCAGCGCCTCCTCGGTGGGGCCACGAGCACCGCCGAGGAACCGACTGCTCCCGCCGTCGAATACAAGGGCTACCGGATCCGACCGACTCCCTACCGGTCGAACGGTCAGTACCAGACCGCCGGGATCATCGAAAAGGACACTCCCGAGGGCGTGAAGCAGCATCGCTTCATTCGCGCCGATGCCTATCCGGGCCGGGATGATGCCATCGCCTTCACCATCACCAAGGCCCGGCAGATCATCGACCTGCAGGGCGAGCGCATCTTCGAGTCGAGCCCCACCTGAGCACCCGGGCATTGGGCAAGGCGACGGCGATCCCCTCGCCGGCGTCGAAGCGAACGCTGCCTGCGCCGACCGAGCCCCGCAGCGCAAGCTGAGCCCTCGGAGAGATGGAAAGATGAGCATCAGGCCGGATGGGCGCCCCCCGTTTCGCGCCGACCATGTCGGCAGCCTGTTGCGGCCGCCGGCGCTGCGCAATGCATTCCGGCGCTTCGCCGCGAACGAGATCAGCGAGGCCGAGTTCGCTGCCATCCAGAACCAGTGCGTGCGGGACGCCGTCCGCATGCAGGAGGAGCTCGGGTTGAAGGTCGTGACCGACGGTGAGTTTCGCCGCGGCTCCTATTGGGGCCGGTTCGTGGAGCGGACCGAGGGCTTCGTGGTGCGCCCGGCGCTGCTCAGGTTCCGCGACGACCATGGGCATGAGATCGATTTCACCGCCCCCTACGCCGCGGCGCCGATCAGACGCACACAGCCGATTGCGGTCGACGAGCTCGTCTTCCTGCGCGAAGCCGCCGCTGTCACCGCCAAGATCACGCTGCCGGCCCCCTCGACCATGCATTTTCTGCGGTTCGCCGACTTCGCCGACCGCGCGGCCTATGCCGATGACGACCGCTTCTTCGCCGACCTGGTCAGCGTGTTCGCGCAGGAGATCGCCGATCTGGCGCGGGCGGGCTGCAAATACCTGCAGATCGACGAGATCGCGGTTGCGCTCCTGTGCGATCGGTCGATCCGCGCCAAGGTCACCGGGGAGGGCCGCAACCCCGACGCGCTGGTCGACCGCTACATCGATCTGATCAACGCCGCGCTAGCAGGCTGCCCGGGCGAGGTCGTCGTCGGCGTGCACATGTGCCGGGGCAATTTCCGCGGGCGCTATCTCGCCGAGGGTGGATACGAGTGGGCCGCCGAACGTTTTCTCGCCCGCACCCGGGCCAATCACTTCCTGCTGGAGTACGACACGCCGCGGGCGGGCGATTTTGCCCCGCTGCGGTTTCTGCCGAAGGACAAGGGCGTCGTGCTTGGACTGATCAGCAGCAAGACGCCCGCGCTGGAAAGCCTGGATTTGCTGCGGCGACGCGTCGATGAAGCGGCTCGCCATGTCGAGGTCGAGCGGCTCGCAATCAGCCCGCAATGCGGCTTTGCCAGCAGCGCCGCCGGCAATCCCTTGAGCGAGGCGGAGGAGCGCGCCAAGCTGCGGCTGGTGGTTGACGCAGCGCGTGCCGTTTGGGGCTAGGCTCATTCGGACGGAGAGGACATGCCCATGACCACCCAGCAGAATACCGATCGCATCCAGACAACGCACATCGGCAGCCTGCCGCGGCCGCACGCGGTGCTCGACGCGATGAAGGCAAGGCTCAGCGGCCAGCCCTATGACCGGGCGGCCTACGACGCGACCATTGCCAAGGCCGTCGCCGAAAGCGTCCGCAAGCAGGTCGAATGCGGCATCGACATCGTGACCGACGGCGAGGTGTCCAAGCCCGGCTTTTTCACCTATATCCGCGAGCGGCTCGAGGGCTTCGAAGCTCGTCCCGGTCAGAAGATGCTGCTGTTCCAGAAGGAGATCGCTGCGTTCTCGGAATACTACGCGGACTATTTCAAGCAGGCGATGATGGGCGGCGCGATCGTTCCCCTCGTCCCGGTCGTCTGCACCGGAGCGGTGAAATATCGCGGCGAGAGGTACCTCCAGATCGACATCGACAACCTCAAGGCGGCGGCCAAGGCAGCGGGGGTGCCGCCCCACCACGTGTTCCTGCCGGCCACGGCTCCTGCAGGCGTCGGCATCAACGAGCACTACAGGACCGAGGAGGAGTATTTTCATGCGCTCGCGGCCGAGCTTGGCAAGGAATACCGGGCGATCGCCGCCGCCGGCATCCTGGTGCAGATCGACGATCCCTTCCTCTGCGACATCTTCGTCGACCCGGCACTGGACGACGCGCAAAAGAAGCGGCGTGCCGAGATTTACGTCGATGCCACAAATGCCGCACTGCAGGGAATTCCGCCCGGGATGGTGCGCTTCCATACCTGCTACGGGATCAACGAGGGGCCGCGGCTGCACGAGGCGGCGTTGGCCGACGTGATCCCCTACATCCTCAAGGTCAACGCCGGCTCCTACAGCTTCGAGTGCGCCAATCCCCGCCACGAGCACGAATATCACCTGTTCGAAACCATCAGGCTGCCCGACGGCAAGGTGCTTTGCCCGGGCATGATCACGCATGCGAGCAACATCGTGGAGCATCCCGAGCTGATTGCCGAACGCATCCTGCGCTTCGCGAGGCTGGTCGGGCGGGAGAACGTGATGGCGGGCGCCGATTGCGGGTTCTCGTCCCAGGCGCTTTACCGGACCGAGGTTCATCCGACGGTCATTTGGGAGAAGTTCAAGGCGCTGCGGCAGGGTGCCGATATTGCGAGCCGGCAGCTCTGGCATTGAGCTGCAGCGTGATCGGCCTGGCTCGTCACCGCGTTTCTGCCGGCGCATGAGCGCGTCACCGACTAGCCCTGATCCTGACGCGCTGCGCCGCCTATCCGCGCCGCGCCTGTTGTGCGAGCGCGCCCGGGCCGATCCCGGTTCCGTCGCATTCCGCGCCAAGCACCGCGGTCTCTATCGCGAGCGCCGCTGGCGCGACTACGCCGAGCTTGTCGCTCGGACGGCACGCGTCTTCGCCGAGCTCGGGCTCGCCGGCGGCGAGCGGGTGGCCATCATGGGAGATCCCTGCGAGGGCTGGCTCGTTTGCGATCTCGCCGCGCAATCGCTGGGCGCGATTGTCTACGGCGTCTACCCGACTGCCTCGCCATCCGAGGTCGAGTATCAGCTTCGCGACGGCGGCGCGGTCATCTTCGTGGCCGAGAATCAGGAGCACGTCGACAAGGTTCTGTCATTTGCCGATGACCTGCCGCTGCTGAAATGCATCGTGGTGCTCGATTCCTCCGCAATGTTCAACTATCAGCACCGCAAGCTCAGACGGTATGATGCACTGCTCGCCGGGGTCACGGCGGATCTCGGCTGGCTCGAGCAGCGGGCGTCCACGGTTGCTCCCGATGCGCCTGCCTTCATCGTCTATACATCGGGCACCGGCGGCCACCCGAAAGGTGCACTGGTGAGCCACGGCAAGCATCTGGCGGCGGCCGCGAATATCATCGATCACTATCCCACGCTCGCCGTGAAGCCGCACCGCACCGTGGCTTACTTGCCGCTCTGCCACGTGCTCGGACGCGACGTCGCGGTGACACTGCCGCTCCTGTCGCCGCTCGTTCCGCATTTCGGCGAAAGTCTCGATGACCTGCCCACCACGATCTTCGAGTCGGCCCCGACCGTGCTGTTCACGGTGCCGCGTTATCTGCAGAAGTTTGCCTCGCAGGTGTTGATCGGGATCACCAACAGCAGCGGCGTCAAGCGCGCCGCCGCCGACCTTGCGCTCTCTCTCGCGCGGGATTACGCGCGACGGCGCTGGATCGGGCAGACCGGGCTCCCCCGAGCGATGACCTACGCGGCGTGCCGGACGGGCGTTTTCGTGCCGATCCTCAACAAGCTCGGCTTCGACCGGCTGGAGCTCGTGATCTGCGCCGGCGCGCCGTTGCCGCCGGAGACGATGACGCTGTGGCAGATGCTCGGAGTGAACGTGGTGGAATCCTACGGGCAGACCGAGACGGCGGGCGGCATCATCACTGGGCAACGTGGATTGTATCCCCGTCCCGGCAACGTCGGCACCGTTCCGAGGGGCTGGGAGGTGAAGCTTGCCGAAACCGGCGAGGTGCTGGTCAGGAGCCCATACCTGTTCGAGCGTTACTGGAACAACGACGAGGCAACTCGTGCGATAAAGGGCGAGGATGGCTGGCTGCGCACCGGCGACATCGGCGAATGGCGCGACGGAGCGTTGCGCCTGATCGACCGCGCCCGCGATTTCATCGTGACCGCCGGCGGGAAGACCATCTCGCCGGCGTTCATCGAGAACATGCTGCGCGCCAGCCCCTACGTTGCGGAGGCGATCGTGCTCGGTCACGGTCGCAAATACCTGACGGCGCTCGTCGAGATCGAGGCCGAGACGGTGGCGGACTGGGCACGCAGCCACGATGTGCCCTATACCGGTTTCACGAGCCTCTGCGAAAGTCCGCAGGTCATTCAGCTGATCAAGCAGGCGATCGACCGGGTCAACTCGGAGCTGGCTCGCGTCGAGCAGATCAAGGACTTCCGCATCCTGCCGAAGGCGCTCGATCCCGAGGAGGAAGGCGAGCCGGTTACGCCGACGCGCAAGGTGAAACGCCACCTCATGTACGAACGCTTCAATCTCCTGGTCGAGTCGATGTACGATGATCGCGAGCAACGGCTGATCGCCGCATTCGTCGAGGAGTAGGGGCAAAGCCAGGGAGCAAGGGAGGACAAGCATGTTGCGATATATCATCACCGCCGCAGCGGCCGTCGCGGCTGTCGCGCCGCCGGCATCCGCGCAGGACGCTTACGTGATCGGGGTGAGCGCCGCGCTTACCGGCCCATCGGCGAGCACCAATGCGCCTCCGATCGAGGGCTTGCGCCTCTACGTCGATCGCCTGAACGGCAGTGGCGGGGTCAACGGCAAGAAGATCGAGCTCATTCTGCAAGACGATCAGGGCGAGCCGTCAAAAGCAGCCGCGAATGCCAAGAAGCTGCTCACCCAGGACAATGTGAAGCTGCTGATCCTGTCGAGCCTGTCCTCCACCTTCGCGCCGGTCGTCGCCGAGACCAAGCGGGCCAAGGTGCCGCTCCTGTTCATGGGCGCGGTCTGCCCGAAAGAAGTGTATCCGCCGGCGGATCCGCTGCAGTTCTGCACCACCGCCTACGCCGGCGGGTACGACAGCCGCGCCACCCTCGCGTTCATCACCGAGACCGCGAAGCCGACGGTGCGGATCGGCTTTGCGGCGATGGCAATCCCGCTCTCGCGGGGCGAGATCGACTACGCCGAGGAGCACGCCAAGGCTGTGGGGATGACCCCGGTCGACAAGGAGGTGATTCCGCCGCCGACCGCCGACTACACGCCGTTCGCCACCAAGCTGAAGGACGCCGATCCCGGCTGGGTGTTTTCCTGGGCGCCTTGGGTCACCGAGGTGAAGACCTTCGAAGCGCTGCGCCGGCTGGGCTGGCAGGGCGACTACATAACCTGGGCGCACATCGAAGCGGAAGCCGAGCTGGCACGTCTGAAAGACCCGAAATTCTTCGTCATCGGCGCCAACTCGCTGTTTCAGGACCGACTGCCAATCCACCAGGAGATCGTCGAAGCCGCCAAGAAGAGCAGCCTGCGCTATCCGGCCGAGCAGATGACCGAGGGCTGGATCGGCGGCCTGGTGCTTGAGGCAATCCTGAAGGGCGCCGGGTGGCCGGCGGATCCGGCGAAAATTCGCTCGGCCATGGAAAGCGTGAAGGTCGACACCAAGGGACTGCGCGGAGGTTCGCTCGAATGGAGCAAGGACAATCATTTCCGGTCGCGACAGTATTATCGGGTCTACCGCTGGGATCCGGCCAAATCCGCCATCGTCCAGGCGAAGGACTGGGTCGGATACGACGTGAAGTGACCAGCCAGTGATCGGTTGCCGGTGATCAGACGCAAGCATCTGGAATTGCGTCCCGATCGCTGATGACTGGTGTCTGTCCCCGGGAACGTGCAGCTCCTCGTCAACATCACCGTGCTGGCGGCGATCTATGCGCTGCTCGCCTGTGGCTATGTGCTCATTTACCGGGTGAGCCGGGTGATGAACATGGCGCACGGCGAGCTGACCATGCTCGGCGCCTATCTCTTGTACACGACGGCGTCGCTGTTCGTCGGTCACCCCCTCACCGCGATCGCCGCGGCGCTGGCGCTCAGCTTGACGGTAGGCCTCCTGGTCTACGCTCTGCTGATGCGCAGGATGACGGGGGAGATGGTGCTGGCGGCGATCCTCACCACCATTGCGATCGGCATCCTGCTGCGTGGCCTTGTCGTTCTGGTCTGGTCGGCTGCGCAGCAGCATCCGCTGCAGACGCTGCAACTTTCCAATCCGCCGATCGAGCTCGTCGGGGGCGCCCGCATCTCGACCTGCGCGGCGCTCATGGTGATCTCGGCCGCACTGGTCTACGGCGGACTATTTGCGTTTCTGCGCTTCGGCCGCTGGGGCGTGCGCCTGCGTGCGGCCGGCCAGAGCCCGCTGCTGGCGGCGCAGCGCGGGGTGAACCTGCACGCGATCTATGCCCTGGCTTGGGCACTGTCGACGCTTACCGGCTCGATCGCCGGCATGCTGATCGCGCTCGACTCCGGCCTCGACCAGACGATGGTGGTGATCGGCCTAAAGGCATTTTCACCGGCGCTGGTCGGCGGGCTCGACAGTCTCGTCGGCGCGTTGCTCGGCGCCGGCATTGTCGCCACAGCCGAGGTGCTCGCGATCCACTACATCGATCCGCTGCTCTCCGACGTGGTGCCGTTCCTGGTGCTGATCGCCATGCTGACCGTGCGGCCATGGGGATTGTTGGGCACTCGCGAGGAGCTCGACCGTGTCTAGGCAGCCGCGCGCCAGCGGTTACTTTCGCACCGCCTATGAGCAGGACTTGGCGCTCCTCGCCACGCGGCTCGAGCGCAGGAGCCTCGCGGTGCTCGCCGTTGCGCTGCTCGTGTTTCCGTTTATCGCCTCGCCGTTCCAGCTCGATCTCGCTTCGCAGGTTTTCCTCGCCGCCATCGGCGCGTTGTCGCTCATGCTGCTGACCGGCTATGCGGGCCAGATCTCGCTCGGGCACGCCGGTCTTCTGGCGGCTGGAGCGTTCACCGTCGGCATCGGTTTCCGCGAAGCTCACGCGCCGTTCTGGGTCACGTTGCCGATGGCGGCGCTGGTCGGCGCCCTGCTCGGCGTGATCTTCGGCCTGCCGTCGTTGCGCTTGCGCGGGCTCTACCTTGCGGTGAGCACGCTGGCGCTGCACTTCGTCGTGATCTATCTCGGCGGCGAGTACGAATCGCGGTGGGGCTTCTCCACCGGGATCGTGATCGATCCGCCGAGCATCGCCGGGCTCGAGATCTCCGATCCCCGCGCCTGGTACTTCATCCTGCTGGCCGCGGCGGCGGCGACCCTGCTTGTCTGCCTCAATCTCGTTCGCGCGCGCAGCGGCCGCGCCTGGCGCGCCATCAGGGCCCACGAGACGGTCGCCGAAGCGCTCGGCATCGGCGTCGCCGGCTACAAGCTTGCCGCCTTCGTGATCAGCTCGGCGATCACCGCGGTCGCCGGCGCGCTGTTCGCCTACTACCGCGGGTTCGTCTCGGTCGAGGCATTCTCGCTGTTTCTCACCGTGCAGTATCTGGCGATGGTGATCATCGGCGGCATGGGCTCGCTGCTCGGCGCCCTGATGGGCGCCGCCTTCGTCACGATCTTTCCCTACCTCATCGAAGCCGGCCTGCTGGCGCTGCCGGGCGCACAGGGCTATGCGAGCCTGCTGTTCGCGGTGAACTATGCCGCGTTCGGTCTCGTCATGATCCTGTTCCTGATGTTCGAGCCGCTCGGGCTTGTCGGCATCTGGCGCCGCATCCAGAGCTATTTCCTGCTCTGGCCGTTCAAGCAGCGGCCGGTGGCGGGAGCGCGCCAGTGAGCCTGCTGAGCGTGGAGAAGCTCGAAGTCGTTTATCAACGCGCCATCACGGCGGTGCAGGGCATCACGCTCGCGGTCGGCAGCGGCCAGATCGTCGGGCTGCTGGGAACCAACGGCGCCGGCAAGACGACGACGCTGCGGGCGATCTCGGGCTTTCTCGGGATCGACGACGCCCGCGTGACCGAGGGCGCGATCCGCTTCAACGGAGAGCGGATCGAGAACAAGGCACCCGACCAGACGAGCCGTCGCGGCCTCGTGCTGGTCCCCGAGCGCGATAAGGTGTTTCCCAATCTCACCGTCCTGGAAAATCTCCTGGTTCCGCTGTCGCGTGGTGCGACGAGCGCGGAACGCCGGCGGCGCGAGGATCTGGTCTGTCAGTTCTTCCCCCAGCTTGGCGGCTTGCGGAACCGCGTTGCCGGCCTTCTTTCCGGCGGCGAGCGACAAATGCTTGCTCTCGCCAGCGCCGTCGTCAGCCGGCCGCAATTGCTGCTGGTCGACGAGCTCTCGCTCGGGCTTGCGCCGATCGTGGTCGACAACCTGCTGCACCGCCTCCTCGAGATTAGGCGCCAGCTCGGGATCGCCATCCTGATCGTCGAGCAGAGTGCAACCGTGGCGCTCGGGATCGTCGATTATGCCTATGTGATGGAGAGCGGACGCATCGTGCTGGACGGCACGGCCGAGCGTCTGCGCAGCCATCCCGATATCCAGGAATTCTATCTCGGCCGCAGCAGCGGCGAGCGCCGCAGCTATCGCGACGTCAAGCAATACCGCCGCAGCCGGAGATGGTATGGCTGAGCTCGAGATCGATCGATTGAAGCTGAGCTTCGGCGGCCTCACCGTGCTCGACGGCATCTCGATCGCGGTCGAGGCCGGCGAGCTGTTCGCGCTGATCGGTCCGAACGGCGCCGGCAAGACCAGCGTGCTCAATTGCATCAGCGGCATCTACCGCGGCGAGGGACACATCCGCTTCCGCGGCACCGAGATCGGCGGCCGGGAGCCGCATGAGATCGCGCGACTGGGCCTCGCCCGAACATTCCAGCACGGCGAGCTGTTCCCGCTGATGTCGGTGCTCGACAATCTGCTCACCGGCCGCCACACGCGCATCCGCACCAGTCCCCTTTCGGAGATGCTGTTCCTGCCGGCGGTTCGGCGCGAGGAGGCGCACCACCGCGCGGCCGCCGAAGACATCATCGAATTCGTCGAGCTCGAACGTTACCGGCATGCCACCGTCGCCGGACTGCCGTTCGGCATCCAGAAGCTCGTCGGGTTTGCCCGGGCGCTGGCGCTCGAGCCTTCGGTCCTGATGCTGGACGAGCCCTCGGCCGGGCTCAATCGTGACGAGCGCGAGGACCTCGCCCGCTTCATCCTGCGCATCAAGCACGAGCTCCGCACGACCATGATCTGGATCGAGCACGATCTCGAGATGGTGGCCGACCTGGCCGATCGCATCCACGTGCTCGATTACGGACGCACGCTGGCGGAAGGCGAGCCGATGCAGGTGCTCGAGGACCCGCAAGTCATTTCGGCTTATATCGGCCGTCCACCTCAGAGCCCCGC
>DASXAP010000057.1:0-47279 GCA_036406655.1 Xanthobacteraceae bacterium | reverse complement strand
GTGACCATGCGCTTGTTGCGCCGCGCCGCCATCAGCGCCGCTTCGTTGACCAGGTTCATCAGGTCGGCACCGGAGAACCCGGGCGTGCCGCGGGCGATCGTCTTGAGATTGACGTCGGGAGCGAGCGGCACCTTGCGCACGTGCACTTTCAGGATCTGCTCGCGACCGACCACGTCCGGATTGGGCACGATCACCTGCCGGTCGAAACGGCCGGGGCGCAGCAGCGCCGGGTCGAGCACGTCGGGCCGGTTGGTGGCGGCGATGAGGATGATGCCCTCATTGGCCTCGAAACCGTCCATCTCCACCAGCAGCTGATTGAGCGTCTGCTCGCGCTCGTCGTTGCCGCCGCCCAGGCCGGCGCCGCGGTGGCGTCCGACTGCGTCGATCTCGTCGATGAAGATGATGCAGGGCGCATTCTTCTTCGCCTGCTCGAACATGTCGCGCACGCGCGAGGCGCCGACGCCTACGAACATCTCGACGAAGTCGGAGCCGGAGATCGTGAAGAACGGCACGTTCGCCTCGCCGGCGATGGCGCGCGCGAGCAGGGTCTTGCCGGTGCCGGGCGGACCGACCAGCAGCACGCCGCGCGGGATACGTCCGCCGAGCCGCTGGAACTTGCCGGGATCGCGCAAAAACTCGACGATCTCCTGCAGGTCCTGCTTCGCCTCGTCGACACCGGCGACGTCCTCGAAGGTGACCCGACCATGCGCTTCGGTCAGCAGCTTGGCGCGGCTCTTGCCGAAGCCGAGCGCCTTGCCGCCGGCGCCCTGCATCTGGCGCGACAGGAATATCCACACCCCGATCAGCGCGATGAAGGGCAGCCAGGAGATCAACAGCTGCAGGAACCAGGGCACGTCGGTCTGCTGCGGACGCGCAGTGATCGACACGCCCTTGCCGTAGAGGCGCTGGACCAGCGTCGGGTCGTTGGGGGCATAGGTCTGGAAGCTGCGTCCGTCGGTGAACGTGCCGTGGATCTCGGGGCCCTGAATGAGGACGTCGCGTACGCGACCCTGGTCGACCTCGTTGAGGAGCTGCGAGAAGGAGATGTCCTGCGCGCTGGTTCGCTGGCCCGGGTTCTGGAAGAGCGTGAAGAGGGCGAGCAGCAACAGAACGATGATGACCCAGAGGGCAAAGTTGCGCAGGTTGGCGTTCATCGCTTGTCCTTGTGGCCGTCGGTGGCCCGCCAGCCTGTTCACATTGCCCGCAGGATACGGCCGATCGAGGTCGGTCCGCTTGACAATCTAGGTGCGCCGCGCGCTCCTGCCAAGGGAACCGGCCGAATTCCGCAAATCTAGCGCGGTTTGACCAAAAAGCGCGCCGTTTTGCTCGCTGCTGGTTAAGACTCCGCCTTTCGCGTGCCGCTCCTGCGCGGAGGAGCGCGTTCCACGACCAGCTCGTCCTCGGTCAGGGTCACCAAAGCCCCTGCCAGGGTGCGGCGCAGGCGATAGCCGCCGCTGCGTGCCCGGGCGCCTGCCGCCCCGAGCGCTGCGAGGAGGGCTTCGAGCTTGCCGAGCTCCACCGCTCCCGCATTGCCGGTCTGCGCGATCGCGCGACCGAGCAGGCGCAGCGCCACTTCCGCCGGCAGACCGGCGAAATCCGCCGCGTCGAAGCGGAGCGGACCCGAGATGCTCCAGGGGCCGCGCGCCAGCGCCGCGGTTGCGGCGCCCACCGCCATCTCGATGGCGGCTTCGGCGCGCCGCATCCGGCGCGCCAATACCGCAAGACGCCGGGCATCGAGACCCTCGCGGGCGAGCGTCAGCATCGCCTCGCGCATCCGGGCGCGGGCAAAGCGCGGATCGCTGTTGGAGGGATCCTGCACAAAGCCGACCTTTGCCCGCTCGAGGGTCGCGACAAGGCGCGTCTTCGGAATGTGCAAGAGCGGACGCACGAGCGCCACGTTGCGCCCGGCGGCGAGCGGGGCTATCGGCGCCATTGCGCAAAGCCCGCTCAGTCCGCTGCCGCGGGCCATGCGCAGCAGCACCGTCTCGGCCTGATCATCGAGCGTGTGGGCGGTGAGGATGTAGCGCGCGCGTGCCCGTTCGGCGGCAGCGGCGAGCAGCCGATAGCGCGCCGCGCGCGCGGCCTCCTGCAATCCGGTCGCCGGCTTCTCTCCTTCCCAGCGCAGGATTCGATGCGGGATCCCGAGCCGCCGCGCCAGCTGCGCGACCGCGCGCGCCTCGCGCGGCGATTCCCGTCGCAGCCCATGATCGACGGTCACCGCGACGAGCTTGGGTCCGCCCTTGCGCGCACGCCGCCAGCGCGCGGCGAGCAAGAGCAGCGCCGTCGAATCGGGCCCCCCGGAAACGGCCAGCACGAGCGCGGAAGCCCGGACAAGCGGCTGGAAAAGCTCTCTCGCCTCGGCGGCGGAAACCGGCGCCGCGTCCTCAGCAGCGGACACGTTTCTGTTCCCGCTCGACCCCCTGCTTCACGGGAGCCGACGCGCGCGGGAATTTGCGCAGCACCTCGCCGAGGGAGGCGCACGCTGCTTCCTTCTCGCCGAGCGCGGCGAGCGATTGACCGAGCCGCAGCAGCGCATCGGGTGCTTTCGGGCTCAATTCGAACTTGGTCGACACGTTGAGAAAGGCTTCGGCGGCGTCACGGAAGCGCTGGCGCTGGAACAGGGTCTCGCCGAACCAGAAGGTCGCCTCCCCGGCCAGCCGATCATTGGGATGCCTGCTCAGGAATGCGCGGAAGCTCTCCTCCGCAAGCGCGTAGTCCCTGCGCAGCAGGTAGCCATAGGCGAGATCGAACTCGTCGCGCGGCGCCGCCGATGGCGGCAGGGTGGCGACGATCGCCCCGCCGGGGGCCGGACTGTGCGACGGCTGAGGACTGCCCGGCGGGGATATGGTTGCGAGATCGAGCGGGTCCCTGGCCGCGCGCCCGCCCGGCGCCCCGATGCCCTCGACCGGCTGCGCCCCCACCGGTGGGGGGCTGCCGGTGCCCATCGCTCCGAGGCTGTGCGGCGCCCCGGGCGCCCCCGGGTGCAAGGCCGGATCGAAGGCGTCTCCGCGCCGAGGCGGCGCGCTCGCCGCCATCCCTCCGGTCGCTGCGGACAAACCCTGCTGCGGGCGTGCCTGAACGGCGCCGGCAAGGCCTCCCTCCTGCATGCGGCGGAGCTGGCCTTCGAGCTGCTGATTGCGGAACTGCAGCTGCTCGATGATCCCGGTGAGCTGCCGGACCTGCGCTTCCAGCCGGTCGACACGCAGGAAGAGGTCCGAGCCGGCAGGCCCAGTCGCTCCGGTCCGATCCGGATCGGCGGCCGTCGGCACCGCGCGTTCGCCGCCGCTTCCGCTCAGGCGCTCACTGCCGCTGAAGATGCGGTCGAAGAAATTGAACGACCGCTCGCCATCCTGTGCCGAGGCGGTGCTTCCCGGGCCGTGCACGCCGGCTGCGAGCACTAGCATCAGGGCAGACGCGGCCGCCGCACGGAGATAGACGCGTGCCATAGGCAGGTTGGTTCGCTCGAAAAGCCTCGATACCATACGAACACGTGCGACCAAATTGTGACTGCCGACTGTTAACAGCCCGCTACTCGGCGCGCCTCGCGGCGCTCTTCGGGCCTTCCCCTGCGCCGCGCAGGGCCGAGGCGCCGCCGGACCGACCTGCAGGCACTGCCTGCGGCAGAGCGCGACGACGCGCGTTCAAAACACAACCGGCGCCCCGAGGGCGCCGGTCGTCCCCTTCCCCCGTATCTTTAGCTCACGAGCTCGCATTGAGCACCGTCACCGCCCGCCGGTTCTGCGACCAGCAGGAGATGTCGTTGCAGACGGCAACCGGTCTTTCCTTGCCGTAGGAGATGGTGCGCATCCGGTGCGGCTGGATCCCGCGCGAGGCGAGATAGTCGCGCACCGTCTGTGCGCGCCGGGCGCCGAGCGCGATGTTGTATTCACGGGTGCCACGCTCGTCGGCGTGGCCTTCGATCAGGAACGCGTACTGATTGTAGATCTGCAGCCACTGCGCCTGCTTGTCGAGCGTGGCGATGGACTGCGGGGTCAGCTCCGACGAATCGGATACGAAGAACACCCGATCCCCGACATTGACGACGAAATCCTGCTGGCTTCCGGGGGGCGCAGTGCCGGCGACCGCCTGTGAGGGATCGGTCCGGTTCGCGCAGCCTGCGGCAGCCAGGCTCACCACCAGCAACACCGCCAGCTTCGCGGCGCGGACGACACGCATCACATTCGTCATTCCGGTGCCCCCATTTGTTGCGTCATTACCGGACATGCCGCAGGTCTAGCAGGCGCGTGGTTAAGCGAAGGTTCCTGTCAACCCTTATCGAATGTTGCGTGGATCACCCAAATGCCACTCGAGGCGAAAACTCCCCGGTCTGGTTAATGGCCGATGAATGCGGCGTCTTGTGGGCCGGCGCGGCCTCCTCCCCGTGCAACCGGCGGCGCGCGGCCGGGAGCTACTGCAGCAGCGGCGACCAGGCCGGGTCCGACGCGTAGCTCGGCGTCTTCAGCAACTGCTCGTTGCGGCCGGTCACGTCGACCGTGTAGAGAGCCGGCCCGCCTTCGCCGCCGGGATCGCGGAAGAACGCGAGCACGCGGCCGTTCGGTGACCAGGTCGGGCCCTCGTTGTGATAGCCCTCGGTGAGGATGCGCTCGCCCGAGCCGTCCGGCCGCATGATGCCGATCGCAAACCTGCCTTCGCTCTGCTTGGTGAAAGCGATGTAGTCGCCGCGCGGCGACCATACCGGCGTGGAATAGGCGCCCTCGCCGAAGCTGATGCGCTGGGCATCGCCCCCGCTCGCCGCCATGATGTAGATCTGCTGCCTGCCGCCGCGATCGGACTCGAACGAGATGCGGGTGCCGTCGGGCGAATAGGACGGCGCGGTGTCGATCACCTGGGTGTCGGTCAGGCGCATCGTCGATCGCGAGCGCAGATCCATCACGAACAGGTTGGAGTTGCCCCCGCGCTGGAGGCTGAAGATCACCCGCTGCCCGTCGGGCGAGAAGCGGGGGCTGAAGCTCATTCCCGGGAAATTGCTGACGATCTCGCGCTGCCCGGTCTCGATGTTCATCAGATAGACCTTCGGCTCGCCTTGGCTTCCATAAGACATGTAGGTGATCGTGTCGGCGGCAGACGAGAAGCGCGGCGTCAGCACAAGCTCGTCGCCGCGCGTGAGATAGCGCACATTGGCTCCATCCTGGTCCATCAGCGCCAGCCGTTTGAGGCGTTGCCGCCTGGGGCCGGATTCGTCGACGAAGACGATGCGGCTGTCGAAATATCCCTTCTCGCCGGTGAGCCGCTCGTAGATGGCATCCGAGATGATGTGGGCGATGCGCCGCCAGTTGTCCGGCGCGGTCGTGTATTGCTGCGCCTGCAGCTGCTCTCCGCCGAACACGTCCCACAATCGGAACTCGGCCTTGAAGCGGCCGTCGGGCTGGCTGATGCGGCCGGTGACCAGGGCCTGAGCATTGATCTGCCGCCAGTCGGCAAAGCGAGGAACCGTGTCGATGCTGCTGACCTTCTCGAGGAAGCTCGCCTCATCGATGGGCAGAAACAGGCCCGAGCGGCGCAGGTTCGAGGCGATGATCTGGCTGACGTTGCGCCCGACCGCCGGATCCTGGCTGGACATCCCGATGAAATCGGGAATCGCAATCGGCACCGGCTGAACGCTGCCCTGGGTGACGTCGAGCCTGAGCACCGCGGTTGCCCGCCGCGGCGCGAGGCTCGCCGCGCCCAGCGCGGCGCCTGCGCCCAGCACGATCAGCCCGCGACGGCTGAGGAAAGCTGCGCTCGGCGGGCTGTCGCGGCCGGCTCGCCCGCTCGCCGTCGGGCGCGCCGCGGTCATTGGCGAGCCATGTCGCGCGGATCGAAGGTGATCTCGATGTCTTTCCATAGCTCGTAGTGTTCAGGCCTGAGCATGTCGTAGGGCTGGCCGCGATTGATCGCCCGCGCGGCGTTCTCCCGCGCGGCCACGGCGAGCGGCGTGTTGCCGCTCGAGACCAGGATCGGCCAGCCGTCGAGGCGACCGTCGGGCTTGAGCTTGATTCGGAAGACCACCACCAGCTCCTGGGGATCGCGGGCGCCTGCGGGCAGGGTCCAGAGCTGGGCAAGCCGCTGCCGCAGTGCGTCGAGCTCGCTCAGCGACAGCGTCGCCGCCGCGCCGGTCGGAATTCCGAGCGAGGGCGTGCTGTTGGGCACGGCGCCGGCAGCGGCGAGGCGGGTGGCCTGACGCTTGTCGAGCAGCGCTTCGACCTTCTTCGCATCGAACTTGGGCGTCGGCGGCGCGGGCTGCTTCGGCGGGGTCGGCGCCTTGGCCTGCGCCTTCTTCGGCGGCGGCTTCTTGGGTTGCTCCTTGGCCATCTCCTCGGCGATCGGATCGGATTTCGTCTCGCTCGGCTTGGCCGGCGGCGGGGCGGCGGTCTCGTGCGCGGCCTTGACCTCCTTCTTCTCCGGCTTGGCGAGCGGATCTTCAGCCGGCTTGCTCTCGTCGATCTTCTCGACCAGCGGCTTCTGCTCCTCGGTCTTCTGCGCGGTCGGCTCGCCCCGGGTCGCCTGCGTGACATCCGAATCCGAGACGAGGTTGACCGGCATCCACTCCGTCGTGTCGCGGGCAGGCAGCTTCGCGGCGCTGATGGTGACGAGCCCCACCGCGATCGCGGCAGCATGGCCGATGACCGAAACTGTCCAGTCGGCGCGCAAGGCTAGTTGCCCTCCTTCTCGGGAATGATGGCTACGTCCGCGCCGAATCCGGCGGAGCGGATTCGGTCGAGCACGCGGCTGTAGTCCGAGTGGCAGGTGTCCCGTTCGGCGCGAACCCGGATGTTCTTGTTGAGGTCGGCGGCGCCGGAGCTCTTCGCCTCGGTCAGCTTGGCCTCGAGATCGGCGAGGCTGATCGGGGTGTCGGACTCGTTGAAATAGAGCTCGGTCCTGCTGGTGCAGGCGCCGTCGGATTTCTTCAGCGTGACCGCCAGCTGCCGCTCGTTGGTGGCCGCAGGCGTGCCGGAGCGGCCCTCGGGCAGGTTGACCGGGATCAGATTCACCATCAGCGGGGCCGAGACCATGAAGATGATCAGCAGCACCAGCATGACGTCGACCATCGGCGTCACGTTGATCTCGGCCATGACCGGCCGACGGCGGTGGCGCCGCCTGCCGGCGACCGCAGCAGTGCCTGCGCTCACGGCCATGCCGATCTCATCCCCGCTCGTCGATCTGCCGCGAGAGGATTGCGGCGAACTCGTCGGCGAACCCCTCCAGGCGTTGCGCCTGCTTGTTCACGTCCGATACGAATTTGTTATAGAAAATGGTCGCCGGTATGGCGGCGATTAGGCCGATTGCGGTTGCGAACAGCGCCTCGGCAATGCCGGGCGCGACCACCGCCAGCGAGGTGTCCTTGGCCAGCGCAATGCCGCGAAAGCTGGTCATGATGCCCCAGACGGTGCCGAACAGCCCGACGAACGGGCTGGCCGAGCCGACGGTCGCGAGCACCAGGAGCCGGCGCTCCAGCCGCTCGATCTCGCGCTGGATGGTCACGTCCATGACCTTCTCGATGCGGCTTTGCAGGCCGGCGAACGAGCGCGGCTGCCCTTCCAGGCTGCGCTTCCATTCCCGCATCGCGGCGACGAACAGGGCGGCCATGGAGTGGCTGGGCCGCGACGCCAGCGAGCGGTAGAGCTCGTCCAGCGACTGCCCGGACCAGAATGCCTGCTCGAAGGAGTCCATGGCGCGGCGCGTGCGGGCATACAGCACGAACTTGTCGACCGCGATTGCCCAGACCCAGACCGAGGCGACCAGAAGCCCGACCATCACCACCTTGACCACCAGATCGGCGTGGAGGAACAGCTCCCACATCGACAGCGGCGCGGCGGACGGCATGGCATCTCCTTCCGGCAGCAGCTCGATGCTCTCCGCCAACAGGGCACCGGGGTCGAGACGGGCCAAGGCGCGAAGGGACACCCACGCTCGGGCGGCGTCGCCGTGCAGCGCCGCAGGTCCGAAATTGCGGAAAAAAGCCCGACCCCACCGTTCGCGGTACCGATTCCCCGCCAAACGTGTCCAAACTAGGGCGCCATCCAGGTGCCGGCTTCGATGGAAGATGCGACAAAACGGCGGTCGCAAAACCGCAACGAGAAAACGGACCGGCCGTCCATCGCTCGCGCGATGAACGGCCGGTCGATGCTCGACGCCGATTACGCTGCGCCGATAATTACTCTGCGCCGATTCTTCAGCTCTGCGGCGCCGGCGAGGGATCGGATGTCGGCGGTGCGGAGCCGCCATAGCGTCGGCGCTCGGCCATGAACTGATCGAACTCCGCCTTGTCCTTGGCCATGCGCAATCGCGCGAGGAAGTCGCGGAACTCGCGCTGCTCCTCTTCGAGGCGCCGCAACGTCTCGGCGCGGTACTCGTCGAAGGCGCGGTTGCCGCTCGAGCGCATGGGCTGCCACCAGGTGCCCGGAGTCCGGAGCTGATCCATATGACCTTGCCAACGGCTCATTCCGCCTTTCCAGCAGCTCATTCGTCCGCTCCCTATCATGAAGGCCAGGGTGACCAGGCCGAGCGGCCACCACCACACGAAGCCAAGGATCATCAGCGCGATCCAGGCCGGCCTACCCAACTCGTCGATCCTCGCAACTATCGGCATGTGCGCCTCGTCTTGTGAATGTAAATTACATTTACATCGCTATCGTACCCCGATCTGATTGTCAAGGGCATCGGCGCGGGCGGTCTGAGCCTCAGGGCGGTCCGGCCGACCCTGCCCCCTCCGGCGGCAGCCCCAGGCCGCGCAGATAGATGAGCACCGCCGCCTCCAGCAGCTCTTCGGGCAGCATCGGCTGCGCCCGGCGCGCCGCATCCCCGCGACCGAAGAGGGACGCGACCCCGTGCGCCATGGCCCAGATATGGAGCGCCATCATCAGCACCGGGGGACGGCTCGGCGCCGGCAGCATCGCAACGAGCCGTTCCGTCGCCGCGCGCAGCACCGCGAAGGCGCCCTCCCCCGCCTCGCGCAGCTCGGGGCTGGAATCGGGGGGAATGCCGGCCTCGAACATCGCGGAATAATAGGCGGGCTCGCTGCTCGCGAACCGGAGATAGGCCTTGCCGAGGCGGTCGAAGGCGGTGAACGGGTCCGGCCGGCCCTCGTCCCAGGCGCGGGCGAGCACGGCCTCGAACTGATCGAAGCCGCGACGGGCGACGTCGGCGAGAAGCTCGTCGCGGTCGCGGAAATGGCGATAGGGCGCGGCCGGGCTCACTCCCGCCCAGCGCGCCGCCTCGGCAAAGGTGAAGCCTGCCGGCCCCTTCTGCGCGATCAATTCGAGCGCAGCCCGCACCAGCGCCTCCTTGAGGTTGCCGTGGTGGTAGCCGCGCTCGCCGGATCGGCCGCCGTGTCTCGACCAACTCATGTTAAGCCTATTTACATGAGTCGGGCCACGGCGTCACGTCGCCGCCCGTAAGCGGCCGCTCTTTCGGCGACGAGCAAGTCCGGACGGCTTCGCTCCGGCACCCGTCCCGTGCTGCGCCGCGTTTCACTATCGTGCGAACCGCGCCGCGGGATCGTTCCGACTTGTTTCCTGCGCTTCGCGGGACGGGGCACATGCTC
Source organism: Xanthobacteraceae bacterium (assembly GCA_036406655.1). Classification (GTDB taxonomy): domain Bacteria; phylum Pseudomonadota; class Alphaproteobacteria; order Rhizobiales; family Xanthobacteraceae; genus VAZQ01. The sequence goes on along the minus strand of DASXAP010000057.1, from coordinate 37,735 downwards.
GTGGACTTGCGAATTAACGCGACCTACTTTCGGAGGACCTGAGCAAGGAGCGAACTGCATGGCTGGAGCGCTGATCGTGGTGAAGGCTGCGTTCGATGCGGACGCCGGCGTGTGGTTCGTGGAGGACAGCGGCGACCTGCATGGACTGAACCTCGAGGCACCAAGCCTCGAGGCGCTGGTCGCAAAGTTGCCGGACGCAGTTGCCGATTTGCTGTAGGGGTCAGGCATCGACGAGGCGCCGATCGAGATCATCGCTCATGCCCGTACTCGCGTGCGTCTCGCCGCGTGAGGGGTTACGGGAAAATTGTGCGGGCTAAGCTGCGGGAGGCGGGCTGTACCTTCGTCCGACATGGTCACGGCGATCATGACGTGTGGGAAAGCCCGATCAATGGCAAGCGATTCACCGTGCCGGTCAATATCGATTCCCGGCACACCGCCAACAAGATCATGAAAGACGCCGGCCTGCACAAGGCGTTCTGAGAGCCCATACGGCGGCCCGCGGTTCATGCGGACGTCAACCGCCGCGGCTGCGGGACGGGTCTCCCGCTGCCGTCATTGCCACCCGCAACGGCTTGGGGATCGGGCGGGCACGCCCGCCCGACACGAAGGCCACCCGCACCCGCGCTTCCACCAGCGCCTCGTCACCGCGCATCACGCACTGGCGCAGCAGGATCGAGGCGCCCTTGACCTCCTCATACGTGGTGACGACGTCGAGGACGTCGTCCATGCGCGCGGGCTTGAGGAACTCGATCTGCATCGAGCGAACCACGAAGGCGAAGCCCGGCGTCTCCCGCTGCGCCTGCTCGAACAGCGCGCGATGCCCGGCGCCGAGGAGCCGCAGATAATTGCTGCGGCCGCGCTCCATGAAGCGCAGATAATTGGCGTGGTAGACAATGCCGGAGAAGTCGGTGTCCTCGTAGTAGACCCGCACCGGCATCCGATGCCGCCCATCGCGGATTTCGCCGTCGAGCTCACCACGGCTGCACGGGAAACGGCCGTGCGCGCTCATCGCCAGGGCACGTGCTCCTGCATTGCCGCCTCCCAGTTCTTTCCGTCGAACCGCTGCGGCGACAGCGAGGCCGGATCGACCCCGTCGAGGCAGCGGGCGTTGACATCGATCTTGTCGGGGTCGGAGCGCGGCACGTAGAACGCATGCACGCCGCAGCGGCGGCAGAACGTGTGCTTCGCGGTCCTGGTGTTGAACTCGTAGGTGGCGAGATCGTCCTTGCCGCCGAGCAGCTCGAAGCACTCCGGCGGCACGATGAGGTGCAAAAATCCCTTCTTGGTGCAGACCGAGCAATTGCACTCGGTCACCCGCGCGAGATCCGCGGTGACGCGGAAGCGCACGCGGCCGCAATGGCAACCGCCCTGCATGTTTCTGGTCATATTGCTTCCAGCTTCCGTAGCGTGGGCAAAGATCGCCCGACATGCCTTGCCGTCTTGTTGATATGGAGCGCAGCGATCTTGCCCACCGCCGCGCGAGAGCTTGGTCGGCAAACGCGCGGACGCTTCGTGGCTCCCCGCAGCGTCTCGAGCGCGTTTGCCACCCTACGACTCGTCCGCTCCCTCGGCAAACAGCCCGTATTGCGCGGGATCGCGCGCCGGCTCGGCGAGACCGAGGTGGCGGAAAGCGTGCGCCGTCAAGAGCCGCCCGCGCGGGGTGCGCTGGATGAAGCCGCGCTGGATCAGGAACGGCTCGATGATCTCCTCGATCGCGTCGCGCGGCTCCGACAGCGCGGCGGCGATGGTCTCGATCCCGACCGGCCCGCCGCCGTAGTTCTCGGCGATGTTCCTGAGGTAGCGGCGATCCATGGCATCGAGGCCGGCGGCATCGACCTCGAGCTCGGTCAGGGCCCGGTCGGCCTCGCCGCGGTCGACCACGCGGGCGCCGCCGACCAGGGCGAAATCGCGCACCCGGCGCAGCAGCCGGGTGGCGATGCGCGGCGTGCCGCGCGCGCGCCGCGCGATCTCGTTGGCGCCGTCGCCGGTCATGCCGATGCCCAGGACGCGCGCACCGCGATTGACGATCTCCTCGAGCTCGCTCTCGGAGTAGAAGTTGAGCCGCACCGGAATTCCGAACCGGTCGCGCAGCGGATTGGTGAGAAGCCCGGCCCGGGTGGTCGCACCGACCAGGGTGAAGCGGGCGAGATCAATCTTCACCGAGCGGGCGGCCGGCCCCTCGCCGATGATGAGATCGAGCTGGAAATCCTCCATCGCCGGATAGAGGATCTCCTCCACCGCCGGATTGAGCCGGTGAATCTCGTCGATGAACAGCACGTCGCGCTCTTCGAGATTGGTGAGCAGCGCGGCGAGATCGCCGGCCTTGGCGATCACCGGGCCCGAGGTGGCACGGAAATTCACCCCGAGCTCGCGCGCCACGATCTGCGCCAGCGTGGTCTTGCCCAGGCCCGGCGGGCCGACGAACAGCACGTGGTCGAGCGCCTCGCGCCGCGCCCGCGCCGCCTCGATGAAGACGGCGAGATTGGAGCGCGCCTGCTGCTGGCCGATGAACTCGGCGAGGCGCTGCGGCCGCAGCGAGGTCTCCGCCGCGTCCTCGTCCCGGCGCTCGGCGCTGACCAGGCGGCGGGGGCTCGGGCTCAATGCACCGTCCTCATAAGGTCCGCTCGCGGCTGTACTTGTTCGGCAGCAGCTCGGAGATGGCGGTGACGGCGGGCCCGTTCGGTCCCGGCACGATCACCCGCGCCTGCCGATCGTAGTCCCAGATCAATTCGCGGCAGCTCCCGCATGGCGACACGACCGCGATCGCCTGTCCGGGCTCACCCGGCTCGGGATGCCGCACCGCCACGATGGTCTCGATACCGACTTCGCCCGCTTCCGTCACCGCTCGACCGAGCGCCACTGCCTCCGCGCACACGGCCATGCGGCCGAGATAGGCGTCGAGGTTCACCCCGGTGTAGATGCGGCCCTGCCGGGTGCGCAGCGCGGCGCCGACCTCCTGCCAATCGTTCCGATAGCGGCGCCTGATGGCGTCGCGGGCGGCAGCGATCAGCTCCTGGTCACGGTCGCTCAAGGTCACTTCGCAAGCTCCTTGAGGCCGAGCCGGATCAGCCGGGCGGCATCGGCGGCTTCGCCGGCCTGCCGCGCCGCGGCGGCGATGGCCGCGGCGGCCTGCGGCTGCCCATAGCCGAGATTGATCAGGGCGGAGACCGCGTCGGCGACCGGCTGCGGCGCCCTTCTCTCCTCGATCGCGCCCGACAGCCGGATCACCGCCGGATCCACCTGCGCATAGGCCGGGGCCCTGTCCTTGAGCTCGGTCACGACGCGCTCGGCGACCCTGGGCCCCACCCCCGGCGTGCGCGCCAGCATCGACTTGTCGCGGATGGCGATCGCCGAGGCGAGGTCGGCGGGCTTGAGCGTGCCGAGGACGGCGAGCGCGAGCTTGGCACCGACGCCCTGCACGGTCTGCAGCAGCCGGAACCACTCGCGCTCCACATCGGTGACGAAGCCGAAGAGCTTGATCTGATCCTCGCGGACGTAAGTCTCGATCGACAGCGTCGCCGGCTGGCCGGTGCCCGGCAGCTCCTGCAGCGTGCGGGCCGAGCAGTGGACGAGATAACCTACCCCGCCCACGTCGAGGACGATGCAATCCTCGCCGTAGCTGTCGATTATTCCCTTGAGCTTGCCGATCATGGCGCCGCCAACCTGGCTGCCGGGCTCCGGCGATGATGCGCGTGGGTGACTGCGACCGCCAGCGCATCGGCAGCATCCTCCGACTGCGGGTCGGCCTTGGGCAGGAGCACCCCGATCATCATCCGGATTTGCGCCTTCTCGCTGTGGCCGGCGCCCACGATCGTCTTCTTCACCAGGTTGGGTGCGTATTCGGCGACCGGCACCCCGGCGATCGCCGGCACCAGCATGGCAATGCCGCGCGCCTGCCCGAGCTTGAGCGTGGCGGAAGCATCGCGATTGACGAAGGTCGCCTCCACCGCCGCCTCGTCGGGCGCATGCTCCTCGACCACCCGCCGCAGGCCGTCGTGGATGGCGAGGAGCCGCGCCGCCAGCGCTGCCCTCTCGTCGGTGGCGAGCGATCCGCAGGCGACGAAGCGCAGCCGGCTGCCGTCGCTCGCCACCACGCCCCAGCCGGTGCGGCGGAGCCCGGGGTCGATGCCGAGGATGCGAATCATGCTGCCCATGCCTGCCCCCTGATAGCGCGGCCGGCAGGTGGCGCATAGCTCGGCCCGCCGGCGCCCGAGGCTCGCGGGACGCCGGCCCGATCGTCGGCGCGGCGAGGATCACCCGCAGCAAGCGACGGTCATGCGCTCAGCTTCTGCAAGAGCGCGTCGGAGACCTCGAAATTGGCATAGACGTTCTGCACGTCGTCGTGCTCGTTGAGCGCCTCGATCAGCTTGAGCAGCTTCTCGCCCTGCTCGTCGTCGACGGCGACGGTGTTGCGCGGCTTCCACACCAAAGCCGCCTTGCGCGGCTCGCCGAATTTCGCCTCGAGCGTCCTTGCCACCTCGCGCAGCGAATCCGAGCTGGTATAGATTTCGTGGCCGCTCTCGCTCGACACCACGTCGTCGGCGCCGGCTTCGACCGCCGCCTCGAGCATGGCGTCGGCGTCGGCAGCGCCGGCCGCGTACTCCACCACTCCCACGTGATCGAACATGAAGGATACCGCCCCGGTCTCGGCGAGATTCCCGCCAGTCCTGGTGAAGGTTGCGCGAACCTCGCCGGCGGTGCGATTGCGGTTGTCGGTCAGCACCTCGACAATGACCGCGACCCCGCCCGGCCCGTAGCCTTCGTAGCGGATCTCGTCATAGCTCGCCGCATCGCCGCCGCTCGCTTTCCTGATCGCGCGATCGATGTTGTCCTTGGGCATGTTCTCGGCGCGTGCGGCCAGCACCGCGGCGCGCAGCCGCGGGTTCATGGCGGGATCGGCCAAGCCCAACTTCGCCGAGACCGTGATCTCTCGAGCGAGCTTGCCGAACAGCTTCGACTTTGCCGCGTCCTGCCGTCCCTTGCGGTGCATGATGTTCTTGAACTGGGAATGGCCGGCCATGGGCGCGCTCCTCGATCGCCCGCGCCGCGCGAAAGGACCGCGCGGTCAGGACATCGACGAAATTCAGTGATTTCGGGCTTATATGACGCGACCGGCGGAAAATCCAGAACTCGGCCGAGTTCCGAAAGCCGCATGCTCGTCCCCCACTTTCGTGCGCGCAGGGGCGGCCGGCGCAAGAGCATTGCGCCTGGCGATCGGCTATTCCCAGAATGCCGGCCGCGCCGGCTCCAGGCGTCCGCCCAGCCTCACCGCGGCGATGTGCCGGGTGAGCCCGGTGCCGTCGTCGGTGTCGACCGCGAGCGCGCACAGCGTCGCCTCCCCCGCCGCCGGCTCGAAGCGGGAGCCCGGGATCTTGCGCAGAAAGCGCGTCAACGGCTCGCCCTTGTCCATGCCGATGATGGAATCGTAGTCCCCCGTCATTCCCACATCGGAGATGAACCCCGTCCCGTGCGGCAGGATCTGATGGTCCGCGGTCGGCGCATGGGTGTGGGTGCCGACGACCAGGCTCACCCGGCCGTCGCAGAAATGCCCCATCGCCTGCTTCTCGCTCGTCGCCTCCCCGTGAATGTCCACGATGATGGCGTCGGCGCCGCGCCCGAGCGGGCAGGCGGCAAGCTCGCGCTCGACGGCGGCAAACGGATCATCGAGCGGATCCATGAAGATGCGGCCCATCACATTGATCACGAGCACGCGCGCCTGGTTCCTCGCCGTCAGGAGCGTCGCCCCGCGGCCCGGCGTTCCCGCCGGATAGTTGAGCGGCCGAATGAGCTGCGGCGCCCGCTCGATGAAGACCAGCGCCTCCTTCTGATCCCACGAGTGGTTGCCTCCGGTGATCACGTCGGCCCCCGCGTCGATGAGGTCCTGGTAGATCGCCTCGGTGATGCCGAAGCCGCCGGCGGCGTTCTCGCCATTGACCGCCACGAAGTCGAGCTTCCAATCGCGGGTGAGCGCGGGCAGGCGCTCGACGACGACGGCACGCCCGCTGCGCCCGACGACGTCACCGATGAACAGGATTCGCATGCGTCATGTTGCCCCGCAGTCGATCACCTCGCGCTCGGTTAGCACGAGATCGAGGCGGGCGTCGCGCGGCGTGATCGGCACGAATGCGATCTCTTGCGCCGCAAATGCCATTCCGACGGCAAGCACGCTCTTCTGCGCGCGCAGCGCGCCGATGGTCAGGTCGTAGTAGCCCGCGCCGTAACCGAGGCGATGGCCCGAGCGGTCGAAGGCGAGCAGCGGCACGAGCAGCACGTCCGGCTGGATTTCCGCGGCATCGGGCTTCGGCTCGCGGATTCCCCACACCCCGGCGACCAGCGCTTCGCCGAAGGCAAAGCTGCGCATGGCCAGCGGCCTGCCGCGGCCGGCGACCGCCGGCAGCGCGAGGCTCGCGCCGCCCTCGGCAAGTCTCCGCATCAGCGGGACGGGGTTGATCTCGCTCCCCAGCGGCATGAAGCCCGAGACGATCACGTCACGCCCCACCGGGACGGGGAACGGACGTGCGGCAATCGCCTGCGCCGATGCTGCACGCACCGCTGCCGGGAGCGCATCGCGTCCTGCCTTGGCTTGCCGGCGCAGCTCGGCTTTCAGCTCTGCGACGTTGTCGTCAGCCATGCCGACCGGCGCGGATGGGATGGGCTCTCAGACGTCTCGTTGCAGCTGCGTCGGCACGTCGGGCGATCTTGCTCCCTTCGAAGGCAGCGCGGAGCCGCGATGGCCGTTGGAGCATCGATCCCGGGTTCCCTACGAAAGTAGGTGGGCGCCGTGTGTCCGAGCCCACGAGCCCGGTCAGGGACAGCTCCCGTGAGGATCGATAAGGCCCCGGGGATATGGCTCCTGACGCACCTCGCAGCCCCGCCCGGGGGAATGTAGTCGGTCGCATGCGCTCTCGCCACCTCGAGCCGACGCGCCGAGCCGAGCCGGCTTCACCCGATAGGGACGCCGGCGTCGGAGATCGACTGGTTGAGCAGCCGGGTAAGGCTCTCGATGCGCTCAGCCGCGGCGTTGAGCGCGGCGGCGACCGCCGCCTGGGTGGTCTGGGCGCGATCGGCGGACGCGACGCTCGCATCCTGCAATGCGGCAAGCTCGGGCTCGAGCCGCTGCAGCCTGTCCCTGGTCTCGGAAAGCTCATCGGCGAGCGTGAGCGCAGCCATCACCGTCAGCCGGGTGTCGCCGATCTCGCCGAAGCGGGTGCGCAGCCGGGCGATCCGAACATCGAGATCTTCCGCGAGCCGCATCAGATGCGCCTCCTCCCCGTCCTCGCAGGCCATGCGGAACTGGCGGCCGTTGATCGTCACACTGAGCTGCGTCATGGCTTGCCCAAGCGATTCGCCTCAGCCCTCGTTCGCCGCGAGCACGGAGCGGATCCGATCGATCGCCGCATCGAGCCTGTGTGCGACCTCGCGATTGGCGCTCTCAAGCGCGCGCCCCCGCGCCGCGGCGGCATCGAGCTCGGCGGCAAGCCGCGAGCGATCGTTTCCCAATGCCTGCAGCTGTGCGTCGAGCCTCGCCTCTGCACGATCCGCATCGTGCCGGCGCTCCACCGCGGCGGCCAAGGCGTCGAGCGCGAGCGCAAGCCGCTTGCTGGCGGCGTCGATGGCGGTGACGTCACTCATGGTCTCACATCGCCTCGAGCCGATATCGCCCGGATTCGTCAGCCGTAAGGCGACGAAAAGAGGTCGAAAGGGTAAGAAGTTAGCGAGAGCCTCTTAAGGGTGTCAGGCTCCGGCGGCAAGTTGCAAGCCCCCTCCGGCGAGCTGTGCGCAGGCACGACCGTGCCTTGCGCGTGTTCTTTGACTCGCCGCAGCCCCATGCTAGAGGCTGCCCGGGCAACCTCTTGGCGTGCCGATGACGAATCCCGGGCCCTCTCCCGCACCCGCAGCGGCCGCCGCGCCATCGGCCAGGATCGGATCCGAGCCGCACGCGCGAGCGGCCCGCCGCCAGCACGAGCGCATGGCGAATGCCATCCGCGTGCTCGCGATGGACGCCGTCGAGCAGGCAAAGTCCGGCCATCCCGGCCTTCCCATGGGCGCGGCGGATGTCGCCACCGTGCTGTTCAGCCGATTTCTGAAATTCGACCCCGCAAATCCCGCCTGGCCCGATCGCGACCGGTTCGTGCTCTCCGCCGGCCACGGGTCGATGCTGATCTATGCGCTGCTGCATCTGCTCGGTTACGAGCGCATGACGCTCGAGGAGATCAAGCGTTTCCGCCAGCTCGGCTCGATCACCCCGGGGCACCCGGAAAATTTCCTCACTCCGGGGGTGGAAACGACGACCGGTCCGCTTGGCCAGGGGCTCGCCAACGCGGTCGGCATGGCAATCGCTGAGCGACATCTCGCTGCCGTGCTCGGCTCCGACCTCGTCGACCATCACACCTATGTGCTCGCCTCCGACGGCGACCTGATGGAAGGGATAAGCCAGGAAGCGATCGCGCTTGCCGGACACCTCAGGCTCGGCAAGCTGATCGTGCTGTTCGACGACAACGGCATTTCCATCGACGGCCCGCTGTCGCTCACCGATTCGGTCGATCAGGTGAAGCGCTTCGAGGCGGCAGGCTGGGCCGCAGCCCGCATCGACGGTCACGACCCCGAGGCGATCGCCGCGGCGATCGAAACGGCGCGCGGCTCGGATCGACCCTCGCTCATCGCTTGCCGCACCACGATCGGCTTCGGCGCGCCGACCAAGGCCGGCACCGAGAAGTCTCACGGCTCACCCCTGGGAGCCGACGAGATCAAGGGCGCGCGCGCAAGGCTCGGCTGGCCGGAGGACGCCTTCGTCATTCCGAGCGACATCCGCGAGCTGTGGCGCGCGGCCGGGCGCGCGGGGGCGGCCGCCCATCGATCCTGGAACGAGCGGCTGGCGGCCATGCCGGAGGCGCGCCGTGCCGAGCTCGAGCGCCGCATCCGCGGGACCTTGCCGATCGACCGGCTCGACGAGACGGTCCTGGCCGTGAAGCAGAAGCTTGCCGCCGCTCCGAAAGAGATCGCGACCCGCGCCGCCTCCGAGAACGCGCTGGAGGCGATCACTCCGGCGGTGCCGGAGATGATCGGCGGCTCCGCCGATCTCACCGGATCCAACAACACCAAGCCGAAAGGCCTGAAGGTCCTCTCGGCGGCGGATTATTCCGGGCGCTTCATCCACTACGGCGTGCGCGAGCACGGCATGGCGGCGGCCATGACCGGAATGGCCTTGCACGGCGGCATCATTCCCTATGCCGGCACGTTCCTGGTGTTCTCCGACTATTGCCGGCCGGCGATCCGCCTGGCCGCGCTCATGGGTGCGCGCGTGATCCACGTGATGACGCACGATTCGATCGGTCTCGGCGAGGACGGCCCCACCCATCAGCCGGTCGAGCACCTCGCGGCGCTGCGCGCAATCCCCAATCTCATGCTCTTTCGCCCCTGCGACGCGGTGGAGACGGTGGAGTGCTGGCAGCTTGCGCTCCTCAACACCGGAGGTCCCAGCGTGCTGGCGCTCACCCGGCAGAACGTCCCGCAGTTGCGGCTCGGCTTGCAGCCGGAGAACCGCTGTGCGGCCGGCGCCTACGAGATCGTGGCGGCGGAGAAGGCGGCGGAGGTGTCGCTGTTCGCAACCGGATCGGAGGTCTCGATCGCCGTTGCCACGCACAAGCTTCTGGCGGGACGTGGCGTATCGGCCCGCGTGGTCTCGGTGCCCTGCTTCGAGCTGTTTCGTGCGCTGGCGCCGGCCGAACGGCAGAAGATCGTCGGTGCGGCCAGGATCAGGATCGCGGTCGAGGCGGCGGTGCGCCAGGGCTGGGACGAGATCGTCGGCCCCAATGGGATCTTCATCGGGATGAGCACCTTCGGCGCGAGCGCTCCCTATAGGGACCTGTATCGGCACTTCGGCATTATACCGGAGCGGATTGCCGAGGCGGCGCTGGCCGGGCTCGGGCACCGGCCTGCGACGGCGAGCGAGGGATAGAGGAGCCGGGAATGACAGTGCGGGTGGCGATCAACGGGTTCGGCCGGATCGGCCGCAACATCCTGCGCGCGGTCGCGGAAGCCGATCGATCGGACATCGAGGTGGTGGCGATCAACGACCTCGCGCCGGTGCAGACCAACGCGCATCTGCTGCGCTTCGACAGCGTCCACGGCCGTTTCCCCGGCGAGGTGAAGGTGACGGGGGACAGCATCAGCATCGGCAACGGCGCCATCAAGGTGACGGCGATCAGGGATCCGGCGGCGCTGCCGTGGAAGGAGCTCGGCGTCGATATCGCGCTCGAGTGCACCGGCCTGTTCACCGCCAGGGAGAAAGCGGCGGCACATCTCGCCGCCGGGGCCAAGCGGGTGATCGTCTCGGCGCCGGCCGACGGCGCCGACCTCACCGTCGTCTACGGCGTCAATCACGACCGGCTCAGCAAGGAGCACAAGGTCGTATCCAACGCCTCCTGCACCACCAACTGCCTCGCCCCGGTGGCCAAGGTGCTGCACGAGGCGGTGGGGATCGACAAGGGCTTCATGACGACGGTGCATTCCTACACCAACGACCAGCCCTCGCTCGATCAGGTGCACAAGGACCTCTATCGCGCCCGCGCCGCCGCGCTGAACATGATCCCCACCTCGACCGGGGCCGCCAAGGCGGTGGGACTGGTGCTGCCCGAGCTCAACGGCAGGCTCGACGGGGTGGCCATACGCGTGCCCACGCCGAACGTTTCGATGATCGACTTCAAGTTCGTGGCCAGACGCCCGACCAGCAGGGACGAGATCAACGGCGCCGTGAAGCGCGCCGCCGAGCAGCCGCTGAAAGGCATCCTCGGCTATACCGAGGCGCCCAACGTCTCGAGCGATTTCAACCATGATGCGCACTCCTCGGTATTTGCCATGGACCAGACCAAGGTCATGGAAGGCACGCTGGTGCGCGTCATGTCGTGGTACGACAACGAATGGGGCTTTTCCAACCGCATGGTCGATACCGCGGTCGCCATGGGAAAATTGATCTGACGGCGGTGACGGCGTCTTGACGGCGGCAAAGCATCCGATCTCTCCAGCGTCGGTGTCGCGCCGGAGCATGGCGATCCTGCAACGATATTGCTGAACCAATGACCGCGTTTCGCACCCTCGATCAGGTCGACGTGCGGGGCAAGCGCGTGCTGGTGCGGGTCGATCTCAATGTGCCGGTGGAGGACGGCAAGCCCGCGGACTTGACGCGCATCGAGCGCGTGGCGCCCACCATCCGCGAGATCGCGGACAAGGGCGGCAAGGTCATCCTGATGTCCCATTTCGGGCGACCGCAAGGGTTCGATCCGAAGCAGTCGCTGCGGCAGTTCGCTCCGGCGATCGCCACCGTGCTCGGCCGGCCGGTGGCCTTTGCCGAGGACTGCATCGGCGAGAAGGCGGCGAACGCGGTGAAGCAGATGCGGGACGGCGACGTCCTCTGCCTGGAGAACACCCGCTTCCACCGCGGCGAGGAGACGAACGATCCCGCTTTCGTTGCCGAGCTCGCCGCGCTCGGCGACGTCTTCGTCAACGACGCGTTCTCGGTGGCGCACCGGGCCCATGCCTCGGTTGCCGGGCTCGGTCGGGCGCTTCCGACCTACGCCGGCCGCACCATGCAGGACGAGCTCCAGGCGCTCACCAGGGTGCTGGAGGCGCCGGTTCGTCCGCTCGCCGCCATCGTCGGCGGGGCCAAGGTGTCGACCAAGCTCGACCTGCTCGGCAATCTGCTCGGCAGGGTCGACGTGCTGGTCATCGGCGGCGGCATGGCGAACACCTTTCTCGCAGCGCTGGGGCATGCCGTCGGCAAGTCGCTGTGCGAGCACGATCTCCTCCCGACCGCCCGCGACATCGTCGGTCTCGCGCGCAGCAAGGGGCGGGAGCTCGTGCTCCCGGTCGACGCGGTGGTGGCCAGGAAGCTCGCGGTCAACGCTCCCTCGCAGGTGGTGAAGGTCGACGCCGTCGCGGCCGACGACATGATCCTGGACATCGGCACCCGCAGCATCGAGCACGTCTGCTCGGTGCTGGCGCGGGTGCGGACGCTGGTTTGGAACGGCCCCTTCGGCGCGTTCGAGGTCGAGCCGTTCGACAACGGGACCGTCGAGGTTGCCGAAGCCGCGGCGGAGCTCACCGATGCCGGAAAGCTCGTCTCGGTGGCGGGCGGCGGCGACACGGTCGCGGCGCTCAACCGGGCGGGGGTGGCCGCGCGCTTCAGCTATGTCTCGACCGCAGGCGGCGCTTTCCTCGAGTGGCTGGAAGGCAAGCCGCTGCCCGGGGTAGAGGTGCTCCGCGCCGATGCGCCGGTCTGATGCACGTCCCGGTGAAATTGGGTCGTGGCAGTGCGACAGCGTTCCCTCCCCCTGTCTCGCGCCGAGCGTTCCCTCCCCCGCAAGCGGGGGAGGGAGCCGATCCCGTGTGCCGCACACTCGCGAACCAGCCCCATCACCGCGGCTCCCGTTCCCCGACACCTTTTCGCGCCCCGCGCCGCTTGCGGCACGTGCTGCCGGCGCCGAGCCGATCCGCCTTTGCCAGGCGCCGCGAGGAGCGGCAAGATCGAGAAAACGAACCCGATTGAGAGGAGACTTGCGATGAACCTCGCCGAGCTCAACAAGATCGCCGAAGCCATGGTTGCGCCGGGTCGCGGCATTCTCGCTGCTGACGAATCGTCGGGCACCATCAAGAAGCGTTTCGATGCCATCGGGGTGGAATCGACGCCGGAAAATCGTCGCGACTACCGCGAGCTCCTGTTCCGCTCCAGCGAGGCAATGTCGAAATGCATCTCCGGCGTGATCCTCTACGACGAGACCATTCGCCAGAATGCGAAGGACGGCACGCCGCTCGTCAAGCTCATCGAGAAGTCAGGAGCCATTCCCGGCATCAAGGTCGACAAGGGGACCAAGCCGCTGCCGTTCTCGCCGGGCGAGCTGATCACTGAAGGTCTCGACGGCCTGCGCGAGCGGCTGATCGAGTACCGCTCGCTCGGCGCAAGATTCGCGAAATGGCGGGCGGTGATCGACATCGGCGAGGGCATCCCGAGCTACGCCGCGATCATGACCAACGCCCATGCCCTCGCGCGCTACGCAGCCCTCTGCCAGGACCAGGCGATCGTGCCCATCGTCGAGCCGGAGGTGCTCATGGACGGCGCCCATGACGCGGAGCGCTGCTACGTCGTCACCGAATGGCTGCTCAAGACCGTGTTCGAGCAGCTCTACTACCAGAGGGTCGCTCTGGAGGGGATGGTGCTCAAGCCGAACATGGTGATTGCCGGCAAGAAGGCGAAGCAGCGCGCCTCCGTCGAGGAGGTCGCGGAGAAGACCGTGAGGGTGCTCAAGGCCTGCGTGCCAGCCGCCGTGCCCGGCATCGCCTTCCTTTCCGGCGGCCAATCCGATGAGGAGGCCACCGCGCATCTCGATGCCATGAACCGGATCGGCGACATTCCCTGGCGGCTTACCTTCAGCTATGGCCGCGCCCTTCAGGCGGCGCCGCAGAAGGCGTGGTCGGGCAAGGCGGAAAACGTCGCCGCCGCACAGCGCGCCTTCACCCATCGCGCCATGATGAACAGCCTCGCCACCCGCGGCCAGTGGAAGCACGATCTGGAGAAGAAGGCGGCTTGAAGCGTAAGCCGATGCCGCAGCGCGCTTGCCCCGCGTCCACGGCGCCAATGCCATCGTTCGGCGAGGCGGCGGTCCGGTCTTGCGCCACGGGACGAGCGAGCCGAGCGCAAGCCCGGCCGCGCCGCCCTCCTCCGTCCCGGCCCGCTTTACGCTCTCGTAGGGTTGCCGGGCTATAAACGCCCCCTTTCCGCCCGATTGCGAGGGCAATCGAACCGGCATGGCGTCCCGACCGAAACCGGCGCAACCGAGGCGCCCCGCGCGGCTCTATCTCATGACCCCGCAGGACACTGCGGGGCTCGAGGCGCGGCTCGCCCATTCGCTGACCGCGGCAGATATCGCCGCGGTGCTCCTGCGGCTGCCGGCGGCCGACGAGCGCGTGCAGATCGATCGGGCGAGGTCGCTCGCCCGCGCCCTGCAGGCGGCCGGAGCGGCGCTGCTGCTCGAGGGGCAGGCGCATCTCGCCGCCCCAGCCGGCGCCGACGGGGCTCATCTCGCCGGCGTCGCCGCGCTCAAATCCGCCCTCGCCCTGCTCAAGCCCGAGCGCATCGCCGGTTGCGGGCAGCTCGCGACCCGCCACGACGCAATGCTCGCCGGCGAGGCGGGCGCCGATTACGTCATGTTCGGGGAGCCGGACCCGGCGGGACGCAGGCCCGACTTCGAGGCCGTCGCCGAGCGCGTGGCGTGGTGGGCGGAGCTGTTCGAAGTCCCCTGTGTCGGCTATGCCGCCGAGCTCGAGGAAGTTGAGCCGCTCGCCGCATCGGGGGCAGATTTCGTGGCTGTCGGAGATTGGGTCTTCGCCGATCCCCGCGGCCATGCTGCCGCTCTGGCCGACGCCGCGCGGCGGTTGAGCGCCGCGGAGGCAATCTCATGACGCAGATGCGCCGGCTTGCGACGGAAATCCTCGCGGCCACCCTCGTGACGGGCCTGATCGCGTCCGCATCTGCCCAGCCGCCGCTGCAGCTCGCTCCGGCGGCGCCGGCTCCGCCGAAAGCCGCCCCCGCCAGGGCTGCGCCCAGCAAGCCGCCGCGCAACGAACCCGCGCACGCGCTGCCGGCTCCACCGACCGCGGCGGCCGCGGCGGCCGCGGCGGCCCCGCCGGCCCCGGCGGCAAGCCGCCAGGAGCCCGATCTCGCCTACGGCGCCTATCAGCGCGGCTACTACATGACCGCCTTCGCGATCGCCACACGCCGCGCCAGCGAGCAAAACGACGCGAAGGCGATGGCGCTGCTCGGCGAGCTCTACTCCAATGGCTTCGGGATCGAGCGCGACGAGAAGAAGGCCGCCGAATGGTACCGCCTCGCCGCCGACCGCGGCGATCGCGAGGCGATGTTCGCGCTGGCGCTGATGCATCTCAGCGGGCGCGCCGGCAGCGTCGACCGCGAACGCGGCGCCAAGCTCCTCGCTGCCGCTGCCAAGCTCGGCCATGCCGCCGCCGCCTACGATCTCGGATTGCTTTATCTCGAAGGGCAATCCTTCCCGCAGGATTTCAGCCGCGCGGCCGAGCTTTTCCGCAGCGCGGCGGAAACCGGCAACCCCGAGGCGCAATACGCGCTGGCAACGCTCTACAAGGAGGGTCGCGGCGTGCCCAAGGATCCGGCCGAGGCGGCGCGGCTGCTCGCGGCGGCATCGCTCGCGGACAATACCGACGCTCAGGTCGAATACGCGATCGCCCTGTTCAACGGGACGGGGGTCGCCAGGAACGAAGCCGCGGCGGCCGCGCTGCTCAGGAAAGCCGCACGCAAGGGCAACGCCATCGCGCAGAACCGGCTCGCCAACGTGCTGGCAGTCGGTCGCGGCGTGCCCGCCGATCCGGTCGCGGCCCTCAAGTGGCACATCGTGGCAAAGGCCGGAGGGGTGAGCGACATTCCGCTCGACAGCTTTGCGGAGAAGCAGTCGGCCGAGCTCCGCGCCGCCGCCGAGAAGGCGGCAAAGCCCTGGCTCGACGCGATCAGGGAGGCGCGCGAGTCGCATTCCTGAGCCGGCGCCCGCGAGGGCAGGCACGCCTCGGCCGGGAAGCTTTCGCCGTCGCGCCTTCCGGCGCCGAAGCAGGCTTCCGCCGAGCAAGTGCGCGACGGCAAGTGCGGACCGCCGCTCCGTCGCGCGGTGCGGCACCATATGAGCGGGCGCGAAGGACCGATGGGCGGTCGCACCGCGCACGTGCTCGGCGCTACCGGGATCAAGGTGAGATGCTCCGCTCGGCCCTCCTCAATGTCATGATCAAGGCCGCCCACAAGGCCGGGCGCATGCTCAAGCGCGACTTCGGCGAGATCGAGCATCTGCAGGTCTCCCTCAAGGGCCCCGCCAATTTCGTCAGCGCCGCCGACCGTCGCGCCGAGGAGATCCTGCGCGAGGAGCTCGAGCATGCGCGGCCGGGCTACGGGTTCGTGGGCGAGGAAGGCGGCGCACGGCAAGGAAGCGACCGTACCCACCGCTGGATCGTCGATCCGCTCGACGGCACCCTGAATTTCCTGCACGGGATTCCGCATTTCGCGATCTCGATCGCGCTCGAGCGTGAGGGTGCGATCGTCGCCGGGCTCGTCTACAATCCGGCGACCGACGAGCTCTACAGCGCCGAACGCGGCAAGGGTGCCTTTCTCAACGACCGCCGCCTCCGTGTAGCCACGCGCCGGCGGCTGGGCGAGGCCGTGGTCGCCTGCGCGCTGCCCCACCCCAGCCGCGGCGACGTGCCGCGCGCGCGCGAGGAGCACCATGCCGTGCAGGACAGGATTGCCGGCCTGCGGCGGTTCGGCGCCGCGTCCCTCGATCTCGCCTGGGTCGCCGCCGGCCGGTTCGACGCCTACTGGGAGCGTGGTCTCTCGCCCTGGGACATGGCTGCAGGTATCGCGCTCATCCGCGAGGCCGGGGGCTTCGTCACCGATCTCGACGGTGGGGACGCCATGCTCGCCGCCGGCAGCGTCCTTGCCGGCAACGAGACCATCCATCGAGAGCTGCTGCACCTGCTCGAGCAGGTCAAGGTCTAGGAGCTTGCCTTCTTCCTTCCGCCCCATGCGTGCCTTATTGTGAGCGGACTGCAATCGGCGCTGACCGGCATGGCGAAAGAGATCGACCCGTTCCACCTGTCGTCACCGCGGATCTTCCTGGTCCGCATGCTGGTGTTCCTGATCCTCTGCGCCCTGGTCGTGGTCGTCCTCTACAAGCAGATCTGGGTGGCGTTCCTGGCCAATCCCGGGCTCAACGCGCTCATCATAGGCGTGCTGCTGATCGGGATTGCGCTTGCCTTCCGGCAGGTGATCCGCCTGTACCCGGAGGTCGACTGGGTCAACGGCTTCAGGCTCGCCGATCCCGGACTGGCGGTCGAGAGGCCGCCGGTGCTGCTCGCGCCGATGGCAGTGCTGCTGGGCGATCGCATCGGCCGGATGGCGATCTCCTCGCAGGTGATGCGCGGCATCCTGGATTCCATCGCCACGCGGCTCGACGAAGCACGCGACATCTCGCGCTACATGACCGGCCTACTGGTCTTCCTCGGCCTGCTCGGCACCTTCTGGGGCCTGATCGAGACGGTCGGCTCGGTCGGGAACGTGATCAACACGCTCAAGCCCGGTGGGGATGCCGGCGCCATCTTCGACGCGCTCAAGGAAGGTCTCGCCGCCCCGCTCAGCGGCATGGGAATCTCGTTCTCCTCCTCGCTGTTCGGTCTGGCCGGGTCGCTGGTTCTGGGCTTTCTCGACCTGCAGACGAGCCAGGCACAAAACCGCTTCTATATCGATCTGGAGGACTGGCTCTCGACCACGGTGCGCGATCTCGGGGTCGGGCGGGAGACCCCGGCGGCGGCGGCGACGGCAGCAGCGCCCGTCTCGGGGGTGCCGGCGGGCGAATTGAAGATCGCGATCGAGCGGTTGCGTGACGCCGTGTCCGAAGGCGGCTCGAGCCGGGCCACCACCACGGCCATGGCCAATCTCGCGGAAGCCATCCAGGGGCTGGTCCACCACATGCGCACCGAGCAGCAGATGATTCGCGACTGGGTCGACTCGCAGGCCCAGCAGCACCGCGACATCCGCCGCCTGCTCGAGATCCTGGTGCGCGAAGAGGTCCACAAGTAGAGCCCGAGCGGAACCATGGCCCTTGCACGCGCCCGCCGCGACCCCGGCATGAACTACTGGCCGGGCTTCGTCGACGCCTTGTCGACGTTGATTCTCGGCATCGTGTTCCTGCTGACCGTCTTCGTCGTGGTGCAGTTCTATCTCACGCAGGAAGTCACCGGAAAGGACACCGCCCTGTCGCGGCTCAACGCGCAGATCGCGCAGCTGACGGAGCTGCTGTCGCTGGAGAAGACTGGCAAGATCGACCTCGAGGAGCAGCTTGCCGCGCTGCGCTCGAGCCTCGCGACCGCCGAGAGCGATCGCGACCGGCTCAAGGGCCTCTACGAGGGCGTCGGCAGCGGCGCCGCGGATGCCCAGGGCAGGGCCGCCGCGCTCGGCGGGCAGCTCGATGCGGAGAAGCGGATCAGCGCGCGTGCGCTGGCGCAGATCGAGGTGCTCAATCAGCAGATCGCGCAGCTGCGCCGGCAATTGTCGGCGCTGGAGGACGCGCTCGACGCGAGCGAGAAGAAGGACAAGGAATCCCAGTCCCGGATCGCCGAGCTCGGGCAGCGGCTCAATCTCGCGCTTGCCCAGCGCGTGCAGGAGCTGCAACGCTACCGTTCGGACTTTTTCGGTCGACTGCGTGCCATACTGGGCAATCGTCCGGACATCCGCATCGTCGGCGATCGTTTCGTGTTCCAGTCCGAGGTGTTCTTCGATACCGGCAAGGCCACCCTGGACAAGGCGGAAGGGCGCGCCGAGCTCGACAAGCTCGCGAGCGCACTGCTCGAGCTGGAAAGGAAGATTCCGGGCGAGATCTCATGGGTGCTGCGGGTCGACGGGCACACCGACGTCCGGCCCATCTACAGCGCGCAATTCAGGAGCAACTGGGAGCTTTCCGCGGGACGGGCGATCTCGGTCGTGCAGTATCTCATCGGCAAGGGCGTGTCGCCGCAACGCCTCGTTGCCGCCGGCTTCGGCGAGTTCCAGCCGATCGATCCGGACAAGACCGAGGAGGCGTTCACCCGCAACCGGCGCATCGAGCTCAAGCTGACGGAGCGGTAGGCTGGTCCGTTTCTCGCTGCGGCCCTACAACGTCGAGGACGAGGACGCGGCGATCGAGCTTTGGCGCCGCACCTGGCAGCTCGCATACCCCGAGATCGATTTCAGCGCACGGCTCGAATGGTGGCGGCGGCGCTGGCGCAACGAGCTCGTCCCTGCCGCGACGATCATGGTGGCGGAGACGGAGGGCCGAATGCTCGGCTTCGTCACCGTCGATCCCGCGAGCTGCGATCTCGATCAGATGGTGGTGGCGCCGGAAGCCTGGGGCTCGGGGGTCGCATCCGCGCTGATTGCCGCGGCCAAGCGAACCTCGCCCATGGGCCTCGACCTGCACGTCAACACCGACAACGTGCGCGCGATCGGCTTTTACGAGAAGCACGGATTCGTCATTTCCGGCGAGGCGATCAACTGGCGCTCCGGCGCGCCGGTGCACCGGATGAGCTGGCGACCGCAGACCGGAGAAGCGAGGTCGGACGACAGAGGCCGGATGACGGGCTTCGAGGGGGACGCGGCGACGCACGGCTCCCGATCTGCGGGCGAATGAGAACGCCGAGCGCAGATAACCCGTCCGCCGTTGGCTCTCAGCTGCGAAACTGCAATCGGGCGAGGCGAGCATAGAGGCCGCCGGCCGCGGACAGCTTCTCGTGCGTGCCCTCCTCGATGATCCGGCCCGCCTCCATGACCAGGATACGGTCGCAGGAAAGCACCGTGGCCAGCCGGTGGGCGATCACCAGCGTGGTGCGGTCCCGCATCAGGCTTTCCAGCGCGGCCTGCACCAGGGTCTCGCTTTCCGCGTCGAGCGATGATGTCGCCTCGTCGAGCAGCAGCAGCGGCGCCGCCCGCAGGATGGCGCGGGCAATGGCCAGGCGCTGGCGCTCGCCGCCAGACAGCGTCACGCCGCGCTCGCCGACCGGCGTATCGAGCCCTTGCGGCAGCCGGGCGATGAACTCGCTGGCATGCGCGAGCTCGGCTGCGTGCTCGACCTCGGCCTCGCTCGCCTCGGGGCGGCCGAAGCAGATGTTCTCGCGAATCGAGGCGGCGAGCACGACCGGCTCCTGCGGCACCAGCGCCACGCGTCGGCGCAAGGCGAGCGGGTCGAGCTGGCGGAGCGGCATCCCGTCAAAGGCGATCGTGCCCGCAGTCGGATCGTAGAAACGCAGGATCAGGTGGAAGATCGTGCTCTTGCCGGCGCCGGAGGGCCCGACCAGGGCGACCTTCTCGCCGCGTCGGACCGCGAACGATACGCCATCGAGCACGCGCACCTCCGCTCGCCCGGGGTATGAGAAGCGAACAGCGGCGAAGCTCACCTCTCCGCGCGACGGCTCGGGGAGCGGAAGCGGCCGTGCCGGCGCCAGGATCACCGGCCGCACGCTCAGAATCTCGAACAGCCGCTCCGCCGCGCCGGCGGCCTGCGAGACCTCGCCCCAGACCTCGGACAGCTGGCCGAGCCCTCCGGCGGCGAATACCGCGTAGAGCAGGAATTGCGAGAGCCGCCCCGCGCTGATCCGGCCGTTCAGCACGTCCTGGGCGCCGACCCAGAGCACCACCACCACGCTCGCGAAGACCAGAAAGATGGCGATCGCCGTCAGGATCGCGCGGGCGCGGGTCGAGTTGCGGGCGGCGAGGAAAGCGCGCTCCACCGCCGCGGCGAAGCGGCCCCTCGCCAGGCTTTCGTTGGTGAACGCCTGCAGGAGGCGCACCGCGCCGATCAGCTCGGAGGCGTATGCGGTCGCATCGGCCAGCGTGTCCTGCGCGGCGCGCGAGCGTCGGCGCACCGCGCGGCCGAAGCTGTACAGCGGCAGCACGATCACCGGGATGGCGGCGAGAACGAAGCCGGAAAGGCGGGCGCTGGTCACCACCATCATCGCCGCCGCACCGACGAACAGGACGATGTTGCGCAAGGCGACCGATACCGAAGCACCGACCGCGGCCTTGATCTGCGTGGTGTCGGCGGTGAGCCGGGAGACGAGCTCGCCGGTCTTCGCCTCGTCGAAGTAGGCGGGCGACAGCGAGATGAGATGCCCGAACACGTCCTCGCGCAGATCGGCGACGATGCGCTCGCCCAGCACGGTGACGAAATAGAATCGCGCCGCGCTCGCCAGCGCCAGCACCGCGACCACGGCGATCAGCACGGCAAAGTAGCTGTCGACGAGATTGACGCTCTCGCGGGAGAAGCCGAAGTCGATCATCCGCCGGACCGCGACTGGCACCACCAGCGTCGTGACCGCGGCGACCAGGAGCGCAAGCAGCGCGGCGCTCGCTTTCCAGCGATAGCGCTTCACATAGGGCCAGAGCGCCAGCAGCGGCCGCAGCCGAGGCGGGCGGCTCGGGGCCGCTCCTGCAGCAGGCGCGGCGGCCGGCTCCGGGCGTTTGGCGGCCTGGAGGGTGCGCGCGGCGTCTCGCTCGAGGACATTCATCTCACGATCGGCCGGTTCCAGCTTCGATTGCGGCCTTTGCAGCAGCGGTTGGGAGCGGCGCACAATGCTCCGCACCGCGGCAGGTGGCAATCGCGACATGGCGTCCGGGCCGCCCGTGCAGCCGCCCTGCCATGGGCGGAACCCGCGTATCGGACGTGGCCGACTGCCCAACGGCGGCTCACGGTGGCTCACGGCCTTGTCCGGCGCGTCCCGCCGGGCTATAGAGCCGCGACTTTCCAGCCCAACCGAGCAACGCGCCGAGCAGTCGCGCCGGATCGAGCGTCATGAAGCCCGATATTCATCCCGACTACCACACCATCAAGGTGGTGATGACCGACGGAACCGAGTTCACCACCCGCACGACCTGGGGCAAGCCGGGCGACACGCTGCACCTCGACATCGATCCGAAGTCGCACCCGGCGTGGACCGGCGGCCAGCAGCAACTGGTCGACCGCGGCGGCCGTCTCTCCCGGTTCCAGAAGAAGTTCGCGGGTCTCGGTCTCAAGAAGTAGCGGCTTTCAGTCCCGCTCGAACGCGGCCCTGAGCAGCCCGAGCTGCCGCTCGACGGGATTGCCCCGATCGATGCGGAGGACCGGCGCATGGATGGTGGCGTCCAGCCGCCGCACCGCCCTTTGCAGCGCCTTCGAGCGCTCGATGAGGGTGCGCAGGCGCTCCGGCAACAGCTTCAAGTTGCGCTCGTCGATGTGGTCGCCGGCCGAAAGCTTGACCTTGGCCTTCTCCCGGCTGGCCTGCGCCAGGGACATCTCGCCTTCCTTGACGGCGCGGTGCAGGAGCAGCCAGGACGCAAGCTGCATCAGGCGAGTGGTGAGCCGCATGCTCTCGGTCGCATAGGCGAGCGCGGCGGTGCGCTCGAGCCGCTTCGACTCCTGCCTTCCGGCGCCGTCGAGATAAGCCGCGGTCTCCTCGACCAGTGCCATGCCGTCGCGGAACAGGTCGGCGAAGACCTGAGAGCTGGCGAGCCTTTCCGCGAAGGAAACGGCCACGTGGTCACGTTGCTCCGACATTCCGCACGCCCCACGCTACGCAGACCTCGGCACTGCTCCCCGAGCGGGATCGGAAAGATTGCGCAGGCGCGAAGCGCTGTCCAGCACCCGCCCGACAAAGCTGCCGACATAGTTGCTGCCGGAGCACAGCCTCAACGGCTGCCCGGACGCCGCCGAGCCTTATCTGCGGTAGCCCGCTCCGCAGCAGCTATTCGGAAACGGGATCGGAAAGAGCAGGTTAACGAATTGGGCTCCCTGCAAAGGCGCAAAAAAAGAGCCGCCGATGCCGGCGGCTCGAAGTTTTAACAGGGAGGCGTCAAACAGAGTGGACAGGAGCCACTCAACGTCCAGAAGATGGACGCCAACAGTAATGTTCGAGAAAGCTTAACAAGGTCTTAAGATTTTCAAATTTCTTGCGTGCCGGGCTAACCTCTCGGACGGCTCGGCGAGCGAACGCGTCGGCAGGATCGATGCCTCTGGACCGGTCGCATGCCTGCGGCCTATCGCTTGAAGAACTGGTCGGCCACGTTGCGGGAGGCCTGCTTGCCCGCAATTGCCGCCTCCAGCCGAGCGATCTCGCCCTTGAGGATGGCGATGCGCTCTTCCAGCTCCCTCACCGAGAGGAGGGCCAAGTCCTGCCCGATCTCATGCACGATCTTCTTTTTCGGGCGCTCGTCGTCTTCCATCGCCGGCATCGCTCGTCTCCGCTCGAAGCCTTGAAAATAACCGCGCAACCCCGAGCTGTCACAGGGGCTCCGCCCTGCTGCAAACCCGCTCGTCGCAAGGATCGCCTGCCATGCCGCCCATTCCCGCCGAGATGACGGTCATCGCCATTCGCGCTTCCGGGGGACCGGAGATGCTGGTCCCGCAACCCCGGCCTGTCCCTCCGCTCGGCTCCGACGAGGTGCTGGTCAAGGTGGCCGCCGCCGGCGTCAATCGGCCGGACGTGATGCAGCGGCTCGGGCTTTATCCGCCGCCAGCCGGCGCCACCGACATCCCCGGACTGGAGATCGCCGGGGAAGTGGTCGCCATCGGCGCTGCCGTGCGGCGCTGGAAGACGGGCGATCGGGTCATGGCGCTGGTGGTCGGGGGCGGCTACGCCGAATACTGTCCGGCGCACGAGAGTCACTGCCTGCCGGTCCCGCCGGCGCTGACGATCACCGAAGCCGCAGCCGTCCCCGAGACCTTCTTCACCGTCTGGCACAACGTCTTCGAGCGCGGCCGGCTCGAGCCCGGCGAGACGCTGCTCGTGCATGGCGGCTCGTCGGGAATAGGCACGACCGCAATCCAGCTCGCCAAGGCGTCGGGAGCGCGCGTCATCGCCACCGCGGGCTCCGCCGCCAAGTGCGACGCCTGCCGCACGCTCGGCGCCGACCTCGCCGTTAACTACAGAAGCGAAGATTTCGTGGCCGCTACCAAGGCCGCCACCGGCGGCAAGGGCGCCGATGTCATCCTCGATATCGTCGGCGGCGACTATATCGAGCGTAATTATGAAGCCGCCGCCGTCGACGGCCGCGTGGTGCAGATTGCCTTCCAGGGCAGCCCGAAAGCGACCGTGGACTTCCGCCGCCTCATGCTCAAGCGCCTCACCCAGACCGGCTCGACGCTGCGCGCTCGGTCGGCCGCCGACAAGGGCGCCATCGCCCGCGCGGTGGAGCAGCGGGTCCTGCCGCTGCTCGCTGCGGGCAAGGTGAAGCCGGTCATCGACAGCACCTTTCCCCTGACCGAGGCGGCGAAGGCGCATGCGCGCATGGAAAGCAGTGTCCATATCGGCAAGATCGTGCTGAAGGTCTAGCCGCGCCCCCAGGATACCGGTCTGCCGGGGGCTTTTCCGCAGCCGCCCGGTGCGACTTCAATCAATTGAGATTTCTTGCACTTATGCGCGTGCTTGGCTACTTGGGTGCGGAGCCCCTGCGGCTCCCCGAGCCGCGAAAACGACGCAAAGTTGGCTAGCTTCGGCGGGCTCGGGAGCCTCGGCCATACCCCGGCGCGAATGGGTCGATGCCGGGGGCCGACGCTCGTGCGCGAAGACCGAAGCTGCGGGGCTGGAGGGTCGTCGGTTGCAACTGGTTGGCGCCTGCCTGGCCGCGCTGCTGGCGACGATCGCGGTCGGGCTGTCGAACGCGCGGGCGCTCGAAGCGATCAACGTCCGCACCGAGCTGCAGGCAATCGATCTGACCGACGCGGCGGAGCGCCACCGCTCCGACGGCGACCGGATTCTCGTCTCGGCGGCGCCCGGCCCGGACGGCATCGTCCGCCGGATGGACGTACGCGCTCGCGAGGGCAACACCCATTGGGCGGTGTTCGCCCTCTCCAACACCGGGAACGATCAGATCGAGCGGCTCATCGTCGTGCCGCACTATCGCATGGTCGGCTCCGGCGTGTTCTGGCCCGATCTCGGCCGCTCGCGCGTGGCCAGCATCACCTCGAGCGGCGAACGTCCCGAGCGCCAGGACAGCGCGACCGCCGACATCTTCCGCATCACGCTCGATCCCGGCGCGGTCATGACCTACGTGCTGGAGCTGCGCACCGACAAGCTCAACCAGCTCTATCTGTGGGAGCCGGAGTCCTACAAGGACAAGGTCAACAGCCTCACCCTTTACCACGGCATCGTGATCGGCATTGCCGGCCTGCTGGCGTTGTTTCTCACGATCCTGTTCGTGGTCAAGGGCTCGATCATGTTCCCGGCCGCGGCCGCGCTCGGCTGGGCGGTGCTCGTCTATATCGGCATCGATTTCGGCTTCTGGGGCCGGGTGCTCGCGCTCTCGGCGGATGCAGAGCGGATCTGGCGGGCGTCCGGTGAAGCCATCCTGGCGGCGACACTGGTGGTTTTCCTGTTCGCATATCTCAACCTCAACCGCTGGCACGTGCGCTACGCCCACATCACCCTCGGCTGGCTCGCATTCCTCGCGGCGCTCGTGGCGCTGGCGCTGTTCGAGCCGCCGATCGCGTCGGGCATCGCGCGCATCTCGCTGGTGATGGTGGCGGTGCTCGGCTTCGCGGTCGTGCTCTATCTCTCGTTCCACGGTTTCGATCGCGCCGTGCTGCTGATCCCGACCTGGCTGCTGCTCGTCGTCTGGGTGATCACGGCCGCGTTCGCAGTCATGGGGGCGCTCACCAACGACATCGTCGGGCCGGCATTGCTGGGCGGACTGGTGCTGATCGTCATGCTGATCGGGTTTACCGTGATGCAGCACGCCTTCGCCGGCGGCGTGACCGGCGGGATCGTCTCCGACGTCGAGCGCCGGGCGCTGGCGCTCGTCGGCGCCGGCGACATGATCTGGGACTGGGACGTCTCCGCCGACAAGGTGTTCACCAGCCCCGAGACCGAGACCTTGCTCGGGCTCAAGCGCGGCGCGCTCGAAGGCCCGGCGGCGCGCTGGCTCGACGTCCTGCATCCGCTCGATCGCGACCGCTTCCGCGCCGTGCTCGACAGCGTGCTGGAGCAGCGGCGCGGACGGCTGACGCAGGATTTCCGGTTGCGCACGCCCGACGGCCATTACCTGTGGCTGGCGCTGAAGGCGCGGCCGGTGGTGGGCTCCGATGGCGAGGTGGTGCGGCTGGTGGGCACCCTCACCGACGTCACCGAGTTCAAGAATGCCGAGGAGCGGCTGCTGCACGACGCCGTGCACGACAATCTCACCGGCCTGCCCAACCGCGAGCTGTTCCTCGATCGGCTGAGCGGCATGCTCGCCTTCGCCAAGGCCGACCCCGCGATCAAGCCGACGGTGATGGTGATCGACGCCGACCGCTTCAAGCAGGTCAACGATTCGGTCGGGATCGCGGTCGGCGACTCGATCCTGCTGACGCTGGCGCGGCGGCTCTCGCGGCTGCTCAAGCCGCAGGATACGCTCGCCCGCCTCTCCGGCGACCAGTTTGCGCTCATTCTCCTCTCCGAGCGCGAGTCCGAGCGCGTGGTCGCGTTCGCCGAGACGCTGCGCAAGGCGCTGCGCGCGCCGATCACCTTCAACGACCGCGAGATCTTCCTCACCGCCTCGATCGGCATCGCGCTTGCGGATGGGCAGCCGAGCCGCCCCGAGGAGGTGCTCAAGGATGCCGAGCTGGCGATGTACCACGCCAAGCGGATCGGCGGCGATCGCCTCGAGCTGTTCAAGCCGTCGATGCGGGCGCGCAAGACCGACCGCCTGGCGCTCGAGTCGGAGCTGCGGCGCGCGCTCGAGCGCGACGAGATCACGATCCTCTACCAGCCGATAGTGAGGCTGGAGGACCGCTCGATCGCCGGCTTCGAGGCCCTGGCGCGCTGGGATCATCCCAAGATGGGCCGCACCTCACCGTCCGAGTTCATCGCCATCGCCGAGGAGATCGGCCTGATCGTCGACCTCGGCATGTTCGTGCTCGAGCGCACCGCCCGCCAGCTGGCGACGTGGCAGCGCACGGTGCGCCCGCGCGATCCGATCTTCTGCAGCGTGAACGTGTCGTCACGGCAGCTGCTTCGGCAGGATCTCATCCATGACCTGCGCACGGTGATCGCCCGTTCCGGGATCGCCCGCGGCACGCTCAAGCTCGAGCTCACGGAATCGCTGGTCATGGACAATCCCGAGCACGCCGCGCAGATACTCCAGCGCATCCGCGAGCTCGGCGCGGGGCTCGCGCTCGACGACTTCGGCACCGGGCATTCGTCGCTCGCCTACCTGCAGCGGTTTCCGTTCGACACGATCAAGATCGACCAGTCGTTCGTCCGCGCCAACGGCAAGGGGAGCCGTCCGGTGATCCTGCGCTCGATCGTGGCGCTCGCGCATGATCTCGGCATGGAGGTGGTCGCCGAGGGCGCGGAGACCGATTCGGACGCGGTCGAGCTCTATCAGCTCGGCTGTGAATACGCGCAGGGCTACCATTTCGGCGAGCCGATGACCGCCGACGACGCCCGCGCATTGCTGCAGGTCGATGGCGCGCGCGAGCGCGCCGACGCCCCGCGCAAGCGTCTGGTGCAGTAGGAGCCCCTCGGCGGATCAATGCTCCCCGGCCGTCGCCAGGTGCGGCCGAACGACCGCGACCATCTTCTCGGCAGGGGTTCCCGGCGGAAGAAATCCGAGGTAGCGGCCGTCGGCGCCCATCAGGTAGACGAAGCCCATGTGATCGATGGTGTAGCTGTCACCGGCGATGGGCACCTTGACGTAGTAGACCCGGTACGCCTCGGCAACCTTGCGAATCTGCTCGGCGCTTCCGGTAAGGCCGAGCAGCCGTGGGTGGAACGCCGAGACATATTCCCGCAGATGATCCGGCGTGTCGCGCTCGGGGTCGAGGGTGATGAACAATGGCTGCACGCCCGCCGCGGCAGGCCCGAGCCGGTCGAGGGTGGTGGCGATCGTCAAGAGCTCGGTCGGACAGATGTCGGGGCAGCTGGTGAAGCCGAAATAGACCAGCAGAAGCTTGCCGAGAAAGTCGCGCTCGGTGCGCGTCCTGCCGTTCTGGTCGACCAGGGCAAAGGGGCCGCCGATCGGCTCCTTGCCCCACATCACGGCATCCATGAGGTCGGCTGCCGTGCGCGACGACTGGGCCTGCGCGCCCGGGCAGGGGCTCAGGCCGAGAACCGCGCAGAGGATCGCGAGCTTTCGCGTGGTCGCGCGCAAGGGGCGCCAGGACACCCGCTCAGGCTCCGATCGTGACCCCGCACCCGGTGGTCGACACCAGCACCTTGTCGGGCATCTGCCGGCGCGCCTCCTGGATGAAGTTGTTGCCGCTGCAGTGCATCGGGATCACGGCATCGGGCTCGAGCTTCCTGATCTCCGCGACGACCTGCTCGAGGTAATCCGCCGGGGCCGGCCCGAGATGGAAGCCGCCCATGATCGCATGCACCTTGGCAACCCCGGAGACCTCCTGCGCCTGACGCACCGAGTTGACGATGCCGACGTGCCCGCAGGAGCTGATCACGACGAGCCCGCGATTCTTGACGTTGAAGCACGTCGCATGCTCGTGAATGTGCTCGTCGGCAACGATCTTGCCCACCATTTCCGCCGGCAGATAGTGGGCGGCCTCGCAACCGACCCCGTCCTTCATGGCAAACTCGACCATCGTGTTCGGAAGCACCTTTTCGATGCTCGAGCGCTTTATCTTGCCGGTGGTGAAGGCGTGATCGGCGACGATGGTCGGGTGCTCCGCCAGTACGACGGCAACCCGTTGCGCGGTGAGGTCGCGCCGATCCAGCACGCCGAACTCGGTGAGCTGATCCAACCGGCCGGAATAGCGGCGGCAGAAATTGTCCTCGCCTCCGGCATAGAGCTTGAGATCGTCGGGAAGCACGCTCCGGTACTTGTCGAGAAAGCCGTGCAACCCGCCGTAGTGATCGAAATGACCGTGGCTGACCACGAGCGCGTTGATCTTCGTCGGGTCGACGCGCGTGTAGCCGATATTGTTGATCAGCGCTTCGGGGGTGTATCCGAAGTCGAGCATGATCGTGCGTGCTTCGCCCGCACGCTGCGACTCGACGAACAGCGACAGTCCCCATTGGTTGTGCAGGCTCTGTCGATAGCTTTGCGGACGGGGCGGGGGCGCAACGGATACGCCGTTCGCCTGGCCGGGGCGGAAGAAGATGTCGTAGCTCGAATCGATGAGCACGCGGATGGCGAGCTTGTCCACGGTCGGCACGGCGAGGGCTGCCGCCTGCGAGACCCCGACGCAAGTGAAGCTGCCGGCCGCCGCTCCGCCGATCGCAGCACAGCCCTTGAGGAAATCACGCCGACCCAACCGCTGCATCCATGCCTCCTGTCCGTCGCTCGTTGCCCGCAAGCAGCAGGTATACGGCAGTTTCCGGCCGGATAGAAGACGACGGCCGGGCATGCGCGAGGGGATGGCCAGATACGGAGCGCCGGAGGTTTCCCCCACGCGGCGCCGCCCGCAGGCGGCGAGCCCGCGACCGGGATCAGGCGTGGCCGGCTTCGGCCGAGAACATGCCCAGGTCGACGCCGATCTTCTTGAGCGCCTTCTCGTATTTGCGGCCGATGTCCTGGCCGAAGATCAGCTCGGCGTCCGCCGGGCAATGCAGCCAGCCGTTCTGCTGAATCTCGGTCTCGAGCTGGCCCGGCGCCCAGCCGGCGTAGCCGAGGGCGAGGATGGCGGACTTGGGGCCTTCCCCGCGCGCGATCGCCTTGAGGATGTCGAGGGTGGCAGTGAGGCAGATGCCTTCGTCGATCGGGAGGGTCGAGTTCTCGATGAAGAAGTCGCTCGAGTGCAGCACGAAGCCGCGCTCGGTGGAGACCGGGCCGCCTTTGAGCACCTGCATGTTGCCGGCGCGCGCCGGTAGCTGGATCAGATCAGTGCGGGGAATCACCTCGAGCTGCACCAGAAGATCGGAAAAGCTGATATGCGCCGCCGGCTGGTTGACGACGATGCCCATTGCCCCGTCCGTCGAATGCGCGCAGATGTAGATCACGCTGCGTGCAAAGCGCTCGTCGCCCATGGTCGGCATGGCGATGAGCATCTGCCCGTCGAGATAGCCGCGCTTTGCCGCCTTGCGCGACCTCGTCTTCCTCGAGAGGACCGGTGCACCGGCTCGGCTCGAGGAGCCCTCGGGCTGACCTTCATCTGGATCGTCATCGGTCGGCGCCGCCGCGCCGATCTCTGGCCATCCTGGTTTACGACCGGACTTCATGTCGAAATGCTACCTGATTGGAGGATGTTTGCAACGACCGAACTGTCGCAAGCTTGAATTCCTCGATGGATGAACACTCGATGGACAAACATAAGCACGGTCTGTGCCACAATCCAGCAAGGCGCGGTCGGTCGTCGTCGTATCTTCGGCAAATCGTGCCGCCGAGCGGCCGCCCCCCCATTACCCGGACCGCTCACGATGAATTCAATGGCCCGGCAAAAGTTTCGCGGTTAATCGAGCGTTCATGATGATTCGATCTGCCGGGCTGCGTCGCCAGGTCGCGCTCATCGTCGCGTTCATCGCCGCGCTCATCGCTCGCGGGGCGCTGCCTTTGTGCGTGCTCGGCGCAGCCATCGGCATCGCCAGGGCGCAGGAGCACGCCTCGCGCTGGGACGGGGATGCGCGCAGCGCCGTGCGCCTGATTGCCGGTTCCGCAGCGGCTGCCGGGGACGCGCGGTTGCGCGCCGGAATCGAGATCAGGCTGAAAGCCGGCTGGCACACCTATTGGAGGCATCCCGGAGACGCCGGCGTGCCGCCGCGGCTCGACTTTGCCGGATCGGCCAACGTCAAGGCAGTCGACGTGGCGTGGCCGGCACCGCAGCGCATCCCCGAAGAGGGCCTGACTGCGATCGGCTACACCGGGAGCTTCATCCTGCCGCTCGTGGTGTCGCCGCAGGATCCGGCCCGCCCGGCCAGGCTGCGGCTGAAGGTCGAATACGCGGTTTGCGAGAAGCTGTGCGTCCCGGCCGAAGCCCGGGCCGAGCTTGCGCTGGCGGGCGGCGCCTCGCCGGAAGACGACGCGCTCAGGGCAGCCGAGGCGCGGCTGCCGCGGAAGCTTGCCTTGGGCGAGGGTGCGGGTCTCGCCATTCGCTCGGTCCGGCGCGAGCGCGGAGCGAGGGTGCCGCGCGTCGTGGTCGACGTCGCGGCGCCGACGGAGGCAAAGGTCGAGCTGTTCGCCGAGGGCCCCGGACCCGAATGGTCACTGCCGGTCCCGACCGCGGTCGCCGGCGCGCCCATCGGCCTGCAACGCTTCACCTTCGATCTCGACGGGGCGCCCCCCGGTGCCCGGCAAGATGACATCTCGCTGACGCTCACCGCGGTGACCGGCAGCGAAACGATCGAGGTCACTGCCCGTCTCGACTAATTCGCCCGAGGCGTTAATTTGCCGGCGCGCGCTCGCGCAGCCGGCAACGGCGCCGGGCAAGGCTTCCGATGCAACAGAGAGGATGAGATCATGCCCATCAAGATCGGCGATCGATTGCCCGAGGCGAAGTTTCGCGTGATGACGCCGGAGGGGCCGGCATGGAGGACCACCGGCGAGATCTTCAAGGGCAAGAAGGTCGCTCTGTTCGCGGCGCCGGGCGCGTTCACCAACACCTGCCACAAGATGCACGTGCCCTCGATCTCGCAGAACGTCGACGCGCTCAAGGCCAAGGGCGTGCAGACGGTCGCCGTGACGGCGGTGAACGACGTCTTCGTCATGGATGCGTGGAAGAAGGCCGCCGCCGCCGACAAGCTGGATTTTCTCGCCGACGGCAATGGGGAATTCGCCAAGGCGGTCGATCTCGCCTTCGACGGCTCCGGATTAGGCCTCGGCACGCGATCGAGACGCTATGCAATGCTGGTCGAGGACGGGGTCGTGAAGCTGCTCAACATCGAGGAATCGCCCGGCAAGGTCGAGGTCTCCGGCGGCGACGCCTTGCTGAAGCAGCTCTGATCGCCTGGGAGCTGCACGCTCACCCGGCAACCCGAGCCAATTCCGATCGTCTTGACCGGGCACGCGCGGGGCGGGCAGCGGCTGCGGCGCGCCCCGCTTCAGCCGGCCGCGGCGTGGCCGCGCAGTACTTGAACTCGGCAATCTTGCCGAACGGATCGAGCGCCGGATGGGTGAACAGATTGGCCGCCAATCTCCGGTAGGATGGGTGGAGCGCGCGCTGCGCGCGATACCCATCGCCTTCTGCTCGGCGATGTGATGGGTATCGCCCCCTAACGGGGGCTCCACCCATCATACGAAGTTGTGCGTGCGCCCTACTCGGCAGCCACGCGCGCGGCTTGCTCCACCCGCTCGGCGTGGGTGAGCTCCTCGACCCGCTTCTGGTGGGCGATGGCGGCCTTGGCCCCGGCAGTCTTGGTCAGGAGATCGAGGGTCTCCTCCTCGTCGTCACGCACCGGGGTGAGGGCCTGATCCATGTAGCGATGGCGGTCCGGATCGTGCTCCACGCGCCATTTGAGCCGCAGCAGCCACCAGATCGTCGCGAGCATCCTGATGTTGTTGGCAACGAGCGTCCCGATCAGGCGCGGGTAGAATACGAGAGGGCTCTCCCGCGGCAATCCGGGCCGGCGCTCGCTCGGGTGCCTGAGCCGGAACAGGCCGCTTTGCAGCGGATGCACCCGCTCGATCTGCATCATGGTGGCGAACTGCGCCAGGATTTTCACCAGGCTGAACATCGGAACGTTCGTCACGATCGCGCGCCGCAGCAGCGTCTCGATGTGCTGCCGCGTGTAATAAAGCGACCAGGCCTCGTGATAGATGGCCTGCAACTCCTCCCGCCGCATTCGCGGGTGGTCGGTCACGGCGTGCTCGAGATCGTACTTGTTGAGATCGGGGTCCATGTCGGTGCCCTTGCTCCACAGCACCTTGTGGTCTTCCGAGCCCGGCAGCGGCGTGAGGATGTTGAGCTCGAGCAGGTCGATGGGCAGCTCGCGCTGCATGATGGCGATGTCGCGCCGGATCGAATCCGGCGTGTCGCCGGGAAAGCCGACGATGTAGCCGGCAAAGGTGAAGATGCCCTGCGCCTTCCAGGCCAGCAGCATCCTGCGATACTCGGTGATCTTGTTCTGCTTCTTCTTGGCGGTGACGAGGTTGTCCGGGTTGATGTTCTCGAGCCCGAGGAACACGCGCGTGACGCCGGCACGCTTCGCCTTGACGATGAAGCCCGGGATCTTGTGGCACATCGTGTCGACCTGGATCAGCAGGCCGAGCGGGATGCCGTCCACCTCGCGCAGCTTGGCGAGCCGATCGAAGATCGCTTCCCATTCGCGATTGCGGGCAAAGTTGTCGTCGGTGATGAAGAACCGGGAGATGCCCTGCGCCCGGTTCTCGCGCACGATCTTCTCGATATCGTCGGGCGAGCGATAGCGGGATTTCCGGCCCTGCACATTGATGATGGTGCAGAAGGAGCACTGGAACGGGCAGCCGCGGCCGGCATCGAAGCTGGTATTGGTGCCGGCCGTGCGCCTGGCGAAACGCCGCGGCAGGAACGGGATCGGCGCGCCGCCGATCGAGGGCAGATCGCTCATGAAGTTGTAGAGCGGCTGGAGCCGGCCCTGCGCCGCGTCCCTGATCACGTCCTCGAGCCGCCCTTCCGCCTCTCCGGCGAAGATCGCGATTTGCATCTCGCGCGCGAGATCGAGGTCGATGGCGGTGCCGTCGAGCATCGCCAGGCAGCCGGACACGTGAAATCCGCCGATCGCGGTCGGCACCCCGGCGGCGCGGAACGGGCGCGCGATGTCGAGCGCGCGCGGGTACTGGTTCGACTGCACGCCGACGAGCGCCAGAAGCCCGAAATTGCCGTGCCGGCGGAAGCGGCGAACGAGCTTGGGGATCTTGACCCGGGTGTTGCTCTCGTCGATGACGTCGATGTCGATCGCTACCTCGGGACCGAGCACCTGGCGCTCCGCACAGTCGCGGGCGAGGCCGTACACGGCGGCAAGCGAATTGGACGGGATCACCGCTCGCCACCACCGGACGACGTATCCGTCATCGTGATAGTGCGACGGTTTGATCAGCAGCAGCTGAAAGCGTCTCTGCGGCAAGCGTGTCCCCCGACGATCCCTGCGCAACGGCCGTTTCCCCGGATTCCCCGGCGCTCGGCTAGCGCGGCACTATAGCATCGGACGCGACCCATTGATACGGGCGAGGCGAGTGCGCGTTTCGGTGAATTTCGCCCACGAGCTCTGGCGACGTGCGTTCACCCTCCCCTGGAAGGAACAGGGCAATCGCATATGGATCGTCATGGCCGGGCTTGTCCCGGCTATCCACGCCTTTGCGCGGGCACAAGACGTGGATGCCCGGCATAAAGCCGGGCATGACGAAGCGCATATGCAAAATCGCCCTCCCTGCAAGGGGAGAGTGAGGCGCGCGCTGGACCGATGTGTGTCAATTCGACCGGAACGCGCTCTAATCCCCCGCATCCGGCAGCGGCTTGTGCGCGCGGCGGGCGGGCGCCGCGGGCCGAGCTCCCGCCCGCGCCCGGCTCAAGCCTTCGCGCGCCAGCTCGTCGGCTCGCTCGTTGAGCGCGTGACCGGCGTGCCCGCGCAGCCAATGCCAGCGGACCCGATGCTCCGTCAACAGCGCGTCGAGGCGTTGCCATAGATCGACGTTCTTGACCGGCTTCCTCTCGGCGGTACGCCAGCCGTTGCGCTTCCATCGGCCGATCCAGGAGGTGACGCCGTCGCGCAGGTACTGGCTGTCGGTGTGAATGTCGACCAGGCAGGGGCGCTTGAGCGCCTCGAGTGCCGAGATCGCCGCTACCAGCTCCATGCGGTTGTTGGTGGTGTGCGGCTCTCCGCCGTGCAGCTCCCTGCGGTGCTGGCCGAACTGCAGGATCGCTCCCCAGCCGCCCGGCCCCGGATTCCCCGAGCAGGCGCCGTCGGTGTGGATGACGACGTGCGGCTCCTGCGCCTCGCGCATCATCCGATCCCGTAATTGCCGACGTCTTTCACCGCCTGGTGGAAGCGCAGCTTGCGGTAGTATTCGAGCGGATCCTTGGGCCGCACCAGCGCGCCGGCCGGCACGTTGAACCAGTCGGCGAGCCGCGTCAGCAGGAACCGGGTCGCGGCCCCGCGCGCCAGCAGCGGCAGGGCGGAGCGTTCCTCCTCCGCCAGGGGCCGCACCTGCGCATAGGCCTGCAGCAGCGCTCTTCCCTTGGTCACATTGTAGGAGTGATCGCTCTCGAAACACCAGGCATTGAGGCAGACCGCCACGTCGTAGGCCAGCGCGTCGGTGCAGGCGAAATAGAAATCGATCAGCCCCGAGAGCCTGTTGCCGAGGAAGAACACGTTGTCGGGGAACAGATCGGCGTGGATGACCCCCTGCGGCAGGTCTGTTGGCCATCCCTGCTCGAGATGGGCGAGCTCGGCCGCGAGGAATTGCTTGAGCTCGCGCTGCACCTCGTTCGCCCGCTCGCAGCAGCTCTGGTAGAGCGAACGCCAGCCTTCCACCGAGAGCGCGTTGGCGCGCCGCATCCGGAAATCGAGCCCCGCCAGGTGCAGCCGCGCGAGCGCGCCGCCGAGCGCTCCGCAGTGGACCGGCAACGGCCGGCGGATCCACATCCCGTCGAGGAAGGTGATCACCGCCGCCGGCCGCCCCGCAAGCGAGCCCAGCACCTTGCCGTTCCTGCTCTTCACCGGCTGCGGACAGGTGATGCCGCGCGCGTGCAGGTGCTCCATCAGGGCGAGGAAGAACGGCAGGTCCCGTGCCGCGACCCGTCTCTCGTAGAGGGTGAGGATGAAGTAGCCGCGGCCGGTGTGCATCAGGAAGTTCGAGTTCTCGACGCCTTCCGCGATGCCCTTGTAGGAGAGCAGCTCTCCGAGATCGTAGCCGGCGAGGAAGAGCTGCAGCTCCTCGTCGGCAACGTCGGTGTAGACAGCCAAGATGAATGCCTCTCGAAAGCGAATGGCGAGGAGGCTGCAGGGCAGGGCAGGCGCGCCCCGCATGCGGCGCGCTTGCAGCTCGGCTCCGCCGCGCTTGCCCGCCTGCCGGCGCCCGAACCGAGGCTGCCCTTCGCTACCCTCGGCTCATTCCGCCGCCTCGTTCTCCCTGAGCACCCGCGGCAGCGGAAAGAACATGCTTTCGTCCGCGGTCGTGACGGTCTCCAGATCGACCGCGTAGCGTCCGGCGAAGGCGGCGATCACCTCCTCGACCAGGACCTCGGGTGCCGAGGCGCCCGCGGTGATGCCCAGGCTGCCGATGGAGCCGAACAGCGACCAGTCGATGTCCTGCGCGCGCTGCACCAAGGCCGCGCGGGGGCAGCCGGCGCGCTCCGCCACCTCCTTCAGGCGCTGGGTATTGGAGGAGTTGGCCGAGCCGACCACGATCATGGCCTCGACCAGAGGCGCCACCTTCTTGACCACCTCCTGGCGATTGGTGGTGGCGTAGCAGATGTCCTCCTTGTGCGGCCCGTGGATCGCCGGGAACCGCGCCTTGAGCGCCGCAACGATATCGGCGGTATCGTCGACCGAAAGCGTCGTCTGCGTGACATAGGCGAGATTGGCCGGATCGCGCGGCACGAACGCGCTCGCCTCCTCGACCGACTGAAGGAGCGTGATGGCGCCCGCGGGCAGCTGTCCCAGCGTGCCGACAACCTCCGGATGTCCGGCATGGCCGATCAGCACGATCTCACGCCCGCGCTTGTGATGAATTTCCGCCTCGCGATGCACCTTGGTCACCAGCGGGCAGGTGGCGTCGAGGGCGAAGAAATTGCGCCGCTTCGCCTCTTCCGGGATCGACTTCGGCACCCCGTGGGCGGAGAAGATCACCGGGGCCCGCGTGTCGGGGATTTCATCGAGCTCCTCGACGAAAACCGCACCCTTGGCCTTGAGGCTCTCCACCACGTAGCGGTTGTGGACGATCTCGTGGCGGACATAGACCGGAGCGCCATACTGCTCGAGCGCGCGCTCGACCGAATCGATAGCCCGCACCACGCCGGCGCAAAAACCCCGCGGCGAGCACAACAGCACCTTGAGCGGGGGTTTCGGGCGGGGCGCAGACGGATCGGAAACGGACATGCGCAAGCTCGCTGCTCTCGCCAGCCGACATGGGCCTGCGCCTTGCCGCTGTCAAGCGAGGCGCAGCTCGAGCCGGCCGTCCCGGCGCGGTCGAGCGGGCCGCGGCACTACTCCCCGCCCAACCACGCCTCGCAACGCCGGTAGAGCTCGGCCGTGTGCGGCGCGCCGTCGTGGTGGACGATCGGGGCAAGCGCTCGTCCCGCCGCCGCAAGCCGCGCCGCCATGTAGCGGTACGGCTCGGGATATCGACTGAAGTCGCTGCCGGCGAGGAGCCTCGCAAGCTCCTCCGACGGCTCGACCGCATCGAGCCGGTCGCGTTCGTAGACGGCGCTGCGCTCGACGATGACCCAGCCTTCCCCGCTCCGCTGCAGCCGATCGAGAAAGCGCGCATAGGAGGTGAGATCGGCGAGCACGCCGGCAATCTTCTGGCGCACCAGGATGACGACATTGGTCTCCGCCAGGGCCCGATCACCGCAGACACGCACCATCGACGGCAGGACGTGGTGCTTGGAACGCTGTCCCGCGGCGAAGCTCTGCCGGCACCGTTCTACGAAATCGGGAAAGCTTCCGCTGAACCAGGAAATGGCAATCTGCCCGTCCGCGGCAAACGTGCCCAGGAGCTCCGGCCATTTTCCCTGGTCGCGGTAGAAGCCCCAGGCCTGGATCAGCTCGGCGCAGGCCTGCTTGTCGTGCGGTTGCATGTGGTTCGGCCCCGAGAGTGCGACGAGCGGGAGCGGACAGGCGCAGACCGAGCCTGCCTTTTCGCTCGCCATGCGCTATCGCTACTCGCGCGATAGGTGCTTGTCACGCGGCTCGCCAGGAACGACAGATGAAGGCGATCGTGATCCGCCGCCGCCTCGGTAGGATGGGTGGAGCGCGCGCCGCGCGCGATACCCATCGCCTTCCGGCGATGTGATGGGTATCGCCCCCTGCGGGGGCTCCACCCATCCTACCGAGAAAGATCGTGCTCGATCCGACCCTGCCATAGCCCGGACGTGAGGGGGACCCATTGCCTAGCGGCAGGCGGAATGCCTATATTCGGACCAATTCCGTCATCGTCGATGACATCCAGGCTTCGCCTGACCAGGGCGGGCGGAGCACAGAGGAGATTTACCCATGACAGCAGCACCGCTGATGCCCAAGGCAACCGCCGTGTGGCTGGTCGAGAACACCGCGCTGTCGTTCGATCAGGTCGCTGATTTCTGCAAGCTGCACCCGCTTGAGGTGAAGG
>DASXAP010000056.1:0-2928 GCA_036406655.1 Xanthobacteraceae bacterium | reverse complement strand
TCTAGTCCTCCACCGGCGTTACCGACCCGCCGATGATGAAACGCGGCGTGGCCCGCTGTCTCAGCGGACGCCGGGACCCACCGATCCGCCGCTCGGGCCGCCGAGTGGTGGACCCCTTCGCCGGGGAAGCACGCAATATTGGCACCCTCGCGAACTTGTTGGAGGACAGGCCACCCCTTGCCCAAACCCGCTGGAACTCGGCCTATTACGGCATCTGGCAAGGCCAAGGCCGGCCGTCGCCCGCTGTGAAATGACCGAGCCGCACGGCTACCCGGCGGCCAGCGAAGCGCCCGCCTCCTCAATCCATCCGGTTGCATTCATCTCCTCGAACAGGGCGAGGGCCCGCTCGATCAGCCCGCGATCCACAAGAGCATTGTCGCCGCGCCGGAAGCGGCCATAGGCAAGCAGCGTCTGCGCCAGCTCGGGACGCGATTGGATTTCGCTCAACACTTCGAGACTGCGGCGGAAAGCGGCATCGGCCTCGGCGCGGTTGCCCATGGCCTGGTAAACCTCGCCGAAAATGCGGTGGGTCGCGCCCTGTTCGAGACCGAGCCGGTACTGTTCTGCAAACTCCAGCGCCATCTCGGCTGCGCTTAGCGCTTGAGCGGTGTCGCCGACAGCAAGGTGGAGCTGAGCCAAGACAATCTTCGTCAATGCAACGCCATGCACGGAAGTGGCCATACCCGCCGCGCCGATGCCGCGAAACGGTACCTCCTTGAACGCCCGATCGAGAATCCGTTTGGCGTCATCGGGTTTCCCGAGCTTCAGGTAGGCCATGCTCAACCAAACGGACGAACAGAGAACCGCGTTCCATTCGCGAATTTCCCAGGCCTTAGGCAATCCCTGCTCGGCGACCCGGACCACCGCATCCCAATCCCCTTTGTACATGTAAGGTTCGGCTTCCATGGCGCGGAGCGCCCGCAACTTGGCGTCGTCCAACTCGTCGCCGGCCTCATATGCGCGTCGAGCGTACGCGAGCGACTCGTCCAGCCGCCCGGCGCGAGCGCCGTAGCACCGGCCCCCGTAGGTCATGACGACGGCTTGCTGCAGACGCTCGCCTTGGGCGCCGAGAAGATCGATCACCCGAGCCGTGTGTCCAAGTGACTCCTCGAATTGGCCGTGCTTCCCGAGATACTGCCCGTATCGGTATTCCGCATCTGCCAGCACCGAGGGGTTGCTTGATAATTCGGCACGCGCGAGCGCATCCAATAGAAGGGCCCGATCGTCCCACGCATAGCCCTTGGCTGCAAGCAGCCTCGCCGCCACTGCGGCATTGCCGTCCGATGTTGCATTTTCGAATGCTCGATCGAGGTGCCGCAACATGCGCCCTTGCGCGGCCTCGTCCGGCATGCAGCCCGGCAGCAAAATCAGCGACAGGATGACGCCGGCGTGGACACGGTTGCGCTCGGCATTTCCCGGCAGCCGCTCCAACAGGTCGAGGGCCTGTCAGTAATGGGTTATCGCCTCGGGACGCGCATAGAGCTTATTGGCCGCCTCGGCCGCTGCCAACGTGCAGCTCAGCGCCTTCTCCCAGTGCTCGGCATTGAGCCAGTGGTAAGCGAGCAGCGCCGCACTTTCCGCGCGCGCATCGGCTAACCGCTTTTTCCAGCGTCTCCGCGATCCCGGCGTGAATTTCTTGGCGTCGTCGGCGCAGCAGCGTGCCGTAAGCGGCATCTTGAACCAGCGCATGCTTGAACACGAAAATCGCTTCAGGCAGAACACCTCGGCGGAAGATCAGACCCGCATCGACCAGCTGATCGAGCGCGTCCCTTACCAGCTCTTCCGGCCGGCGCGCAACCGCCGCCACCAGCTCGTATGAGAATTGACGACCGATCGCCGCGCCGATCTGCGCCACCTCCTTGACCGGTGCGAGCCGGTCGAGGCGAGCCATCAGCGAGTCATGCAGGCTGGACGGGATCGCCAGTGGGGGTAATGAACCATCGAGGGCGAAACGCCCGTCCTCGTCCCGCAGCAAGCCGCCTTCGAGCAGTGTCTTCGTCAGCTCCTCGACGAAGAGCGGGATGCCGTCGGTGCGCTCGACGATCCGATCCGTTATCTCTGCAGCCTCTTGCCTTCGGTCAGACGCTCGACCAGCGACGCCGTGTCCCCGCTGGCCGAGGCGGCTCAAGGTCAGCGAGGTGACCTGTGCCCGCCCGGTCCACGGCGGCTCGAACTCGGGCCGAAAAGTGATCGCCATCAGCACCGGCAGGTTCGGCACGCGCTCGGCCGCGCGTTCGAGCAATTCCACTGAGGTCTGGTCGGCCCATTGCGCGTCCTCGAAGACGAGCAGCACCGGCTCTCGCTCAGCCAATCCTTCGAGCTGCCGCAGCAATGCCGTAAGCGTCAGCTCGCGCTTCTGCCGCGGATCGCTCGGCAATGTCGCGTCGGTCGGCAATCCGAGCAGGTCGGCTAGCACGGCGGCCGTCTCCGGCGCGTGCCCGCGCGATCGGGACAGCAGCCCGGCGAGCTTCTCCAGCTTTGCTGCCGGTTCGTCCCCGCGGGCGAGCCCGGCGGTGTGCTCGAGCTGGGCGATGAACGGATGGAGCACGCTGTCGCGATGATGCGGCGAGCAGAAATAGCGCAGCCGGGTGTGCGGCTCGCCGCCCAGCCGTTCCTGAAACGCCGCGGCGAGGCGCGACTTGCCGATGCCCGGCTCGCCGGAGATCAGCACGATCTGGCCTTCGCCATCCTTGGCCCGTTCCCAGCGGCGCAGCAACAGCTCGATTTCCGCGTCGCGGCCGACGAGCCGGCTCAGCGATGCGGACCGCAACGCCTCGAAGCGGCTCTCGACCGCGCTCGGGCGCAGCACCTGCCAGACCGCAACCGGCGCATCCAGCCCTTTGACCTCGGCGACGCCGAGATCGCGGTATTCGAACAGCCCGCCGACCAGCCGCCTTGTGGCCTCGGCGATGATCACGCCGTTCGCCG
>DASXAP010000055.1:0-56548 GCA_036406655.1 Xanthobacteraceae bacterium | reverse complement strand
ACCAGGCAGGCGCAGACGGCTCCGCGGCAGGTGCAGACCCAGAGCCACGCGCGGACCGCCGCCGCTGGTCAGGGCTCGAGCATCCCCGACCCGGCCCGCACCTGGTAGCGCCATCTGGCCAGCCGAGCCCCGGGCTTGAATCGACCAACGTTTGGGTCAGGTCGACGCCCGAGCCTTGCCGCGCGGCGAGGTGCTCGGCTCCAGGGCCAACTGCTCGTGCATCAGCCCGGACCGGAATCGGCGCTAATTTCCTGTTTCCCCAGACCTGCCGTAGGATCGAGCCGTCGCCGGCGAGCGGTTCCAGTACCCTGCTCACCGCGGCCCGGGCACAAGGCAGGCCAACATGTACCTGATCGCCTTTCCACTCCTGCTCATACCGTTTGCGCTCTACAACATGATTGTATTCCTTCTGAACGCGCCTTTGACTGATGCGGCTCTGCTCATTCCGCTTGCGGCCGACCGGCAGCTGCCGGTGACGACCGGCGACCTGCTGGTCGGGTTGGGCATGCTGCTGCTCTATGTCGAGGTGCTCAAGGCTGCGCGGCTGGCCAGCAAGTCGATCATGGACCACGCGCTCTCGTTGGTCCTGTTCCTGGCCATGGCCGCCGAGCTGGCACTGGTGCCGCACGCGGCCAGCTCGGTCCTGCTGCTTCTCACCGTGCTCAGCTTCGTCGATCTGATCACCGGCATCTCGCTCTCCGGTCGCAAGCAGCCGCAGATCGCCCTCGAAGGCGCCGACCAGGCGCGATTGTGAGGCCGTGAGCAGCGGCCGCGACTTCCAGCTGCCCGGCCGCTCGGCGGTGATCGCCGCGGACGGCATGGCGGCGACCTCGCACCCGCTGGCGAGCCTTGCCGCGATCGACACGTTGCGGGCCGGCGGTAACGCAGCCGACGCGGCGGTGACGGCCGCGGCCGTGCTCTCGGTCGTGGAGCCGCATATGACCGGCATCGGCGGCGACTGCTGCGCGATAGTGAGCATTCCCGGCCAGTCGAGCTGGGCCTACAACGGCACCGGCCGTGCCGGCGCACGCGCGTCGGGCGCCGGCCTGGTCGACCAGGGATTGCGTTCCATCGCCGGCAACTCGATCCATGCTGTCACCGTGCCGGGTGCGATCGACGCCTGGGCGGCGATCCTGGCCGCCCACGGCCGGTTCGGGCTCGATCGGGCCTTGGCGCCGGCTATTCGCTACGCCGAGGATGGCTTCCCGGTCGCTGCGCGAATCGCGTGGGACTGGGCAGCGGAGGTCCGCAAGCTCGCTGCCGATACCGGCGCAGCGCGCCATTACTTGTTCAACGGAGGCGCTCCGGCGGAAGGTGATGTCATCAGGCTGCCGGCGCTGGCGCAGACGCTCAGCTCGATCGCCGAGCGAGGGCCGCGCGCCTTCTATGAGGGGCCGATCGCCGATGACATCGTGGCGACCCTGAGGACCCGGGGCTCGTTCTTGACGGGGGAAGATTTCGCCGGTCATCGCGGCGAGGCGGTCGCGCCCATCAGCACCGATTACCGGGGGGTGACCGTCTCGGAGCTGCCGCCGAACACCCAAGGCCTGACCGCGCTGGTGCTGCTCAACATCCTGGAGTGCTTCGAGCTCGCCGCCCTCGATCCGCTCGGTCCCGACCGGTTTCATCTCACCCTCGAGGCGGCACGGATCGCCTACGCGCTGCGCGACGATCACATCGCCGAGCCTGCGTCGATGCGGGCTGCCGTCCCGGCGCTGCTCGACAAGCGATTCGCGGGCGAGCTTGCCTCGCGAATCGACCGCGCGCGCCGCGCGAGCGCGCCACCCATTCGCTCCCCGGGCGGGGACACGGTGTACCTGACGGTGGTGGACCGCGACCGCATGGCCGTGTCCCTGATCAACACCTTGTTCTCCCATTTCGGCGTCGGCATCTGCACCGAGCAGACCGGCATCATGCTGACGAACCGTGGCGCCTGCTTCGTCCTTGACCCCGATCATCCCAACAACTTTGGGCCGAGCAAGCGTCCGATGCATACCATCATCCCGGGCATGGCATTCCGTGACGGGCGCTGCGAGCTCGCGTTCGGAGTGATGGGCGCGCATTACCAGCCGATGGGGCACGTGCACGTCCTGGTGAACATGGTCGATTACGGCATGGACGTGCAGGCTGCCATCGACGCGCCGCGTGCGTTCTTTGTGGGCGAGCAGACCATCGTGGAGCGTGGATTGCCTGCACCAACCCGGGAAGGGCTCGAGGCGCGCGGCCACGTCTTGGCCATGGCGCCGGCGCCGTGGGGCGGTGCGCAGGCAATCCGGATCGATTGGCAGCGTGGCGTGCTGATCGGGGGCTCGGATCCACGCAAGGACGGCTGCGCAATCGGCTATTGAGCCGGCCGAGCGTTCACATTCGGCGCACACGGTCGGAAACAGCAGGGAAAGCCGAGGCCCTCTCGATGATTTGCTCTCCTCGATCGCATTCCGGCCGGCTGCATATGCGGCGCCGGCGATAACG
Organism: Xanthobacteraceae bacterium; assembly: GCA_036406655.1. GTDB lineage: Bacteria > Pseudomonadota > Alphaproteobacteria > Rhizobiales > Xanthobacteraceae > VAZQ01. The sequence goes on along the minus strand of DASXAP010000055.1, from coordinate 54,076 downwards.
GAAACGGCGCGCCGACGCCTCGGCGGTGCGCCGAATCACGTCTTGTCCTTCTCGCTCAGCTTCTCGAGGCGCTGCTGCATCTCGCGCATCTGCCGCTTGAGCTCCTCGATCTCGGCACCGCTGCCGCTGCCGGCGGAGCCGCCCTCGCCGGCCCCGGGCAGCGTCTCCGGCTCCCCCTGAGCCTCCCGCCGGGCGAAGGGACTGAACATCGCGAAGGCCCGTTCGAACATCTCCATATTTCGCCGCACCTGATCCTCGAGCGCTCCGAATGGGCTGCCGCCGAACGCCTGCGCCATCTGCTGGCGGAATTTCTCCTGCTCGCGGGTGAGCGATTCGATGGAGACTTCGAGATAGCGCGGCACCAGCATCTGCATGCTGTCGCCATAGAAGCGGATGAGCTGGCGCAGAAAGGCGATCGGCAGCAGGCTCTGCCCTTCCTTGTTCTCCTGCTCGAAGATGATCTGGGCGAGCACTTGGCGGGTGATGTCCTCGCCGGTCTTCGCGTCGTGCACGGTGAAATCCTCGCCCCCCTTCACCATCGCGGCGAGGTCTTCGAGCGTCACATACGTGCTGGTGCTGGTGTTATACAGCCGGCGATTGGCGTACTTCTTTATCGTCACCGGTTCGTGCGACTTAGCCATGGTGTCCACGCTCGTGGAGGTTCGGTTGAGGTGCGACATCCCGGATTCTGTCGCGTGCGCCGGCATTTTTCATCGCGAAAACCGCTTTGGTCCTTCAGCATGACGCGAGACTGAACGCACCTTGGGTACCGGGCGGCGACTGCAGGCGTCGCCTCTTGTCAGCATAGCCTGTTTCGTTCGACCCCGGCCACACCGATTTATGGCCCGGCTCGGATCGGGCGGCGGCAAGGGCCGATTGGTGCAGAACAGACCGGCTGCCGGCGCGATTGACACCTGCCTGTCCCATATCCCAAATGTCGATCAGAGGCGAAGGGTCAGCGCCGCATTGCCCCGGCATAGCTGCAACTGCAGCGCCCCACGGGATCCATCGCCATCCAGCCGGACACGAGAAGGAGTGAGAACATGAAGGACGACATCGTAATTGTGAGTGCTGCTCGAACTCCCGTGGGCGCCTTCAATGGCGCGCTGGCCGGCCTCCCGGCCCACGAGCTCGGCAAGGTCGCCATACAGGAGACGCTCAAACGTGCGGGTGTCGAGGGGGGCCAGGTTTCCGAAGTGATACTCGGCCAGATTCTGACGGCAGGTCAGGGGCAGAATCCGGCCCGACAAGCATCAATTGCCGCCGGCATTCCGGTCGAAACTCCGGCCTGGGGCGTGAACCAGCTGTGCGGCTCGGGGTTGCGCGCGGTGGCTCTCGGTTATCAGGCGCTGCTCAACGGCGATTCGGAGATCGTGGTGGCAGGCGGACAGGAATCGATGAGCCAGGCTCCGCACTGCGCGCACCTGCGCAACGGGGTGAAGATGGGCAGCCTCGAAATGGTCGATACCATGATCAAGGACGGGCTGTGGGATGCGTTCAACGGCTATCATATGGGCAACACGGCTGAGAACGTCGCCCGACAGTGGCAGATCACCCGCGCTCAGCAGGACGAGTTCGCTGTCGCCTCGCAAAACAAGGCGGAAGCGGCCCAAAAGGCCGGGAAGTTCAAGGATGAGATCGCGCCGGTGACGGTGAAGACGCGAAAAGGCGAGGTCGTCGTCGATGCCGACGAGTACCCCAAGCATGGCACCACGGTGGAGGCCATCGCCAAGCTCAAGCCGGCTTTTGCCAAGGACGGGACGGTCACGGCCGGCAATGCGTCGGGCATCAATGACGGTGCCGCCGCGGTGGTGCTCATGAAGGCCAGCGAGGCCGCCAGGCGCGGCAAGACACCGCTTGCGCGCATCGTGTCCTGGGCGCATGCCGGCGTCGACCCGGCGATCATGGGCACCGGGCCCATTCCCGCTTCTCGCGCGGCCCTCAAGCGGTCCGGCTGGAACGTGGGCGATCTCGATCTTATCGAGGCAAACGAGGCATTCGCGGCTCAGGCCTGCGCCGTCAACAAGGACCTCGGCTGGGATACATCGAAGGTCAACGTCAACGGCGGCGCCATCGCCATCGGGCATCCGATCGGCGCCTCCGGCGCTCGGGTCCTCGTTACGCTGCTTTATGCGATGCAGAAGCGCAACGCGCGGAAGGGGCTGGCTACGCTGTGCATTGGTGGTGGAATGGGCATTGCCATGTGCGTGGAGCGCTAGCCGGAGGGCGGTCCGTCCTTCGGCATCCGAACGCGACCAGGCATTCACCAGGGAGAGAGCAACCATGGCACGCGTTGCGGTGGTGACGGGCGGCACGCGCGGGATCGGTGAAGCGATAGCCAAAGGGCTCCACGCCGCTGGTTGCAGGGTGGCCGCGAACTACGGCGGCAACGACGAGGCGGCGCTGAAATTCAAGGGCGCAACCGGCATCCCGGTCTACAAGTGGGATGTCTCCTCCTATGAATCCTGCACCAGCGGCCTCAAGCAGGTGGAAGCCGACCTCGGCCCCATCGACGTGCTGGTCAACAATGCGGGGATCACTCGCGACACGATGTTCCACCGCATGACGCCAGAGCAGTGGACAGCGGTGATCAACACCAATCTGAGCTCGCTGTTCAATATGTGCCGTCCGCTGATCGAGGGGATGCGCGCGCGAAAATTCGGGCGGATCATCAACATTTCCTCGATCAATGGCCAGAAGGGGCAGATCGGTCAGGCGAACTATTCCGCTGCCAAGGCGGGTGAGCTCGGCTTCACCAAGGCGTTGGCCCAGGAGAACGCCCGCAATGGCATCACTGTGAACGCGATCTGCCCCGGTTATATAGCGACCGAGATGGTGAAGGCGGTCCCGAAAGAGGTGCTTGAGAAAAGCATCTTGCCGTACATTCCGATCGGCCGGCTCGGCGAGCCCGAGGAGATCGCGCGCTGCGTCGTGTTCCTGGCCTCAGACGATGCAGGCTTCATCACCGGCTCGACGCTGACCGTGAACGGCGGGCAATACCTGATCTGATCATGAGAGGGGGTCAGCGCGTCTCGGTGGCTTGAGAACGACCGTGGCCGGGAGAGGCCCGACGGCCAACCGTCGGGCTGCCCATGGCTCAGCTGCTCACGACCTGTTCTTTCGCTCGCGGATTTCCGCGAACACCTTCCATGCCGGCTGGGCCGCGAGACCGACCGCCTTCGCTACCTCGGGAGCATCGGCACGCAGGAACGGATTGGCCGCCTTCTCCTCCGCGACCGTGGAGGGGATTGTCGGCTTTTGCGCGGCGATGAGCCTTTCCACCTCGTCGGCGCGGGCACGGAGCGCGCCGTTGGCCGGCTCGATCGTCCTGGCGAAGCGGATATTGGCTTGCGTGTATTCATGCCCGCAAAAGATGCGGGTATCTCCGGGCAAGCCGCGCAGCTTCAGGAGCGACTGCCACATCATTTCCGCCGTACCCTCGATCACGCGCCCGCAGCCGATCGAGAACAGCGTGTCGCCGACAAAGGCGAGCCGGTCCGCCGGAAAGAAGTAGCTGATGTGCCCGGCGGTGTGCCCGGGCGTCTCCAGCACGCGTCCCTCCAATTCTCCGACGCGAACCGTGTCGTTCTCACGGACCATCTCGTCGACCTGCGGTATGCGTGCGGCCTCGCCCCGAGGGGCGACCACGCGGCAGTGATGTCGCGCCTTGAGCTCGGCAATTCCTCCGGTGTGGTCGGCATGATGGTGGGTGACGAGAATGTCGCTGAGACGCCACCCCGTGCGGGCGAGCGCCGAATCGACCGGCGCCGCCTCTGGCGCGTCGATGGAGGCGGTAGCGCCGGTTGCGGGATCGTGCAGGAGCACGCCGTAGTTATCCTTCAGGCAGAGGAAAACATGAGTTTGCGCGGCCATCGCAAGGGCTCCGTTCGCGGTGGGGCAGGGCTGGTGGACTGTGCGTCTCCCCGGCTGCCGATCGAGCCGGGCACGATCTGGGACCTCGGCTTGGCCCTATACATCGACCTTCGCTTGCGGCGAGACAAGATGTCGGCTTCCGACAGATTGGGCCTCCGGCGCGGGTGGGGCATCGGCACGACCGGCTATGCATTTTTGTGGTACATCTCACGCCCATGTCCATCGACGTCGTCGATCTGCGAAATTTCTATGGCCAGCGCCTGGGCAGCGTCGCGCGGCGCTTCGTCGGTCGCGGCATTCGCAAGCGCTTTGCCGACACGCGCGGGATGATCGTGCTCGGAATCGGATATCCGATCCCGTATCTGGGCTTGTTTCGAGAGGAGGCGGAGCGCTGCATCGCCTTCATGCCTGCAGCGCAAGGGGTGGTGAAGTGGCCGACCAATCGACCCGGTCTCGTGGCCCTGGTCGACGAGCTCGAGCTGCCTCTCACCGACGCCGCCGTTGATCGTGTTCTGCTCGTGCACGGCCTTGAGGCGGCGCAGAATCCCGTCGCGTTGCTGCGGGAGGTCTGGCGCGTGCTGGCCGCGGGCGGACGTCTGCTCATCGTCGTGCCCAACCGCCGTGGTGTCTGGGCGCGAATGGACACGACGCCGTTCGGGCACGGCCGCCCCTATTCGCGCTCACAGATCACGGATTTGCTGCGCGAGGCCTGGTTCACGCCGACGGGTTGGGGAGAGGCGCTGCATATGCCGCCGGTCGCCGGCGGCTGGTTCTTGCGCTCCGCGGTCGCGTGGGAGCGCGCGGGGGCGTCGGTTGCCGCCCCCTTTGCCGGGGTGCATATCGTGGAGGCCGCCAAGCAGGTCTATCGCGCGGTCCCTGCGCGCCGCGAGCGAACTCGGCTGGTGCCCGCTCTGGAGCCCGCCCTCATACCCTCTCCGGGCGCGTGAAGCTGCGAACAAGCGGGCGGATCGCCGAGCTCAGTCGTGTTGCGAGGGGTCGCCTCCCCCCTCGCCGCTGCCCTGCACCTCATGGCGCGGGCCGCGATGCCGCCGGCGGCGGCGATGGAGCGGGAATCGATCGGGCTGGTTGTCGTGGCCGTTCTGGCCATGCTGCGGCGGATGCTGTGGCGACTGGCTACCGGTGATGAACGATGGCAACCGATCGACGGGGCCTTCAGACGGGGCGCCGGCTTGGTGCTGCTGGCGAGGATGGACCGCCTGCTGCGGGAACGGCTGCGCGTCGCGCGGGATATAGGGCTGCGGCTCGCGCGTGCCGTAGGGCAGGTCAGCGGCGCCGCTCGCGGCGGGCTGGCCCTCATCCTCGCCCTCGTCAATCGCTTCGTCACGTGCACCCTGCAGCTCGCCGTCGGGACGGGAGAAGTGAGGATTGTTTTGCCGGAACTGCTCCTGGGCCGCGGCAATCACTCGGTAGTAGTGCTCGGCGTGCTGGTAATAGTTCTCGGCTGCGATCGGATCGCCGGAAGCCTGAGCGTCGCGTGCGAGCTGCACATATTTTTCTGCGATGTGAGAAGGATTCCCGCGGATTTTCACATCCGGGCCGTTCGATTCGTAAACGCGAGCCATGGGATTGTGACTCTTGCGGTGATTGTTGCGCCCGCGCATGCGCTTGTTCTGACCGTTTCTCATGATTAGCCTGTTGCCAACCCCTTGCTTCCGGCGGCGGTTTCCCGCCGTTCACTGAACCAACGTCGGTTGCCCGCTGGTGACATGCTTCCCGCGGACAGGCGGGGACACCCCGCGTTGTTCAAGCGGAAAGCAAAATACAGCCTGGCGCGAAACGTCATGTCACGAAGCAACAGCCCCTCGCCCGCAGGATTTCGCGGCGTTGCCCACCTGTTTCTCACGCGCAGATCGTATATACCGCGTCGCTCAGCGCCCAAACGATGAAGCATCCATCCCGATCAGGCGAACCGCAGCCGGATCATCCGGCGTCCCTCGTTCGCTCCGTCCGCACCGTCGGCTCTCCGCAGTCCTGCTCCGGGGCTCGTCAATCGGCGCGCTGTAACCGGGGACGATTCCGTAGCCGGAACCTAATCCCTCTTGCATCACAATCCAAGAGCTTTTTTTCGCGTCCGGAATGTGAACGTTTCGTGGCCGAGACAGCCGCCCGACCTAGTGTCGAGTGCCTGCGATGAAGGCACGAGCGACGCCCGATAGATCGTGTGCCGGTGCCGCTGGCGCAAGTCCCGCGTCACTGAAAACCGCCGCGGCGGCGTCCATCTGTCCGCAGCCGACCTCTGCCACGACAATTCCTCCGGGCGCCAGCAGACGCCGGGCATCGGCTGCGACGGCACGGAAGCCATCAAGCCCGTCCGCCCCGCCATCGAGCCCGCACCGCGGATCGAAATCACGGACCTCGGGCGGCAGTGTTGCGATCTCTCCCTGCACCACGTACGGCGGATTGGAGACGATCAGGTCGATCGCTCCGCGCAAGGCGGTTCCATAGGAGCAGGCCACGAACAGCGCGCGGTCGGCAAAACCGAGCCTCGCCGCATTGGCCTGCGCGCATTCAAGCGCGGTCAGGCTGATATCGGTGCCGATCCCGAGCGCCCACGGCATTTCCGACAGCAGGGCGAGGAGCAGGGCACCGGTGCCGGTTCCGAGGTCGGCGATACGCAACTCCCTCGCCGAACTCCGGCCCAGGCGACCGGCTGCCGCCAGCGCTGCTTCCACGACCGTTTCGGATTCTGGTCGCGGCACGAGCGTCGCGGAATTGACCTTGAACGGCAGCCCCCAGAATTCCTTTTGTCCGACGATACGGGCGACCGGCTCGTGCGCCAGGCGACGCGCCGCCGCATCCAGAACAGCCTGCGCCTCGCTTTCGGTGATCAGACGGTCGCACTGAGCGGCGAGCCCGGCATGGTCCAGCCCAAGAGCATGGCCGATGAGCAGCCGCGCATCGAGCTCGGGAGTGTCGATGCCCCGATGACGAAAGCTCCGAGCGAGGTGCCGGCGCACTGTCTTGATCGACTCGCCGGGACCGATCTCGACGGCGGGGATGCCCATCATTGCGCAACCGCCTCCGACGCCAGCAGCTCGGCTTGCCGTTCGGTGAGCAGCGCCTCGATGATCTCGTCCAGGGCTTCGCCCTCGATCACCTGCGGCAACTTGTAGAGGGTCAGGTTGATGCGATGATCGCTCACCCGACCTTGCGGGAAATTGTAGGTCCGGATCCGCTCGGAGCGGTCGCCGGATCCCACCTGGCCACGCCGCTCGGCGGCGCGCTGGGCGTCCCGTTTCTGCTGCTCGAAGTCATAGAGGCGGGCGCGCAGGACCGTCATTGCCTTCGCGCGATTGCGGTGCTGCGAGCGATCTTCCTGCATCATTACCACGATGCCGGTCGGAACGTGAGTCAAGCGCACCGCCGATTCGGTCTTGTTCACGTGCTGGCCGCCGGCGCCGCCCGAACGCAGCGTATCGATCTTGAGATCGGCCTCGTCGATGGCGATGTCGACCTCCTCGGGCTCGGGCAGCACGGCAACGGTGGCAGTCGAGGTGTGGATGCGCCCGGAGGCTTCGGTGTCGGGAACCCGCTGCACCCTGTGGACGCCGGACTCGAACTTGAGCTTGGCAAAGGCACCCCGACCACGGACCTCGGCGACGATCTCCTTGTAGCCGCCCATCGTGCCTTCGCTCGCCGATACGATCTCTACCTTCCACCCCTGCTTCGCGGCGTAGCGCTCGTACATGCGGAAGAGATCGCCGGCGAACAGGGCAGCCTCGTCCCCGCCGGTGCCGGCGCGGATCTCGAGGATGACGTTGCGCTCGTCCATAGCATCCTTCGGCAACAGTGCGAGCTTGATCTGCTGCTCCAGTGTGGCGCGCCTCTGCTCGAGCTCCGGTTTCTCGGCCGCAGCCATCGCCCGCATCTCGGCGTCGATGGTCGCGTCTCCGATCAGGGATTCGAGGCCGTGAATCTCGGCGACGACGCCGCGATAGCTCTTTACCGCATCAACGATCGGATTGAGCTCGGCGAACTCACGCGACAGCCTGACGTAGGTGTCGGGCGCAAGCTCGGTCGCGAGGTTGGTCTCGATCGTCTTGTGACGCGCCAATAATCCGTCGAGCTTCGCTTCGGGCAGCATGGTCAGACCTGCAGCCCTTCCTCCGCCGCGAACTTCTTGAGCCGCTCGCGGATGGGCACGCTCCCGGCGGGCGAATCGATCAGCGGGCCGAGCAACGCTGCGGCCTTGGCCACGTCGAGATCGAGCAGCAAAGCCTTGACCGGACCGACCGCCGTGGGCGCGAGCGACAGCGCACGGTAACCGATCGCCACCAAGGCCAGCGCGCCGATGGGCCTGGACGCCAGCTCTCCGCAGAGGGTTACCGGCTTGCCGTAGAGCCGTCCCTTGTCGGCAATCGCTTTCAATGCCCGCAGCATCGGCGCCGAAATCGGATCATAGCGATCGGCAACGTGCAGGTTACCCCGGTCAGCGGCATAAAAGAATTGAACGAGGTCGTTCGAGCCCACGGATAAGAAATCGACCCGTTCGAGCAGCTCGTCGATCTGGTAAAGCAGCGAAGGCACTTCGACCATGGTCCCGATCTCGACGCGCTCGGGCAGCTTGTGGCTGTGCCGACGCAGATGGGTCAGCTCTCGCTCGACCAGCGACTTCGCCTCATCGAATTCCTCGACGGTGGCGATCATCGGGAACATCACTTTGAGCTCGCGCCCCCCGGCAGCGCGCAACAGCGCGCGAATCTGGCTCCGCAGCAAGCCGGGGCGATCGAGGCCCAGCCGAATGGCGCGCCAGCCCAGCGCGGGATTTTCCTCCTCGACGTTGCGCATATAGGGGAGCACCTTGTCGCCGCCAATATCGAGGGTACGGAACGTGACCGGCCGGTCACCGGCCGCGTCGAGCACGGCGCGGTAGAGCGTGAACTGCTCCGCCGTGCGCGGGAAGCTCGCGGCGACCATGAACTGCAGCTCGGTCCGGAAAAGGCCGATGCCTGCAGCGCCGGTCTCGTCGATATGCGGCAGATCGACGGTCAGCCCGGCGTTGAGCATCAGTGCAATCGGCTCACCGTCCTTGGTCGTGCACGGCTTGTCGCGCAATGCGAGGTATTGCTGCTGTCGCCGTGCCCGCAGCCTCACCCGCTCGACATAGGCTGCTTCCATGTCGGGGGAGGGGCGTACATGCACGTCGCCGCCGGAGCCGTCGACGATGATCGCGTCGCCCGGATCCGTCACGCCGGTCGCATTGGCGATCTCGCCCACCGCGGCAATGCCCAGCGCGCGAGCGACGATCGCCACGTGTGAGTTGGGTCCGCCTTCCTCGAGAACCAATCCGCGAAGGCGCTTTCGATCGTATTCCAAGAGCGCTGCCGGCCCCATCGAGCGGGCCACCAGGATGGCGTTCTCCGGCAGGCGATCGCGTGCCGGCGCGTAGTCCTGCCCGAGCAGAAGGTGCATGAGCCGATTGGCCAGCTCGTCCAGGTCGTGCAGGCGTTCACGCAGGTACGGGTCGGTGGCGCGCAGCATGCGCGCGCGGGTATCCGATTGCACGCGCTCGACAGCCGCCTCGGCGGTCAGCCCGGTAGCGACCGCTTCCTCGAGGCGGTGCACCCAGCCGCGGTCGTAGGCGAACATTCGGTAGGCTTCGAGCACGTCGCGATGCTCTCCAGGATCGGCAACCTCGCCGCGTTCGAGCAGGACGTCGAGATCGGAACGCATGGTCTCGACGGCGGCCTCCAGCCGCTTGATCTCCTTCGTCACGTCGTCGGCGATGAAATTCGTTATGACCACGCGCGGCTCGTGCAGGACGACGTGACCGAGCGCAATGCCGTCATTGAGCACGGTGCCGGTCAGGTGCAGGGGCCGGCGCGCCGCCGGTTCGAGGCCGGGCTTGGCAATGGCGGAGAGCTCGCCCGAGGCGATCATCTCGGCGAGCACCATTGCGGTGGTCTGCAGCGCCTCCTCTTCTTCCTCGGTGTAGGTACGTCGCGCCCGGTTCTGCACCACCAGGACGCCGAGCGTGTTTCCCGCGCGCAGGACCGGGACCCCGAGGAACGAGTGGTAGATTTCCTCGCCCGTCTCGGGGCGGTAGGAGAACGCCGGATGCGTCTGCGCTTCGGACAGGTTCATCGGGGTCGCTTCGCTGGCGACCAGCCCCACCAGGCCCTCGTCCGGGCGCAGCACCGTCTGGTGGACCGCCTCCTTCTTGAGGCCTTCGGTGGCATAAAGCTCGAGGGTGCCGTCCACCCGCAACACGTAGACGGAGCAGACCTCCGCCACCATGTTGGCGGCAATCAGCACCACGATCTTGTCCAGGCGCTCCTGCGCGCTGACCTTCTCCGCCATCACCTCGCGGAGCCGGCGCAACAGCACGCGCGGACCGCCGAGCGCGCCACGCATGACGTGATCCCTCGGGCGGCAGCTGCAGCCGGGTCTCCCCCGGCGCCAGGCAATCAGGCTAAAGAGTACCCGCTGGGCGAACCGCCGGCGGGCAGCCTCTGATCCATGGCCTATAGCGAAAACGCGAGGCAAACTGCAAGCCAGAGCCGGGCGAGACCGCCCCGCATCTTGTTGCGGTTGCACAGTCCGCTCTCGCAGACGCGAAGGGAAAGGAAGGGCTGCCTCGTTGGGCGCTTCGCGGGATCGGCGCCGGCACCCGGTGAGGGCTTGCCGCTCAGCTCTTGTCGAGATCGTAGAGGCTGTGCAGGGTGCGGACCGCGAGCTCGGTGTAATTGGCGTCGATCAGCAGTGAAAACTTGATTTCCGACGTGGTGATTGCGCGGATGTTGATGCCCTTCTCGGCCAGCGCCTTGAACGCCTTGGCGGCCACGCCGGCATGACTGCGCATGCCGATGCCGATCACCGAGACCTTGGTCACATCGGTTGCGCCGTCGAGGCGGTCGTAGCCCACCTGGGGTTTGGCCCTGATCAGCACGTCGGTAGCACGGTGGTAGTCCCCGGCCGGAACCGTGAAGGTGAGGTCGGTCGTCGCGCCGTCGGCTGAGACGTTCTGCACGATCATGTCGACATTGATGTTGGCCTCCGCCAGCGGACCGAAGATCGCGGCGGCGACCCCGGGCTTGTCCTGCACGCGACGGATGGAAATCTGAGCCTCGTCCTTGGAAAATGCGATGCCGGTGACGACCTGCTGCTCCACGATCTCCTCCTCGCCGCAAATGAGCGTTCCGGGCGGCGTGCCGTGCGGATCGATCGCCTCCGGCTTCTCGAAGCTCGAACGGACGAAGATACGCACGTTGTGAACCATCCCGAGCTCGACTGAGCGCACCTGCATGACCTTGGCGCCGAGCGAGGCAAGCTCGAGCATCTCCTCGTAGGCGACCTTGGCCAGCCGTCTGGCACGCGGAACTACCCGCGGATCGCTGGTATAAACACCATCCACGTCGGTGTAGATGTCGCACCGCTCAGCGGCGATGGCGGCCGCCACTGCAACGGCCGACGTGTCCGATCCGCCGCGTCCCAGAGTCGTGATGCGGTGAGTTTCCTGGTGCATCCCCTGGAATCCCGCCAGCACGGCAACTTCGCGACGCTCCTTGAAGCGCCTGATCAGCTCCGCCCCGTTGACATCGACGATACGTGCCGAGGCATGCGCGTCGCTGGTCAGGATCGGGAGCTGCCAGCCCTGCCAGGAGCGGGCGTTGACGCCGATGCCCTCGAGCGCGATCGCCAGCAATCCAGCGGTCACCTGCTCGCCCGCGGAGACGACCGCGTCGTATTCACGGGCATCATGCAAGGCTGCAGCCTCACGGCACCAGGCCACCAGCTGATTGGTGGCCCCGGCCATGGCGGACACCACGACCGCCACGTCGTGGCCGGCCGCCACCTCGCGCTCGACGTGACGCGCCACGTTGCGAATGCGCTCGATATCCGCAACCGAAGTGCCGCCGAATTTCATGACCAGGCGGGGCATGGCAACCAATTCTCTCCGACCAGGCGTTCCGGGGCGAGAGCCGCAAATGGCGCGCACCCGCGCGAAAAGACGCGTATACATACCGACGAGGGTGGCAGGGCGGCAACCGCGTCGTTGGGAGAGATCGATGGCGGAGCTCACGAAAGCTGCCTCGACCGTCGACCAGGCGGAGATCGAGCGGCTGTCGGCGCGCGCGGACGAATGGTGGGCTCCGCGCGGCAAGATGGCGATGCTGCACAAGCTCAATCCGGTGCGTCTCGACTTCATCAAGGGCGGCATCTGCCGCCAGTTTGAGCGGGACGGCAGGCGGCTCGATGCTCTGGCGGGTCTGCGTGTCCTCGATCTCGGCTGCGGCGGCGGGATTCTCGCCGAGCCGCTGGCACGCCTTGGCGCCGACGTCGTTGGCGCGGATCCCGCCACAGCCAATATCGAGGCGGCGCAGCTGCATGCGGCGGAGGCCGGCGTGGCAATCGATTATCGGCCAACCACGGCCGAGGCGCTTTCGGATGCGGGCGAGCGTTTCGACGTCGTGCTGGCGATGGAAGTGGTCGAGCATGTTGCCGACGTGAAGCTTTTCATCGGGCATTGCGCGCGCATGGTGATGCCAGGTGGGCTCATGGTCCTGGCAACCCTGAACCGCACCTTGAAGAGCTTTGCTTTGGCCATTCTCGGTGCCGAATACGTGCTGGGATGGCTGCCGCGCGGCACGCATCAGTGGCACAAGTTCGTCACGCCGGGTGAGCTCGAGGCAGCGCTGCAGAGCCACGACCTGAGCGTGCGGGACGAGACGGGAGTGGTCTACAATCTCCTGGCCGACCGCTGGCAGACCTCGGCCGACATGGACGTGAACTACATGCTGGTCGCTGAGCGACCTCGGTCGGGCGGCTCCGGCCAATCCTCGCGTTGCGGGATGTAAAAGAGATCGGGTTGGCAGCAGAGCAGGTGGCCGACAGCGGGTGGCTCTGGGCCGTGTTCACCTTGATCGCTGCCGCGGCGCAGACCGTGCGCAATGCGACGCAGCGCGAGCTCACGGCCCAGCTCGGCACGGCCGGGGCGACGCACGTGCGGTTCCTGTTCGGATTTCCGTTCGCGCTCTTGTTCCTCGCCGCGGTGATGAGCGGCCTCGGCCAAGGGTGGCCGCACCCCCCATTGGCGTTCTGGCCCTGGGTCATCGACGGCGCCTTCGCTCAGGTCGCGGCGACAGCGCTGATGCTCGCCGCCATGAACGATCGCGCCTTCGTCGTGGTTTACGCCTACATCAAGACCGAGCCGGTTCAGGCCGCGTTGTTCGGGCTCATATTCCTCGGTGACGCGGTCACTCCCGCGCTGGCGGCGGCCATTGTGGCTGCCACGAGCGGTGTGGTGATCATGGCGCTCAAGCCGGCAGTCGTGAAGGATGTCCGCGCCACCCTGCAGGGGCTCGCCGCCGGGGCGATGTTCGCTCTCTCCGCCGTCGGCTTCCGCGGCGCCATTCTGAGCCTGGGTCTCGACAGCTATATCATGGCGGCGACGTTCACCCTCGTGGCGGGGCTGATCCTCCAATCGGCGCTGCTGTCCATCTATTTGTTGCTGCGCAACCCGGAAGTGCTCGCCGCGATCATGCGCAAATGGCAGCCCTCGCTGTTCGCCGGCTTCATGGGGGCGCTCGCATCCCAGTTCTGGTTTCTGGCCTTTGCGCTCGCCACCGCCGCGAGCGTGCGGACGCTCGCTCTGGTCGAGGTGCTGTTTGCGCAGGCGATCTCGCGGTTTGTGTTTCGGCAAAGGACGACGCTGCGCGAGGTCGTCGGCATCGTTCTGATCGTGGCCGGTGTGGTGTTGCTGGTTCGGGCGCGGTGAGCCTCCGGGAGGACACGTGATGCCCGGCCCGCTAGTTCCGCTCGTCGGGGAGCACCGGCAGCGGGTGAAACTCGATACCCTCCTCGTGCAGCTCCTTGGCCTGCTCGGGTGAGGCCTCGCCGTAGATCGAGCGGTGCTCGACCTCCCCGTAATGCATCTTGCGTGCTTCCTCGGGAAACTTCTGCCCGACATAGCTTGCATTCTTGATGAGGTGCTCGCGCAATTGCTTCAGTTGCTTGCGCAGCTCGCGTTCCTGCGGCGACACCATCGCCACGGGAGTTGTTGTTGCCGGCGCGGAGGGTTGCGGCGCCTGTGCCGGCGGCTCCTCGGGGTGCCGCTTGGCTCCTGAGATGCGCGGCGCCATGATCGCCTTCTCGACCTTGACCGAGCCGCAGATCGGACAGCTGACGAGGCGGCGCTTGATCTGCTTGTCGAAAGCCGCCGAGCTCTGGAACCAGCTTTCGAAAGCATGTCCGTCGGCGCACGCCAAGGCGTAGCGGATCATGCCGGCGCCCGCACCGCGTGAAGATGGGCCGGCTCCGCCATCGGCTCGATCAGCTCAAACCGCCGCCCATGCTGGAGGGACGGGATCTTTGCCCGCGCCGCGCTCACCTCGGCCGGATCGATCCTGGCCATGATCACGCCAGGCTCGGTGCCCCCCTCGGCCACAATCCGTCCCCAAGGATCGACAACCAGTGAATGCCCGAAGGTCTCCCGGCCGTTCTCGTGCTTCCCGCCCTGCGCTGCCGCGAGCACATACGCGCCGTTCTCGATGGCACGCGCACGGTTGAGAACATGCCAATGCGCTTCGCCGGTCTGCCGGGTGAATGCCGACGGGATTGCGAGAAAGGAGCTGCCAGCCTCAGCGAGAGCGCGGTAAAGGGCGGGGAAGCGCAAGTCGTAGCAAATGGTGAGCCCGAGCCGCCCCCAAGGCAGGTCGCTCGCGACGGCGAGCTCGCCGGCACGATAGTTGCGCGACTCGCGGTAGCTCTCGCCGTTGCTGAGGTCGACGTCGAACATGTGGATCTTGTCGTAGCGCGCGATGATCTCGCCGTCCTGGCCGATCAGGAACGAGCGGTTGGCAGCCTTCTCCGGAGAGAGCTTGATGGCGAGCGAGCCGACATGCAGGAAGATTCGGAGCTTACGGGCAAGCTCGCGGAACGCGGCAAGGCTCGGATCGGACTCTTCCGGCGAAAGGGCGGCGAACAGCCGCTCGCGCTTGACCTCGAGCAGGTTCGTCATCTCCGGCGTCTGCACGTAGTCGGCGCCGCCGGCCGTGGCTTTCTCGATCAGCTGCGCCGCAGCATCGAGGTTGGCGCGCGGCGAGAGTCCCGAGCGCAGTTGCACGAGCCCGACGGTGAAAGTCGCACTCCTCGCCATGCTCATCCCAGCGACCTCTCCCGCACCAGCAAGTCATTGAGCTTGCCTGCCCGGTCCAACGCGTACAGGTCATCGTAGCCGCCGATATGAGCAGCCCCAATGAAGATCTGAGGCACCGTCATCCGTCCGTTCGCCCGCGCCGACATTGCGCGCCGCTCTTTCGGATTGCCGCCGACATCGATCTCAGTGAATTCGGCACCTTTGCCCGACAGCAACCTCTTCGCTGCATGGCAATAGGGGCAGTAGCGGGTGGTGTAAATCTCGATTTGAGCCATGATAATAGGCGGCTTCGGCTTGACGATTGGGTTATATGGGCGCGCGCCCGCCGGCTACAACCCGGGCGAATACCAGAACATCAACTGAGGCAGCGCCTGCCCGGAGCAGCGCCCGCGTGCAGGCGTCGACGGTCGCTCCGGAGGTGAGCACGTCGTCGATCAGCACGAGCTTTCGCCCGAGAACCTCGGCTTTGCCTCCGGCCGGCACCCGAAACGCCCCCTGCACGTTTTGCGCACGCGCCAATTTGCCCAGGCCGACTTGCTGCGGCGTTGCCTTGACCCGCTTGAGCGCACCCAGCGCAACGGGCCGGCCGCTCGCCTGGCCGATGACCTCGGCCAGGAGCGCCGACTGGTTGAAACGGCGGGTCCATTGCCGGCGCCAGTGCAATGGCACCGGCACCAGGGCGTCGGCGTCGGTCAGCAGCCCTCGTCCGGCATTCGCCATCCAGCCTCCCATGATGGGAGCCAGATCGAGGCGGTCGCCGTATTTCAGGGCGTGCACCAGCGTGCGCGCCACCTCGTCGTAGCGAACGGCGGCCCTGGCGCGGCCGAATGCGGGCGGATCGGCGAGCGCTTCGAGCGACACCAGACCGGGGCCGCTGTCGAAAGGAAACGGGATACCGAGTCGCTCGCAATAGGGCGGCGTAATGAAGGACAGTCGCGACCAGCAGCCGGCGCATAGGCCGGCTCCGTCGACCGGCTCGCGACAAGCGGCGCAAAGCCGTGGCAGCGCCACATCAAGGACGCGGCCGAGCAGCGCCCGCAACAGCCCGCTCAGCCGCCCGAGAGGCTTGGCCGATGCCGCCGTTGTCTCGATCCGGCCCTGCATGCGAGCACGCTAGCCCCCTCGGCCCCCAATCTCAACGTGGCATCCGACGGCTCTTCCGGCTCGGCACGCCAACGGGGGGAGAGTCGGCCCTGATCCAGCCTGCATCCCGCCTCTGCAACCATGCTAAGGAGCAGCATGGACCGGCCGCCCCCTCTCCTGTTCGACAGGGCGCTGCTCCGAAAGCGCCTCGTCCGCGCCGGAGCCATGGGCGCCTCGACCTTCCTGATCGAGCACGTGGCCGAAGACCTGGCGGATAGGCTTGCAGCGGTTCTGCGGCGGTTTGAATGCGCGGTGGATCTGGGCAGCCCCACCGACGCCTTGCGACGGATGCTCGCCGCCAGTGGCAAGGTGGGCCGGATCATCTACGCCGGCCCGTTGGCAGACCGTTGCGGAGGCGATGCGGCCCTCGCGGTCGTGACCGACGAGGAGATGCTGCCCTTCCGCGATGCTTCCATCGATCTCGTGGTCTCGGGGCTGGCGCTCCAGTTCGTCAACGACCTGCCCGGCACGCTCCTTCAGGTCCGCCGAGCGCTCAAGCCGGACGGATTGCTGCTGGCTGCAGTTGCCGGAGGCGACACGCTCATCGAGCTGCGCCATGCTTTCGCCGCCGCCGAGAGTGAGATCGAGGAGGGCGTCTCGCCCCGCGTGATCCCGTTCGCCGACCTCCGCCAGATGGGCACCTTGCTGCAGCGCGCGGGCTTCGCGCTGCCGGTGACCGACGTCGAGCGCGTGACCGTGCGCTACGCCTCGCCGTTGGCATTGATGCGGGACCTGCGTCGCATGGGCGCCGCCAATCCGCTTGCCGAGCGCCGGCGGCGGCCGCTCAGGCGTGCCACCCTGTCGCGAATGATGGAGCGCTACGCCGAGCGATTCGCCGACCCCGATCACCGTGTTCGGGCGACCTTTGAGATTGTCTGGTTGTGCGGCTGGGCGCCACACGAGAGCCAGCCGAAGCCGCTCGCTCCTGGCTCGGCGCAGGCCCGCCTCGCGGACGCGCTTGGCGTGAAGGAAGTTTCCCTGAGCAGGAAGGGACGGCGGGACAGCTGATGTCGTGGCCCCTCATCTGGTGCGGTCAGAGCAAGGCGGCGATCTTGTCATAGAAGGTGGTCTTCAGCTGTGCACCGAAGCTGAACACGGTGGCTGCGATGGTGGCGCCAACTCCGGCGGCGATCATTGCGTATTCAATTGCAGTCGCGCCGCGCTCGTCGACGGCAAGCCGGGCGAACAGGGCGGGAATGGTCACGCGCAGCTTCGATTTCTTTGACATGGCATATCCCATTTGGTGTCCCGGGATCGGTCAGAGCAGGCTCATGAGGTGCGGTATCAGCGGTTCGTCGGCAGGTGGCATTCGATAGTCACGCAATCGATTGGGTCGCACCCAGGCCAAGCTCTGCCCCTCCAGCGCGGTGGGCGTTCCCTCCCACCGCCGACACACATAGAGGGGCATCAGGAGGTGGAAGTCCGGATAGGCGTGGCTCGCGAATGTCAGCGGGGCGAGACAGGCTGCGTTGACCACGATTCCCAGCTCCTCCTTCAGTTCACGGATCAGCGTCTCCTCGGGCCGTTCGCCGGACTGGACTTTGCCGCCGGGAAACTCCCATAAGCCGGCCATGGGCTTCCCCGCCGGCCGCTGCGCGATCAGCACGCGACCGTCCACGTCGACCAGGGCGCAAGCGGCGACCAACACGAGTTCCGTGCTCACGATCGTGCGACGACGATAAGAAGCCACGGTTAAAGGGGATGCAATTGCAGTGAGTGAACAGTTGGTTTCGCCGGCCTGGTTAACGGCGCCTTACGGTGTTGCAGAGAGTGCCGGGCTTCCTCAGCTGCGATAGTCGCCGTTGATTGCGACATACTCCTTCGTCAAGTCGCAGGTCAGCACCCGGTCCCGTCCGCGCCCGAGGCCGAGAGCGACCTTCAGGGTGATTTCCTGATGCTTCATCGCCGCGGACACCTCGGCCTCGTCATAGCCATGGTCGCGCTCGCCCTTGTGGGCCACGCGAATGCCCCCGAACCAGATCGAGAGCTTGTCGCGGTCGGCGGGCTCGCCCGCCTTGCCGACCGCCATGACCACGCGTCCCCAGTTCGCATCCCCCCCGGCAATTGCGGTCTTCACCAGGGGCGAATTGGCTATCGAAAGTGCGATTCTGCGCGCCGATGACTTCGACACCGCCCCCTCGACGATTACCTCTACGAGCTTGCGTGCGCCCTCTCCATCGCGAGCGACCTGCTCGGAGAGGTTGGCGAGCACGGCAGCCAAGCCTTTGCGGAACGCGGGCACCGCCTGATCGGCGAGCTTGGCAATCGGGCTTGCCCCGCGGGCGGCGGCAGCGCCGGTCGCAAATGCCAAGAGCGTATCGGAGGTCGAGGTATCACCGTCGACGGTCACCGCGTTGAAGGTATCGGCTACGCCGTCCTTGACCAGCCTCTGCAGCACGCGAGCCGAGACGGGCGCGTCGGTGAAGACGAAGGACAGCATGGTCCCCATGTCGGGTGCTATCATGCCAGCCCCTTTGGCTATGCCGCAGATCGTTATCGGTGTGCCGCCGAGCCGCACAATCGCCGCAGCTCCCTTGGGGAAGGTGTCGGTGGTCATGATCGCCTTGGCGGCTTCGTGCCAGCCGCCCGGCGCCGCGCTCGCCGCCAAGCCGTGCATCACCGCGTCGAGCTTGGTCGCGTCCAGCGGCTCCCCGATGACCCCGGTGGAGGCGAGGAATACCTCGGAGCGCTTGCATCCGGCGGCCTTGCTCGCGAGCTCGGCAGTGAGCTCGGCTGCTTCGCGCCCCGCCTTGCCGGTGAACGCATTGGCATTGCCGGAATTGACCACCAGTGCGCCGGCACTGCCGCCCTTGAGATGTGTGCGACACCAATCAACGGGGGCGGAGGGACACTTCGAGCGGGTGAATACCCCGGCGACGGCGGTGCCCGGCTCGAAAATGGCCAGCAGCACGTCGGTGCGACCACTGTAACGGATCCCCGCGGCCGCGGTCGCGAGCCTCACGCCGGCAACCGGCGGCATCTCCGGAAACTGTGCGGGCGCCAGCGGGGAGATGTTCGGTGCCATGGCTGTAGCTCGAGGTTGCCTGCCCGGATCCGTGGCGGGGCATCAGGCCCCGCGTCGGGATAAAAGACCGGACCGGCGACCGCAACCCGATGCGGCGCGAATCCCCACCTCTCGCCGCATGCATCTGCGCGGCTTGCCCAGGTCGGCAGAGGTTCCGCGGCGGCGATGGATGCCGGCCTACTCCTTCTTGGCTGCGGCCGGTTGGTCCAGGCGCTCGATTGTGGCCGCTTGCCGGAGCTTGGCAATGAACTCGGTTTGCACCTTGCGGGCTACATAGTTCTCAATCTGGTCCTTGACCTTGTCGAACTCCGGCGGCTGCTTGCTGCGCTTTTCCTCCACCTGGATGATGTGCCAGCCGAACTGCGTCTTCACCGGGTTCGAGAGCTGGCCCGGATACATCTTGAACGCGACTTCGGAGAATTGCGGCACCATCTGGTCCTTGGTGAAGAAGCCCAGGTCGCCACCCTCGGCGCCCCCGGGGTCCTTGGATTTCTCCTTGGCCAGAGTCGCGAAATCGGCCCCCGCCTTGATCTGCTCGAGGATGGCTTTCGCCTCGTCCTCGGTTTCGACCAGGATGTGGCGCGCGCGCACCTCCTCCTCGCCGCTCATGGATCTCACCGCGTCCTCGTAGGTCTGCCGGAGCAATTCGTCCGTGATTGCCGCCTTCGTTTCCTGTTGCAGCTCAAATCCCATCAGCAGCTTGTTCCGCAGGAACGAAAGCCGTCGCTTGAAATCCGGGCTTTCGGCGAGGTTCTTCTTGTCGGCGGCCTGTGTCACCATGACGATGTCGGCGAGATAGCCGATCAGGTGCTCACGCTTAGCCTCGGGGGAGGCTCCCTGCATCTCGGCTCCTACGTCTTCCTCCGCGAGCGCGATATCGCTCTGCCTGATCTCGACCCCGTTGACGCGGGCCACGACAGGATCGGCTGAAGCTTGCGCCTGCGACACCTGCTCGGACGAGGAGTTCTTGGAGCAACCCGAGAGGAGCGGGAAGCCCAAGATCAGTGCAATGGTGGCGATGATGGCGACGGAACGCCGCCGGGGTGGGGGGCGGAGAGAACGCTCGGAGATCATCGCTTGTTCCTCTGCTGGGGTGCGGCCGTCGCCCGTGCAAGTGACAGCGCTTAGCAGCCCTTGGCGACAATCGCTAGGCGGCGATCTTGACGATAGCGTGAGGGGACCTGGCCGATTGACAAGGCTCCAACCCCCTCCTATGTCTCGGCAAATCCGGCCGATCGGCCGAAGCTGCCGCCTTGGGGAAGCCGAAAACGCCGACGACGATGCAAGGGGCGGCTGTCCGCATTCGCGGCCGCCGGCAAGCCACCCGATGGATACGTGCGGCTCGGGTAGAGCGCTCTAGCTGACGGACCGCCTAAGGAAACCACCGCATGATCGGCGCCATCGCTCGAAAATTGTTCGGTTCGTCGAACGAGCGGCGGATCAAAAGCTACATGCCGCGGGTGGCGCAGATCAATGCCCTCGAGAAGGAGCTGGAGCGGCTCTCCGATGCGGAGCTGCGGGCGAGAACCGAGGCGTTCAAGAAGCAGGTTGCCGAAGGCGCGGCGCTCGACGACATCCTGGTGCCTGCCTTCGCCACCGTGCGCGAGGCAAGCAAGCGCACCCTCGGACAGCGGCACTTCGACGTTCAGCTGGTCGGCGGGATGGTGCTGCACGAGGGGCGCATCGCCGAGATGAAGACCGGCGAGGGAAAGACCCTCGTGGCGACCCTGCCCGTCTATCTCAATGCCCTCGCCGGGCGCGGAGTGCACGTGGTGACGGTGAACGACTATCTCGCCAGGCGCGACGCGGAGTGGATGGGGCAGATCTACGGCTTTCTCGGGTTGAAGGTGGGGGTGATCGTTCACGGGCTCGATGACGAGCAGCGCAAGCAGGCCTATGACGCGGACGTCACCTACGGCACCAACAACGAGCTCGGTTTCGACTATCTGCGCGACAACATGAAGTACCGGCTCGAGGACATGGTGCAGCGCGGGCACATTTACGCCATCGTCGACGAGGTCGACTCCATTCTGATCGACGAGGCGCGGACACCCCTGATCATATCGGGTCCTCTCGACGACCGTTCCGAGTTCTACAACACGATCGATGCATACATCCCGCGCCTGGAAAAGGCCGATTACGAGGTCGACGAGAAGCAGCGCACGGTCACTCTGACCGAGGTCGGCATGGAAAAGATGGAGCAGATGCTGCGCGGTGCAGACCTGCTCAAGGGTGATTCGCTCTACGATGTCGAGAACGTCTCCACCGTGCATCATGTGAACCAGGCGCTCCGCGCGCACAAGCTGTTTCAGCGCGACAAGGACTACATCGTCAGGAACGGCGAGGTTGTGATCATCGACGAGTTCACCGGCCGAATGATGCCGGGACGCAGGTATTCCGAGGGGCTGCACCAGGCGCTCGAGGCCAAGGAGCGCCAGCCGATCCAGCCTGAGAACCAGACGCTCGCCTCCATCACCTTCCAGAATTATTTTCGCATGTACGAGAAGCTTGCCGGCATGACCGGCACGGCGCTGACGGAAGCCGACGAATTCTTCGACATCTACAATCTCGAGGTGCTCGAGGTGCCGACCAACATGCCGATGGTGCGCCTCGACGACGACGACGAGGTCTACCGCACCGCCGCCGAGAAGTACCGCGCCATTCTGGCATTGATCGAGGATTGCAAGGAGCGCGGGCAGCCGGTGCTGGTGGGGACCACCTCGATCGAGAAGTCCGAGCAATTGGCGGAGATGCTGCGCAAGCAGGGGTGGGAGCAGCACGATTTCTCCGATCCCGACGCGTTCGCCGCCCTTTATTCGGGTGACGACGGCGCTTCCAAGGCGAAGGTGTTCGCCATCCTCAATGCCCGCTACCACGAGCAGGAGGCGCACATCATCGCCCAGGCCGGCGTGCCGGGCGCAATCACCATCGCCACCAACATGGCCGGTCGCGGCACCGATATCCAGCTCGGCGGGAATGCCGAGATGCGGATCAAACAGGAGCTGCGTGAGGTCGAGGACCCGCGCGAGCGCGAACGGGACCAGCGCGCCGCCACCATCCGCGATCAGGTCGCCCGGTTGAAGGAGAAAGCGCTGCACGCGGGCGGGCTATATGTGCTCGGGACCGAGCGACACGAATCGAGGCGCATCGACAATCAGTTGCGCGGCCGCTCCGGCCGGCAAGGCGACCCCGGGCATTCCAAGTTTTTCCTGTCGCTCGAGGACGACCTGATGCGCATCTTCGGCACCGACAAGCTCGACACGATGCTGCAGCGACTCGGGCTCAAGGAGAACGAGGCGATCGTCCACTCGTGGATCAACAAGGCGCTGGAGAAGGCGCAGCAGAAGGTCGAGGCGCGAAACTTCGACATCCGCAAGAACCTGCTCAAGTTCGACAACGTGATGAACGATCAGCGCAAGGTGATCTTCGAGCAGCGGGTCGAGTGGATGCGCGACGAGGCGGTGAACGAGATCGTCGCCGACATGCGTCATGCGGCCGTGGAGGATCTCGTCGCCAAGCATGTTCCGGCAAATGCCTACCCGGAGCAGTGGGACACGAAGGGGCTGCGCGAGGAGCTCACGCGCGTGATCGACGTCGATCTGCCGGTCGACGAATGGGCGAAGGAGGAGGGTATCGCCGAGGAAGAGCTGACATCGCGTATCGAGCGTCGGGCCGACGAGCGCATGGCCGCCAAGGTGGCGCAGTGGGGCACCGATGTGATGCGTTACGTCGAGAAGTCGATCCTGCTGCAGACGCTGGACCATCTCTGGCGCGAGCATCTGGTGATGCTGGATCACCTGCGCCAGGTGATCGGGCTGCGCGGATATGGCCAGCGCGATCCGCTCAACGAGTACAAGGCGGAAGCGTTCAACCTGTTCGAGACGATGAGCGCGAATTTACGCGAGGCGGTCACCGCCCAGCTGATGCGCGTGGAAATCCGCGCGGCGCCGCCGCCGGAGGAAGCGGCGCCCCTGCCTTACATGGAGGCCCACAAGATCGATCCGACCACGGGCGAGGACGAGCTGGCCTTGGCGCGTGCCGGGGCGGAGACCTTGGCGCGTCATGGGATCACGGGTGCGGGTGCCGCTGCGGCTGCCGTACGCAATCCCAACGATCCGTCGAGCTGGGGGAAGGTCGGGCGCAACCAGCTGTGCCCCTGTGGCTCGGGCAAGAAGTACAAGCACTGCCACGGCAAGTTCGCGTAAGCAGATCCGGAGGACGGAGGACGGATCAGCGAGTCCGTCGTCGGTCATCTGTCACTGCCGCCTGATCAGCGCCAGGCCCCGAAGCGGTTCTCGAATCCGCCGGTGGGCACAGTCGGCGCCGCCCCATTGAGAAGGCTGACGCTGTCCGGCTTGGCCGACGGCTGTGCACTCGCTTCCTGCTGCTTGGCCGGCTCCGCGCCCGGCTTCGCTGCCGCCGTCTTGCTCTCGCTCGAGGCCGGCTCGTGCTTCGGTCGGCTCGCGCTCGCGGCACTCTGCGTGGGCTTGCTCGGCTTTGCGTTCGGCGGCGTCGGCGCAGGCCGGGAGTTGCGCGTCTCGGCGGGCTGCTCCGCGGGCTTTGATCCGAACAGGTTGCTGAAGAAGCCGCCGATGCCGCCGGTTCCTTGCGGACCTACGGAGGCAACCTGGACCGAGGAGCGCCCGGACGCTGGCCTCGACTCGGCTGCCGCCAGGCTCATGCCGCTCGTGCTGCCGGTCGGGATCTCCGACGCCTCGCCGGGCGGGTTCACGTGCGGCGGGATGGTTCCGGAGGCAGTGTGGATAGTGCCGCCCGGCCCGCCATGGCTTCTCAGCGCGGACAGGAAGGTCGTGTTCATGCCGCCGTCGACGCCGGTTCTGGATGGGGCGAGAGGGGTGCCGCGGCTGATCAGCTCTGCAGTCTTGGCGGCATCGCGCTGCTGCTTGTCGTGTACCGCGGCGGCGATATCGGCAGGAACCCTGTAGGCCGGGCAGCGGTCGGTGGGACTGAAGCGGCTCGACGATTCGGCATCGAAGACGTAGTGCTTCTCACAAACGTCGACTTTCGGCTCGAGCCGCGTCACCTCGAAGTGATCGTAGCCCTCCTTGAGCATTTTCCAGAACGCCATGTGCGGCGAGTTGCGGTGCCTCGCCATGTTGAGCGGCGTCATCCGGAACGGATATGCCTGGATTTGAAACGACTTCTGGCCGCCGAAGAAGGCTTCCCGGGCAAGCGCATAAATCTCGGCGATCTGCTCGTCGGTCATCGCGTAGCAGCCGCGTGACGAGCAATCGCCGTGGATCATGAGAAACCCGCCGGTGCGCCCATTTGCCCGGTCATAGGCGTTGGGAAAGCCAGTATTGATGGCGAGGTAGTAGTTCGAGTTCGGGTTCATGAGCCCGGGGGTTATGGGATAGAAGCCCTCCGGCGCCTGCCGGTCGCCCTCCTTGATCTTGGGCCCCAAGTCTCCCGACCAGCGGCAGATCGGATAGGAACGAAGCAGTGCGAACCGCCCGTTGCGGTCCTCCTTCCAGACCTCGAGCTCGGCCTCCTCCTTGAAGATTCGCACCAGAATGGGCGAATCCTTCTCCATGTTCCGCTTGTCGATCTCGGCCAACATGGCGTCGGAGATGGGCTGCAAATGGCGGCCCCCGACGGGCGTTGTGCCGTCGGTGTCACAACCCGCGAGCGCTATCGCGGCCGCAATTGCAGCCGACGCCAGCAAGGCGCGGACCAAAGGCCTGCGAATCAAGGACGAACTCCCCCCATAGGCTTCCCCAAGCCTGCCCCGTCCCATCATCTACCCGGAAAAGACGCCCGCCACAAGACGCCAATGGATAGCCGATGGAACATGCCGAAGGTGAACGAACGGTAAATTCGTAGGCCCACAGCGGCGCCTACCGCAACATTCCCTCAGGCTGCCCGGAAACGCTTAGGCCCAGACTTGGGTAAGATCAGGGCAGAATGCGCCTCTTCGGCAACACGGGACTACTTTCGAAAGAGAGGGTTACCGCGGAATTCTCGGGCCGAGGCATACCGGCCTGCGTTTCAGCCGAAACTGCGCCCGACCGCCAGGAACTTCTCCCGGCGCATCCGACGGACAGCATCGGCCCCAAGCCCGGCAAGCTCGGCGAGCGCATGGGCAATGGCTTCGCCGGTCGAGGCGATTGCCGCCGCCGGTTCCCGGTGGGCGCCACCCCCCGGCTCGGTCACGATCTGGTCGATCACGCCGAACTGCATCATGTCGGCGGCGGTGATCTTCATGCTCGTCGCCGCCTCCTGCGCCTTGGCGGTGTCGCGCCAGAGGATCGATGCCGCTCCCTCCGGCGAGATCACGCTGTAGATGGCGTGCTCCAGCATCAGCACCCGGTTGGCGGTGGCAATGGCGATGGCGCCTCCCGAGCCACCCTCGCCGATGATGACCGCCACGTTCGGCACGCCCAGCTCGAGGCTGACATCGGTCGAGCGGGCGATTGCCTCCGCCTGCCCGCGCTCCTCCGCATCGATGCCGGGATAGGCGCCGGCGGTATCGACAAGTGAGAGCACCGGGATGCCGAAGCGGTCAGCCATTTGCATCAACCGCTGCGCCTTGCGGTAGCCTTCGGGCCTGGCCATGCCGAAATTGTGCCGGAGCCGGGCCTCGGTCGAGGAGCCCTTCTCATGCCCGATGACGCAGACGCTTGCGCCGCGGAACCGGCCGAAGCCGCCGATAACGGCGTCGTCGTCGCCGAACCTGCGATCACCGGCAAGCGCCACGAAGTCGGTGATCAGCCCACCGATATAGTCGAGGCAATGGGGGCGCTCGGGATGGCGAGCGACTTGAGTCTTCTGCCAGGGCGTGAGCTCGGAATAGAGCTCCTTGAGCGTCTGAGCCGCTTTCGCTTCGAGACGCGAGATCTCCTCGCCGATGGTCGCCGCGCTGTCGGGCGTCTCGAGCGCGCGCAGCTCCTCGATCTTGGCCTCGATCTCCGCCACCGGCTTCTCGAAATCGAGGTAGCTGCGCATCGAGCCTGCTAGCATCGGATGCCCGCAATTTCCGTCCGCGACATTCGCCCTCGACCATTGCAGCCGGACGGAAAAAATGCGCCGCCCAGCCGGATTGCTGTTGTTATCGCACGTCGACCGCAATACTGGCTAGCGCGTGTCACTTATGCCATAGCGCGCATATTCGTCCGCAATGTCGGCTTGCAGCGCCTTGGCGGCGCTGATATCGACCTCGCCGGTTGCATCCTCGTTCTTCAATTTTGCCAGCCCACGACCGTATAGAGCAAAGGCGAGCTTGGGATCCGTCCGCAACGCGGCATCATAATCGGAGACCGCGGCGTCAAGCTGCATCGTCTTCAGGAAGATGAAAGCACGGCTGTCGAGGGTGCCGATGTTGTTCGGCATCAGCCGGAGAGCCTCGTTGCAGTCGGCCAGCGCCTGCTTGAGAAGCCCGAGCACCGCCCGTGCCCAGCAGCGGTTGTCGAATGCCGGTCCGAAATCGCTCTGCAGCCTGATTGCCTGGTTGTAGTCGTCGATAGCTGCTGCGTATCTGCTCGCTCCGAGCTGGGCATTGCCGCGGTTGAAATAGGCCTGCGGCGACGGCTTGAGCCTGATCGATTGCTCGTAATCCTGGATGGCGCGGTCATATTCGCCTTTCTTGTCATAGGCGACACCGCGATTGTTGTAGGCGACCGCGAACTTGGGGAAGAGCTTGATTGCCTGGCTGTAGTCCTGGATGGCGCGGTCGTGCTCGCCTTTCATGCGGTAGGCCACGCCACGGCTGTTGAACGTCTCGGCGAGATTCTCACCCTTGTCGCGGCCGCCCCGGATCACGGCCGTGCAACCGGCAATGCGCTGCTCGGGCGTCGTACCCTGCTCGCCGTCGCAATGCTGGCGCTCCTGCTGCGTCTGCGCGAGCGCCGAAACGCAACCGGACATGGCGGCGGCCATCAGGATCACCGAGATCAACGCTCTTGCTGCAGTGAGGTTCATTGATAAATCCACGGTCTTTCCGTTTCCAGGATCAGGTTGCGCCGCTCCGTGATGCGTCGGCCAATGGGTGCAGGTCGCGCACCAGAGTCTTGAGGCGCTCCTCCAGCACATGAGTATAGATTTGCGTGGTGGAAATGTCCGAATGTCCGAGCAGGGTCTGGACCACCCGCAGGTCGGCGCCGTTGTGCAGGAGGTGGCTGGCGAAGGCATGGCGCAGAACGTGCGGGCTGACGCCGTTGGAGCTCAGCCCCGCCGCGGCGGCGAGCGTCTTCAACTCACGAGCAAAATGCTGCCGCGTGAGATGGCCGGCCTCGCCGAATGAGGGGAACAGCCAGCTCGATTTTTCGCCACGCCCTGCCGATTTGAGCAGTGACAGGTAATTGACCATAGCGGTTTTGGCGGCCTCATTGAGGGGAACCAGCCGTTCCTTGCTGCCCTTGCCGCGCACCGTCAGCAACCGGTTGTTGCGCTCGGCCGCCGAGGCCGGCAGCGCGACCAGCTCCGAGACACGCAGCCCCGTGGCGTAGAGCACCTCGACGAGACAGTAGAGGCGGGCCGCGCGCAGCCGCTCCAGCCTCGGCAGATCGGGCCGCTCGGCTGCCGCCCGGGCGACCGCCAGCAGCTGATCGACGTCCGCAGGGGTCAGCACCTTCGGCAAGGCGCGAGCGGGTCGGGGCCCCTCGAGGATCGCGGCAGGATTGTCAACGCGGCGCCCTTCGGCATGCAAGAAATGATAGAGCTGACGAATGGCTGAAAGGCGGCGCGCGGCCGAGGATGCAGCGAAACCACGCTTCGCCAAGATGCCGATATAGGCGCGCAGGTCCTCGCTCGAGGCGCGCACGAGACTGCGCCCACGCGACCTGAGCGCGGCGCGCAGATCAGCCAGGTCGCGGGCGTAGGCTGCAAGCGTGTTCCGCGCCCCACCGCGCTCCGCCGCGATCATGTCGAGGAAGAGATCGATCAGGGCCTGGTCGGACTGTTCGGCCTTCCGCGCCACGACGGTCGCTCTGCCCCGGCTGTCCAGATGGTGGTCTTCGTCAGCGGGGCTTAGGGTTGCCTGGCGAACCTGTCGGGGGGGATCGTCACCGTGATCTCACGGGACTTCGGCTCGAACCAGGTCGCCAGCACGAACATGGCGCCGTAGGTCAGGCCGCCGAGAATCCCGATCAAGGCGAGAAGCCGGAACAGGCTTGGCATGGTAAACCCCTGGGTCGAACCATGGCACAGAACAATGGAGAAACTGGGACGCCGCGCTGACGACGCTTGCGCCTTTGCGGCCCGTGGATGCTAAGCGTCGCCGGCGATCCCGTGCTACCAAGGTGCGGCGAAGGAACCGTCGCCGCATCCCTGCCAAGGGCTGAGACTCCAATGGCTGTCCCGCCGCTTCGGGCAAGCAAGGCTTTTCAATGAACGCGTCACAGGGCGCTATCCACGGCGGCGCAACATCGCCGCAATCAAGCCTGGTAGCGGCGCTCGGCCGCCGCTCAGTAGTGCTGGTCGGCATGATGGGGGCGGGCAAATCGTCGATCGGGCGCCGCGCCGCCCTGCGCCTCGGCATCCCGTTTGTAGACGGCGATACCGAGATCGAAAAGGCCGCGCAAATGACGATTTCGGACATCTTTGCCCTGCGGGGGGAGGCCGAGTTCCGTGCCGGCGAGGCCCGCGTGATCGCCCGCCTTCTTGAAGGGGGGCCGCAAGTCTTGGCTACCGGCGGAGGCGCATACATGAATGCGGACACTCGCGCCTTGATCGCGGCGAAGGGCATTGCGGTCTGGCTCAAGGCCGAGCTCGACGTGCTGATGAGGCGCATCCGCCGGCGCCAGGACCGGCCGCTGCTCAGGACCGAGGATCCCGCCGCCACCCTGCGCAAGCTGATGGAGGAACGCTACCCCATCTACGGCTTGGCGGACATCACGGTGCAATCGCGCGAGGTGCCGCACGACAAGATCGTGGATGAGATCGTGAGCGGGCTTGGCCGCCGGCTCGGGCTCGATACCGGGCCGCCGCCTGCCTCTGTCGAGGGGAGCTGCCGTTGATGACCGCGCCGTTGCGTCCTGCCGATCCGACCGTGGTTCCGGTCGCCCTCGGAGTTCGCAGCTATGATATCATTATCGGGCGCGGGCTTCTGAGCTCCTTGGGTGCCAGGATCGCTGCATTGCGGCCGGGGGCCAAGGTGGCGGTCGTCGCCGACGAGAATGTGGCGCGGCTGCACTTGGCGGCCATGCAAGCTTCGCTGTCGAGCGCCGATATCAGGTTCGAGGTGACGGCAGTGCCGCCCGGCGAATCGTCGAAATGCTTCGCGATGCTTGAACAGGTCTGTGAAAAGGTCATCGCCGCGCGCATTGAGCGCGGCGATCTCATCCTGGCCTTGGGGGGAGGTGTGGTCGGGGATCTGGCCGGTTTCGCGGCCGCCATTCTGCGCCGCGGCATCGATTATGTGCAGGTGCCCACCACGCTTTTGGCACAGGTCGATTCGTCGGTCGGCGGCAAGACTGCCATCGATTCTCGGCACGGCAAGAACCTGCTGGGTGCCTTTCACCAGCCGGCGCTGGTTGTCGCGGATACGGCGCTCCTCGATACGCTGCCCTTGCGCGAGTTCCGGGCCGGTTATGCCGAGGTCGCCAAATACGGATTGATTTCCGACGCTGCTTTCTTCGCCTGGCTGGAGAGCAACTGGCAGGACCTGTTCTCGGGTGGGGCGGCACGTGAGCACGCGATCGCGGTGAGCTGCCGCATGAAGGCCGCCATCGTCGCGCGTGACGAGCGGGAAAGCGGTGAGCGCGCGCTCCTCAATCTCGGCCACACCTTCGGGCACGCGCTCGAGGCGGCTGCCGGATTCTCGGCGCGGTTGCTGCATGGCGAGGCCATAGCACTCGGCCTGGTGCTGGCCTTCCAATTCTCGGTCCGCCGCGGGATTGCGCCGGCGGCGGAAGCGGAGCGCGTGGCGCGCCACCTCGCCGCGGTCGGGCTGCCGACCAGCCTGGGTGCTGTCACTGGCGCGGAGTGGGATGCTGACCGCCTGATGCTGCTCATTGCCCAGGACAAGAAGGTGAGGCGCGGCAGGTTGACCCTGATCCTGGTGCATCGGATCGGCTCGGCGTTTGTCGAGACCGATGTCGACGCTTCCGAGCTCCGGGCGTTTCTGCGGGAGAAGCTCGCACAGCGATGACTGCGCACGACTGGTTGGCCCTGGCGGTGATTTTAGCCTGTCTTCTGCTGTCCTTCTTTTTTGCAGGAAGCGAGACGGCGCTCACCGCGGCTTCCCGTGCCAGCATGCATCGGCTCGAAAAGCAAGGAGACCGCCGCGCCGCACTGGTCCGTCGTCTGGTCGAGATGCGCGCGCGCATGATCGGAGCGGTCCTGCTCGGCAACAACGCAGTCAACATTGCGGCTTCTTCGCTTGCCACCGGCCTGCTGCTCGGCTGGTTCGGCGAAGTAGGCGTTGCCTACGCCACCGCGATCATGACTCTCCTGATCGTCGTGTTTGCGGAGCTCTTGCCGAAGACGGTGGCGTTCAATGCGCCCAATCGCGTCGCGCTGCTCGTGGCGCGTCCGATGCAGTGGACCGTGCGTGTCCTCGATCCCATCCTGATTGGCTTCGACTGGCTGGTGAGGTGGATACTCCGTGTGCTGGGGCTGCGACTCGGGGAGAGCAAATCGATCCTGTCTCCGCAGGAAGAGTTGCGCAGCGCTGTCGATCTTTTGCACAGCGAGGGAGGAGTTGAGCGGCTCGACCGTGACATGTTCAGCGGGCTGCTCGATTTGCGCGATCTCACGGTGTCCGATGTGATGATCCATCGCACCAAGATGATCACTGTATGCGCCGACGACCCACCGCAAGACGTGGTCAAGACGGTTCTGGAGACCGAGGTCACCCGCGTCCCGTTATGGAAGGAACGACCCGAGAACATCATCGGCATTCTGCACGCCAAGGACCTGTTGCGCGCGATCCAGGCCGCGGACGGCGACCTCACCAGGATCGACGTCACCGCAATCGCGAGGCCGCCGTGGTTCGTGCCTGAGATCCGGCCATTGTCGGAGCAGCTCAAGGCATTTCGTCGCCGCAAGACCCCGTTTGCCCTGGTGGTCGACGAGTACGGGGAGGTGATGGGGCTGGTGACGCTAGAGGACATCCTCGAGGAGATCGTCGGCGACATAACCGACGAGCACGACGTTGCAGTGCCCGGCGTGCGGCCGCAGCCCGACGGGTCCGTGAATGTTGACGGCGGGGTCCCCATTCGCGACCTCAATCGGGCGATGGAATGGAACTTGCCGGATGACGAGGCCACGACCATTGCCGGCCTGGTCATTCACGAGGCGCGCTCGATTCCGGAACCTGGCCAGAGCTTCACGTTCCATGGCTTCCGCTTCCGGGTGCTGCGCCGCGAGCGAAATCGGATCACCGCGCTGCGGATCACCCCGCTTGCCCGCAAGGCATTGGTCAAGGCGGGATGAAAAATAGAAAAATAGAGGAGCGGAATTCCCGGACAAGGCAAGACCGGCTCTGCCGGCTATGCTCCGCCTTCGCCCGGTGCGCAGGCGTGGATGGCGAGGGCGTGCACCCCGCCGTCCAGCTCGGCTGAGAGCGCCGCATTCACCATTCGGTGACGCTCGAGCCGGCTCTTCCCACCGAAGGCTGCCGACACGATATGAACCCTGAAATGGGTCTGTCCTCCCGGCCGGTGCCCGGCATGACCTTCATGCTGGTGCGATTCGTCGATGACGGCGAGGCGCTCGGGGGCGAAAGCCTTGGTCAGCTTCTGCGTGATGATCTCGCGGGTAGCCATGGCCCCGGATATCGGGAGCTGTGCCAGACGGTCAATGGCCGATCGTCACGAAACGCGTAATCGCCCCAGTCAAGGCTTGCGGGTGCTGCTGGCATGCGCGCATATTGATCGGCTATGAGAAGCGACTCGCCCCTGTTCGACCGCATCAGGCTCAAGCCCGACAAGGATCGTCGGCTTCGTGCCCAGTGCCCGCCCTGCGAATGGCCGGGCTGCAATGCCCCGGCGACGCACCGGGCGCCCAAGGGCCGGCTGCGCGAACGCGAATACTGGCATTTCTGCCTGGCCCACGTCCGCGAATATAACCACGCTTACAACTTCTTCGCTGGGATGAGCCCCGATGACATTGCCCGCTATCAGAAGGAGGCAGTCATCGGCCACCGGCCGACGTGGAAGATGGGCATGAATGGTGGGGGGTTCTCGCGCTCCCATGCTTCGCGATCGAATTCCGAGCTTGGCGGCGCCAATGATCCGTTCGACATGTTCCGGGAGGTCGGCGGAGCGGTCCATTCGGATCGGCGTGACCAGCGGGCCGCGCGGACGCGAACCATTCGCAATGCCGAGCGCCGGGCGCTCGATGCGCTCGGCCTCGAGGCGGATGCCTCACCGCATGAGGTCAAGACCCGGTTCAAGACGCTGGTGAAGCGGCACCATCCCGACGCCAACGGCGGCGATCGCTCGTCCGAGGACAAGTTGCGCGACATTATCCAGGCGTACAACTACCTGAAGTCGCTCGGCTTCCGCTGAGCTGCGGTAGTGCGCATGGTTCTGGGAATGCAGGCGAGCCCTTGCATGTGCAATAGTGCTGCCATGCTACTCGGAGAAAGATGCTCGGCCTCGACCCGCCTCTGGCGCAACTGCAGATTGGGGCTTTTCTGATTTCGGGAAAGGTGCGCCGTTCTTGACCGCAGGCACGAGCGTTCCCATCTCAATCGCGTTATTGGCGCAGCGATATTTCCAAGCTGCCGCGGCGCCGCCCAGACGGCCCGACCAGTTGCAATTCTCCCTGTCGCAGGGCGGCGCCCGCGCCTTTGGCCCCGGAGTGTCTTTCTGCTAGGTTGCGCCCCAATCACGAAGCATCGACCGAAGCGGGTCTCGGTCGCGCCCCGAGATCACGGAGGATCCATTGACCGCCGCAGCGCAAGAAGAGGTCGCCGGTCTCCCCGACATGAAGGTGTCGATCCGCCAGCTGTTCGGGATCGACAGCGACATGGAAGTGCCGGCCTATTCGGAACCGGACGAGCACACTCCCGACATCGACCCGGACTACCGCTTCGATAAGCCGACCACTCTGGCGATACTCGCAGGATTCGCGAAGAACCGACGCGTGATAATCTCCGGTTATCACGGCACCGGTAAATCGACCCACGTCGAGCAAGTAGCCGCGCGGCTGAACTGGCCGTGCGTGCGCGTGAACCTCGACAGCCACATCAGCCGCATCGATCTGATCGGCAAGGATGCCATCGTGATCCGCGATGGCATGCAGGTCACCGAGTTTCGCGACGGCATTCTGCCTTGGGCGCTGCAGCACAATGTCGCGCTCTGCTTTGACGAATACGACGCCGGCCGCCCGGACGTGATGTTCGTGATCCAGCGCGTCCTCGAAGTTTCCGGCAAGCTCACGCTCCTCGACCAGAACAAGGTCATCAAGCCGCACCCGGCATTTCGGCTGTTCGCCACGGCGAACACCATCGGGCTGGGCGACACCTCGGGTCTGTATCACGGCACCCAGCAGATCAATCAGGGGCAGATGGACCGCTGGTCCATCGTCACCACCCTCAACTATCTGCCGCACGACAACGAGGTCGAGATCGTGCTTGCCAAGGCGAAGCATTATCGCACTGATCAGGGTCGTGACATCGTCAACAAGATGGTCCGCGTCGCCGACCTCACCCGCAACGCCTTCATGAACGGCGACATCTCCACCGTGATGAGCCCTCGTACGGTGATCACCTGGGCGGAGAACACCGAAATCTTCAAGGATATCGGCTTCGCCTTCCGGCTCACTTTCGTCAACAAATGCGACGAGCTGGAGCGACCGATCGTAGCCGAGTTCTATCAACGCTGCTTCGGGACGGAGCTGCCGGAATCGTCGGTCAACGTGGCCTTGAGCTGAGGCCTGGTCGACGATGCGCAGCCGCTGTGAAATCCGGCGGGCGGCACCTTCGGCTAAGGCATACGTGACACAGGCCCTGTGATGTCCGCGAACATCAAGCCGAAGAGCGCTGCCAGGGACAGCCCGACCGAGCCATTCAAGCGCGCAGTGGCGGGATGCCTTCGCGCCATTGCCCGCAAGCCTGATCTGGACGTTTCCTTCGCGGCCGAACGGCCGGGCATCGTCGGCGGCAAGGCGCGACTGCCCGAGCCGCCACGCAAGCTCGGCTCGCCTGACGCGGCGATCGTGCGCGGGCACGCCGATTCGATCGCGCTCAGGCTCGCGTGCCATGACCCGCTGGTGCATCGCAAGCTCGTTCCTGGCGGGCAGCAAGCGCGCGCCGTCTTCGAGGCGGTTGAGCAGGCGCGGGTTGAGGCAATCGGGGCGCGCCGGATGTCGGGGGTGGCGAAGAACCTGTCGGCCATGCTCGACGACCGGTTTCACCGCGGCAAGTTCGACGAGGTGACCGACCGTGCCGATGCCCCGATCGAGGAGGCCGTCGCACTCATGGTCCGCGAGCGCCTGACCGGCATGAGCCCGCCGGCGGCCGCCAGGAAGCTGGTCGAGCTTTGGCGGCCGCTGATCGAGGATCGTGCCGGCCGGGAACTCGATCGTCTGGAGCGGCTGATCGAGAATCAGGCGCGGTTTGGTGATGCCATTCATGACCTCCTCGACTCGCTCGACATGGGTGAGGATCGCTCGACCGAATCCGATGAAGAGGAAGGCGAGGAGGGCGAGCAGGATCGCCGCAAGGACGAATCGGGCGATGACGGGCAGGGCGCCGACGCCGAGGATACCCAGACGCGGGTCGACGAAGCGGACAGCTCGGGTGAGGACATGTCGGATGCGAGCGCCGAGGCGGCGGAGGCGCTCTCGGCGGAAATGGCCGAGGATGCGGAGATGGGCGACGCCGAAGCTCCGGCTGAGCCGAGGCGTCCGCGCCGGTACGGGCAGAACGAGCCGCGCGGGCCGGACTACCGGCCGTTCATCGGCAAATATGACGAGGTGGTCGCAGCCGAGGAGCTGTGCGAAGCCGAAGAGCTCGACAGGTTGCGTGGCTATCTCGACAAGCAGCTCTCCCATTTGCAAGGCGTGGTCGCGCGTCTCGCCAACCGCCTCCAGCGTCGGCTCATGGCCCAGCAGAATCGCGCCTGGGAATTCGATCTGGAGGAAGGCTTGCTCGATCCTGCGCGTCTCTCGCGCGTGATCGTCGATCCGTTGCACCCGCTTTCGTTCAAGCGCGAGAAGGACACCAGCTTTCGCGATACCGTGGTGACGCTGCTGCTCGACAACTCGGGCTCGATGCGGGGCCGGCCGATCACCGTGGCCGCCACCTGCGCCGACATCCTGGCGCGCACGCTCGAACGTTGCGGAGTCAAGGTCGAGATACTCGGATTCACCACGCGGGCGTGGAAGGGCGGCCAGTCGCGGGAAGCCTGGCTGGCCGCCGGCAAGCCGCCGAATCCAGGCCGCCTCAACGATCTGCGCCATATCATCTACAAGTCCGCGGATGCACCCTGGCGGCGCGCCCGCAAGAACCTCGGCTTGATGATGCGCGAAGGGTTGTTGAAGGAGAACATTGACGGGGAGGCGCTCGATTGGGCGCACGGGCGGTTGTTGGCGCGCACCGAGCAGCGCAGAATTCTCATGATGATTTCCGATGGGGCTCCGGTCGACGATTCCACGCTCTCGGTCAACCCCGGCAACTACCTCGAGCGCCATCTGCGCTGGGTGATCGAGGAGATCGAGACGCGCTCGCCGGTCGAGCTGATCGCAATCGGCATCGGGCACGACGTGACGCGTTACTATCGGCGCGCCGTCACCATCGTCGATGCCGAGGAGCTCGGCGGCGCCATGACCGAGAAGCTCGCCGAGCTCTTTGACGAGCCGGGCCTGGGAGACCCGCTGCAACACAAGCGCAGGCTTCACGCGTGACGGCCTCTGCGCCGCTCGCCGGCGGTTCCGCTCGCGGTTTCGGGATTGCTGGCTCGGCATTCTGCGCGACTTTGCTGCTGGCCTCGGTGACTGCGCAGGCTCCTGCGGGCGACCAGCCGGTTCCGATCCAGCTGCAGGCGCAGACGCTCGCCTCGTTCGAGATCCGCGATCCGTCGCGCCGGCAATTCGGCTTGCTCGAGTTCCGCGGGGGGCTGGTGCTGCGCTCCTCCTTCAGGCATTTCGGCGGCATCTCGGCCATTCGCGTAGCCTCCGACGGCGCGCATTTCCTGGCGTTGACCGACAAGGGATGGTGGTTGCGCGGGCGGATCGCCTACGAGGGCAATCGCCCCAGCGGGGTGGTAGATGCCGAGATGGCGCCGATACTCGGCCGCGATGGACGGCCGTTGGCCGCCCGCGGCTGGTACGACACCGAGGCCATCGCTGCGGACGGCGACACGCTCTATGTCGGCATCGAGCGTGTGCATCAGATCGTTCGATTCGACTATGGGAGGGATGGGCTGCTCGCCCGGGGAGCGCCGATCGCGGTCCCGCCGGGTTTCCGCTCGCTGCCTTCCAACAGAGGAATCGAAGGAATGGTGTTCCTCCCGACTGGCTTTCCGCTTGCGGGTACGCTGGTTGCATTCTCGGAGCGTGGGCTCGACGCGGCCGGAAACATCAACGCCTTCCTCATCGGAGGCCCAAACCCGGGCACGTTCACGGTCAAGCGCAGGTTGGACTACGACATCAGCGATGCGGCGCTGCTGCCGGGCGGCGACGTGCTGCTGCTCGAGCGTAAATTCGGCTGGACCAGCGGCTTGAACGTGCGGTTGCGGCGAATAGCCTCGAGGCAGCTCAAGCCAGGCGCAGTGGTCGATGGTCCGATCCTGTTCGATGCCGACCTCGGCTACGAGATCGACAACATGGAGGGTCTGAGCGTCCACCGCACGCCGGCGGGCGAGATCGTGCTGACGCTCATCTCCGACGACAACTTCTCGATCTTGCAGCGCACGCTGCTGCTGCAATTCACGCTGGCGGAGCCTTGAGCGAAGGTGGCTCGTCGAAAGTTGGTGGCGTCAGGTATGCCCCAAACAAGGCGAGCTAATCGATCGCCGGGGGAAATCCCTTTTTTCAAGTCCGGCCGCAGGCCCGCTAAGCGGCGGCCTGCTTCTTGCGAATTTGCCGCTTGAGCTCGACCGCCCTCTCCGACAGCTCGTCGTCTTTCGCCTTGATGAGATAGGCATCGAGCCCGCCGCGGTGATCGACGGTCTTCAGCGCCTTTGCGCTCACACGCAGCCTGACCGATCGCCCGAGGGTTTCCGAGATCAAGGTGACGTTAAGAAGGTTGGGGAGGAACCGCCGTTTGGTCTTGATGTTGGAGTGGCTCACTCTGTGTCCGACCTGCGCAGCCTTGCGGGTCAGATCGCACCGTCGTGACATGTCGAATGACCTCGAAGGATGAATCTCAGCAGTCGACCTGGCGCCCGCGCCTCGCGCGCGAGCCCGAGCGACCAGAAGCGCTCTCGAGGGCGACCTATAATCAGCGGGTGAAGGAGCGTCAAGCGAGGCTCGCTGGAGGTGCAGGTAGCACCCGATCTGCCTGCCCTATGTAGCACACGATCTGTCCGGTCCAGCCGGTTGGCAGATGATCCGTCCGGTTCTTGTCGGTGCGGCGAGGCCGCAGAATGCAAGGATCATCTTGACTGGTCAGAACTGCCTTGATCGGGCCAAGATGCGGGCGCCAATGGTCACTCGAAAGTGCACGCCACGCCGATCAGAGGCAACCAGCCCTACCTGCGCTCGAGGTCGCGGCATGTGCAGCTCGAAAGGTCCCCTCTCCGTGGGCTCACAGGGCCGTTTTACCTGCAGGGCAATCGTTTTCGCCGCGGCAGCGCTTGCGGCGATGATCGCGGAGGCAGGCCACCGCCCGCTTCTTGCGCAGGGCAAGCTCGACGCCCGCTACAGCGTAACCTTGGCTGGCCTTCCGATCGGCCATGGCTCCTGGATGGTGGAGATCGGGGAGGATCATTTCAGCACCGCCGCAAGCGGTGCCACGGCGGGATTGATGCGGGTTTTCGCCAGCGGACAAGGCCAAAGCGCCGCACGCGGCAGGATTTCCGGCGGTCAGCTGCTCCCGGGCAGCTATGTCTCGAACATCGTCACCGACCAGAAGAAATACGATGCCGTTCGCATGGTCTTCAGCGGCGGTGTGGTGAAGGAGTTCGCGGTCGATCCGCCGAGCGTGGCGAGCCCGGACCGCGTGCCCGTTGTCGAGGCGCATCGGCATGGCGTGCTGGATCCGATGACCGCGTCCTTGTTGCGGGTCGCCGGCGCCGGCGACCTGTTTGTCCCGCAGGCCTGCCAACGGCGGCTTGCGGTGTTCGACGGCCGGATGCGTTATGACCTGCAACTCGCGTTCAAGCGGCTCGACCGGGTAAGCTCGCACACCGGTTACGACGGCCCGGTCGTGATCTGCTCGGTTTACTTTTTTCCGGTTGCCGGGCACGTCCCGGACCGTGCGGCCATCAGATATCTCGCCGAGTTGCGGGAGATCGAAGCTTGGTTTGCGCCGATCGCCGGCACCCGGGTGCTGGTGCCATACCGTGTCTCCGTTCCGACTCCGATTGGAGCCGGCGTCATGCAGGCGACCCAGTTCATCTCGGTCCCGCAAGCCGGCAAGGCCCGCGTGCTGGTGCAGTGAGCGACGGGTGCCGGCCTAACCCGCAAGTCAAAGTGACCGACCTTCGGGATTTTCTTAACGCAGTCTCGGAATTTCAGCTGATCGCCCCTACCCCATATTGGGGGTTTGTGCGCTCCCATCACAATATCTTGTCGTGAACGAATTCTGACATTCTCGATGTCAGCGATTCGGGCGCGATTCGTTCCACAGTCGTTCCACACCTTAATTGCGAGCCGCACACAGGAAAGTTCCCCGTTGCATTCTGGAACAATCAGGCTCGGTGGGCTGCGCCCGGAAGGAAACGCCGCTGGTACTTTGGCGCCGTTCAGGGCTGCGCCTTGGCTACTCACTTGCCGAAAGAAGCCGCACGTGACGAGCGCAGCGCTCTTTCGGCCGCTGGCGAGCGGCCTGGAGCGATACAAGGCGCGCGCGCTCCTCGCCGCATGCGCTCTGAGCAGCGCGCCACCGCAGCGGCAAGGCGGAGTGCTGCCGGGCTCAATTCAGCGCATCTCCTTTGCTCCGGCATCAGGAGTGCCGCGATCGCGCGGCGGGCCAGCTCGATACCGGCCGAATCGGATTTGCGGGACGTGGCGGAAGTCGTTATCTTGCCAGCGACGAGATGCGCGCGCGGCCGCCGACGATGCTCCCACGGATAGGTAAGCACGCGTCGCGCCGTCGTTATCCGCCGGCATTCCGAGGCTCGCTGCGGTCCTCTCGGTGACGAGCAACCCGTCCCTCGCAAAAGCATTCGAATAATCGCCCAAGTTCCACCCTCGATGCCCATCTCCTTTTCGTCTCCAGGCAACCGCGAGCTCGGCGCGCGTGGTGCCGGCGTCACTGCCGTGCTCGGCCCGACCAATACCGGCAAGACGCATCTCGCCATAGAGAGGATGCTGGGCCATTCCTCGGGGATCATCGGGTTGCCGCTGCGACTTTTGGCGCGTGAGGTCTACAACAAGGCGACCGAGCGCGTGGGTGCCGATGCCGTGGCGCTGGTGACCGGCGAGGAGAAGATCAAGCCGCAAAGCCCGCGCTATTGGGTGTCGACGGTGGAAGCGATGCCGCGCGAGCTCGACGTCGCGTTCCTGGCGATCGACGAGGTGCAGCTCGGTGCCGATCTCGAACGTGGCCATGTCTTCACCGACCGGATGCTGAACCGGCGCGGACGGGAAGAGACGCTGGTGCTGGGAGCGCAGACGGTGCGGCCGCTGATCGAACGGCTGCTTCCCGGCGCGCACGTCCTGACGCGACCGCGGCTGTCGCAACTTTCGTTCGCGGGCGAGAAGAAGATCACTCGGCTCCCCCGACGCTCCGCCATAGTCGCCTTCTCGGCCGAGGAAGTGTACTCGATCGCGGAGCTTATCCGCCGCCAGCGCGGCGGCGCGGCCGTGGTATTGGGCGCGCTCTCGCCACGCACGAGAAACGCCCAGGTCGCTCTCTAC
Organism: Xanthobacteraceae bacterium; assembly: GCA_036406655.1. Classification (GTDB taxonomy): domain Bacteria; phylum Pseudomonadota; class Alphaproteobacteria; order Rhizobiales; family Xanthobacteraceae; genus VAZQ01. The sequence goes on along the minus strand of DASXAP010000055.1, from coordinate 13,985 downwards.
CAATCAGGTGACGTCGATTACCTGGTGGCTACCGACGCGATCGGCATGGGCCTGAACCTCGATGTCGATCACGTTGCATTCGCATCCGACCGCAAGTTCGACGGCTACCAATTCCGCAAGCTAAATCCTGCCGAGCTCGCACAGATCGCGGGCCGGGCCGGCCGCGCCACGCGCGACGGCACATTCGGCACCACCGGCCGGTGTCCACCGTTCGAGATCGAGCTTGCGGCCGCACTGGAAAGCCACTCGTTCGAGCCGATCCGGATGCTGCAGTGGCGTAACACCGCGCTCGATTTCGCCTCGATCGGGGCATTGCAGGCCTCGCTCGCCGAGACCCCGCAGGAGGCGTGCCTCACCCGTGCGCCCACCGCCGAGGACATCCTGGTGCTGGACCATGCGGGCCGCGACGAGGACATACGGGCTCTCGCCACGACGCGGCAGTCCGTCGAGCGCCTCTGGGATGTCTGCCAGGTCCCCGACTACCGCAAGATATCGCCTGCCACGCACGCCGAGCTGGCGTCCACGCTGTTTGCGTTCCTCATGCGCGAGGGGACGATCCCCACCGACTGGTTCGCTCGTCAGGTGAATGAGGCCGACCATGCCGAGGGAGACATCGATACGCTGTCGAACCGGATCGCGCATATCAGGACCTGGACGTTCGTCGCCAACCGGCCGGACTGGCTCGCTGACCCCGAGCACTGGCAAGGTGTCACTCGCGCAGTCGAGGATAAGCTGTCGGACGCCCTGCATGAGCGGCTGACGGAGCGGTTCGTCGATCGCCGCACCAGTGTGCTGATGCGGCGCCTGCGTGAGAATGCGGCGCTGGAGACCGACATCAGCAAGACCGGGGAGGTCGTGGTCGAAGGGCACGCGATCGGTCGGCTCGACGGGTTCATGTTCACACCGGCTACCTCGACAGCCGGGTCGGAGGCGAAAGCGCTGGCCGGCGCCGCGCAAAAAGCCCTGGCCGGAGAGATCGAGGCGCGCGCCACCCGCTTGTCACAAGCCGCCGACGGGCAGCTTGTGCTCGCCACCGACGGCACGATCCGATGGCTCGGCCAGCCAGTCGGCAAGCTCGCCCCCGCCGAGGAAGCGCTGAAGCCGCGGCTGCGCATCATCGCCGACGAGCATCTGACCGGCCCGGCACGCGACGCGGTGCAGGCGCGGCTGGATCTGTGGCTCAAATCGCATGTCGAGCGCGTTCTCGAGCCGCTGTTCCGGCTCGCCGCGGCTGATGATGTGACCGGCCTCGCCCGCGGGGTCGCGTTTCAGCTGCGGGAGGCGCTTGGAGTGCTGGATCGCGGACAGGTGGGAGATCAGGTCAAGGGTCTCGATCAGCCGGCGCGTGCCACGCTGCGCAAATACGGCGTGCGCTTCGGCACCTACCACATTTTTGTGCCGGCACTGCTCAAGCCGACGCCGCGGGTCCTGGCGACGCAGCTTTGGGCCCTCAAGCAGGACGGTGCGGAGCTGGCCGGCCTCGAAGCGGTCGAGCAACTCGCCGCCAGCGGGCGCACCTCAATCGTCGTCGACAAGCAGATTTCCAAGGCGCTTTACCGCGTCGCCGGCTATCGCGTCTGCGGGGAGCGCGCCGTGCGCGTCGACATTCTGGAGCGGGTCGCTGATCTCATTCGCCCGGCGCTCGCCTGGCGGGAGGGAATGACGGGAAGGAAGCCGGCGGGCGCCATCAACGGATTTGGCTTCACTGTGACAGCCGCCATGACTTCGCTGGCGGGATGCTCGGGCGAAGACTTTGCCTCGATCCTGCGCTCGCTCGGCTACCGGGTGCAGAAGCGGCCAATGCCGGCCGAGCCGTCGGCGCAGGCGTCGGGACCGGAGCTTGTGCCGGCACCGCAACCGTCGGCTGTGGCCGCCATATCCGGCAACGGCGAGGCGCAGCAGGCCGGCGAGGCGCAGCAAGCCGGCGAGCCGGCGGTGATGCCCGCGGCAGATGACGTCTCGATCGGCGCAGCAGGCCAGGCGGCAACCCCTCCCGAGGGGATGCCGGCGCAGCCCATTGGCGATCCTGGGGCGATCCTGCCGCCGGACCCGGCGAGTGCACAGTTTCCCGATGCGCCCGACAAGCCCGCCGTCGCCGCCGCGGCGCATCCTGCAGCTGCTGAATCGATAATGGGAGGGGAAGCGATGCCTGCCCCGGCTCTGGAAAGCTTGCCGAAAGCAGAGCCTCCGGTGGAGCTCGTTGACGTTTGGCGTCCTGCCCGTCGCGACGATCGTCCGCATCGCGCCGAGCGCGGGCCGCACCGAGCCCGACCTGTCGCCGCCGCGCGTTCGGCGGACCGGGGCACGGAAGCCGCGGGGGTGGCGCTTGTCGACGCGGCCCCAGCGGGAGCCGCGCCCGCCGCGCCCGCTCCGGATGCGCCCCGCCGGGACCGCGGTGGTCATGAAAGTGACCGCCATCACGAGCGTGATCGGCGTCTCGGCGCGCGCGATCGTCGAGAGCGTGCTGCGCGAGCGGAGCATTCGGAACGCACGCCGGAGCCCGAGCGTCCGAGGCGCAGCGACCGTACCGGTCGCGACCGAGGGGATCGTCCGGATCGCGATCCGGCGTTGCGCGCCAAATACATCAAAGCCCCGGGCAGCGGTCAGGATCGTCGCGACCGACAGCCCGATCCGAATTCCCCGTTCGCCAAGCTCGCCGCGCTCAAGGATCGGCTCGAGGCGAGCACCAAGGAACCCCGTTGAGCACCGGCCATTCTGCCGCGCCTGTCGCGCACCAGCGCATTGATAAATGGTTGTGGCATGCCCGCCTCGTGCGCACGCGTTCGGCGGCAGCTTCCCTTGCGGCTGCGGGTTACGTGCGGGTCAACGGGCAGCGCATTCATGCTCCGAGCCGGCCGGTCCGGGTGGGCGATGTGGTGACAGTCGCGCTGGGAAGCGCCGTGCGGGTCTTGAAGGTGCTAGGCTTTGCTTCGCGTCGCGGTTCTGCCGAGGATGCGCAGCGGCTGTGCGAGCCCCTCGAGCGGGCGGGGGGCGCGAACGGTCAGCGGTCCAATTGCTGAGCGGCCTCGACGAGCGCTGGCCGGCGACCCGCCGGCGGTTCCGATTGCCGCAGCGTCTTGCCTGCCCGGAGGCCATGCGGTACTCACCCGCCCGCACCGGAGTTTGAGGGAATGACCTATATCGTCAACGATCGATGCATCAAGTGCAAATACATGGACTGTGTCGAGGTGTGTCCGGTGGACTGCTTCTACGAGGGCGAGAATATGCTCGTCATTCATCCGGACGAATGCATCGATTGCGGGGTATGCGAGCCCGAATGCCCGGTCGAGGCAATCAAGCCCGATACCGAGCCCGGACTTGAGGAGTTCCTGAAGCTCAACGCCGACTACGCGAAAGTATGGCCTAATATCACCTCGAAAAAGGAGCCGCCGGCCGACGCCAAGGAGTGGGACGACGTGCCCGGCAAGCTCAAGTACTTTTCGCCGAACGGTGGAACCGGCGACTGAACCTCGCCATTAACCGGCATGCTGAATTGTATGCCCGGAGAAGGGGGAATCGACATTCGCAGCGCTGCAAGGCTTTGATTTTTGCGAAAAATGTGCTATATAACTAAAAAATGAGCAAAACCCCGCGCCCGGGCCGCTCCCCAAGGGGAGCATTATTTTTCGGGTCGCTTCCGAGGAACCCTCAACCAGGGACGTGAGACCCACGACACGAGCCGTGGCAGGAAAAACGCGCCATCGACCAAAAAAGACCGCTGCTGCGAGCCGCCGGACCAAGAAGGCCTCGGCCGGCGAACGCAGAAAGACTTCGCATGCCCCCCGCAGTGCCGTCCGCCGGCGGCCACCCGCGGCCAAGGCATCCCCCCGTCGCAAGCCGGACGAAGGAGCTTCCCCTGGAATGACCAGCAAGAAGACGACCCAGCGTCAGGGCTTCAGGACCAACGAGTTCATTGTCTATCCGTCGCATGGGGTCGGCCAAATCCTCGCCATCGAGGAGCAGGAGGTCGCCGGCGCCAAGCTCGAGCTGTTCGTCATCAATTTCGTCAAGGATAAGATGACGCTGCGGGTTCCGACCGCGAAGATCGCCTCGGTCGGCATGCGCAAGCTGGCCGAGCCGCCCTTGGTCAGGCGTGCCCTGGAGACGTTGAAGGGGCGCGCCCGGATCAAGCGCACCATGTGGTCGCGGCGAGCCCAGGAGTACGAGGCCAAGATCAATTCTGGCGACATCGTCTCAATCGCCGAGGTCGTGCGCGACCTTTATCGGTCCGAGACCCAACCGGAGCAGTCCTACTCGGAACGCCAGCTTTATGAGGCGGCGCTCGATCGCTTGTCGCGTGAGATTTCTGCGGTGCAGCGCATTACCGAGACCGAAGCGGTCAAGGAGATCGAGGCTGCACTTGCCAAGGGCCCACGCCGGGGTCCAAAGCCCGCCGGGGGCGAGGGCGAAGACGAGGAAGAGGTGGTGGTGGAGGAAGAGGCTGCCTGAGAGGCACTTCTCACCTATGGAAAACAAGAGCCCGGCGGCAATGCCGGGCTTTTTGCTGGGCAACGACCATCAACCGGCGTCTGAATTATCGTCGGTCCTGCCAGGGGCGCGACCGGAGGGGCGCTTCGATGCGGGCCCCTGGCCCACAGGCGAGCACGATCTGCGCCCGCCGAAAAGCGGGTAACCCTATCCAAACAAACGAGAAGGTAGCCGGAAAATGTCCCGGCAAGGCCACAATTACGCTTCCATTCTCGGGCGAAGTAATTGCATCGGGGATCAAGAGTCGCGAGGGGGCATGCGGGGGCTGTCGAACCGTACGATTGAGCGCTTGTGGGCGTGTCTCGCCCTCCTCGGCGGGGTGGCCGCTGGAAGCTGGGCGGCTGGCGTGGTCGCCCGCCCGCAGCAACCGCCGGCGTCCCCGGCGGCCGTCATTGCCGCGATGTCGCCTGCCGACGTCGTGAGCTTGCGGTTCCCCGCCAGCTGGGAAGAGGAGGCCGTCGCCGAGCCCGCCGCACCTGCGAGGATGGTATTGGCGTCGGCTGACGACGGCATGTCCTTGTTCAGCCCGCAGCCCATGTATCCGGTCGCCCTGCAGCCCGATCCTTCGGCACATGCACGCCCGCTGGCCGCCGCAGAGGTTGCGCCAGCCGGGGCCGCTGCTGCGCCCGCCAAGGTTGCGCTTGCGGCCGCCCCGAGCAAGCCCGCGCCGGCTCGGGCGACACACCGCAGCAACGCCGTTCTCAGCGACTCGCAAATCGCCAGCATCAGGCGGCGGCTCAACCTCACACCCGAGCAGGCGCGCTACTGGCCGGCAGTCGAGGCTGAGCTGCGCAAGATGGAATACCAGCGGGACGCACACGGCAAATCGACGCAGGGTACCCGCATGGCGTCAGTCGACCTGAGCAGGGTCAACGTCGAAGGGCTCAAGTCGGCTGGCTTCCCACTGGTCATGAGCTTCAGCGATGACCAGCGGCGGGAGCTCAAATCCCTGGCGCATCTCCTCGGCCTCGAGAGCGTGATGTCGGGACTCTGATTCAAGCTCGGCCTCCTGGACCACTCGAGCCCGGCGCCTGCGCCGGGCTTTTTGTCGGTGCGCCTCGGGTTGCGCAACCTGCCGGCTCGATTAGAGTTCGACGGACAGCGGAAACGAGGCGCACATGGATATGAACGTCACCGTCAGCCCCGCCCCTGAGCGGGCGCTCGCTCAGCCCGAAGGCGGCAAGATGCCCCGCGCCGCCAATTCCAGCGATCTCGATGCCTGGCTGGAGAAGGTCGAGGCATTGGGGGAGCTCAAGCGCATCACCGCCGAGGTCGATCCGGACCTCGAAGCCGCCACCATCACCTATCTGGTCGGCAGCGGCAAATCGCCTGCGCTGCTGTTCGAGAACATCAAAGGCCATCCCGGCCACAAGGCGCTCTACAACATGATCGGCTGCAACCTGTCGCGGTTCTGCCTGGTGATAGGCGAGCAGCCGGTCGACCACCCGCTCAAGGCGGTGCAGATCCTGCAGCGCAAGCTCGGCCGAAAGATACCACCCAGGGAAGTTTCCCCGCAGCAGGCGATCTGCAACCAGAACATCGTGCACGGGGACGACATCGACATCCGCATCTTCCCGGCGCAACGCATGTGGCCGCTCGACGGCGGCATGTATCTCGGCACCGGGGACGCCGTCATCACCAGGGACCCGGAGACTGGCCGGATCAACGTCGGCACCTACCGGATGATGATCAAAGGGCCGCGCGAGATCGGCGTCTACACCTCGCCGGGCAAGGATGCCACGATCGATCGGGAGAAATGGTGGAAGATGGGAAAGCCGATGCCGATCGCCGCCGCCTACGGCATCGATCCGCTGCTGTTCCTCGTAGCCGCCACCAGCCTGCCGAAGACGGAATGCGAGTACGACTACTACTCCGGCATCAATGGGGCGCCCATCGAGGTGTTCACCAGCGATCTCACGGGGCTGCCGTTGCCGGCCCGCGCCGAGATCGTGCTGGAAGGATTTCTCTACCCCGATGAGACCTTCGCCGAGGGTCCGTTCGGCGAGTTCACGGGCTATTACGGGCGGCCGAGCGGCGCCACGCCCTACATGCGCGTGGAGCGCGTGCGCTATCGCGACAATCCGACGCTGACCTGCGCCTTGATGGCCGACGGCGCGGCCAACGAAGCCGGCCTGTTCTGGGCGGCGTTGCGCTCCGCCGGCATCTGGGCCGATCTGCAGAAGCTGGGAATTCCCGGTATTCAGGGCGTGTGGTCGATACCGGAGGCTGCCGGCTGGGGCATAACCGCCGTGTCGATCCGGCAGATGTATGCGGGGCACGCGCCGCAGGTGATGGCGCTTGCCGCCCAATGCACCGCGGGCGCCTATTTCGGCAAGTACGTGATCGTCGTCGATGAGGACATCGATCCCACGAACGTCAATCAGGTGCTGTGGGCGATGGCGACCCGGTCACGCCCGGCGCAGTCGATCGATATCCTGCGTGAGACCTGGAGCACCTACCTCGACCCCAGTCTCAATCCGCCGGAGATTCGCCCCTGGGGCTCCAAGTGCCTGATCAATGCCTGCATGGATTATCGCTTCATCAAGACGTTCTCCCGGCGGACCAAGCTGTCGAAGGGGGTATATGAGAACGTGGTGGGCCGCTGGCAGGAGCTGGGCCTGAGCGGCGCGCCGCCGCCGATCTCGGTCTTCGAAGACGAGAAGCTTCCGCAGAACGTGACATAGCCCGCGGTTCGGCGCACTTGCAATCCTGCGCGCTCGTCCCGCGCCATCGACGTCATCCTGGTGGGTCCGAGGCGTCGATGGCCGGGCCGAGCCTGCGATGACGACGGGCGCCAACCGTCACCGGAACCTCACGTCGACCCGCCCGATCGGGTCCACCTCGAAGGCGATGCTTGTATCCTGCGGCTCGATCGTCAGCGGCGGGACCACCGACCCCGTTATGATGATCTCGCCCGCGCGCAGCCGCTCGCCGAACGCCGCAAGCACGTCGGCGACGTGCCGCACGATGTCGAGCCAGTCTCCCGTGTTCGCTTGGGGATCCGAGGTACGCGCACACTCGGTGCCATTGCGCATGACCCGGCAGGTCAGGCGATCGGCCCCGGCAGGAACGCGAGCCGGCCCGCTGCCCGCCAGCACCACGTGTCGCTGATAGATGTTGCCGCTCAGGATGCGCTCCGGGTCCTCGGGCGGACTGTCGAGATCGGCGAGCTCGATCGCCGGCGAGATGCCGGCAATCGCCGCGATCGTGCTCTCGCTGTCGGCTGCCGCGGGAACGTCGCGGCCGATATGGACGGCGATCTCCGGCTCCGCCACAGGCTTGGTCCAGCCGGTGAGCGACACCACGGCACCCGATTGCACGCGCGATTTCTGCGTCAGAAACCCGACGAGCGGGCCGGCAATAGCGAGTCGTTGCAGCATCGCCGGTGCGCCGAATCCCACCTTCCATCCCAAAGGCTGATCGCCCGCAGCGAGCCGCCTCCTGCGCTCCTCGAGCTGCAGGCGCATGCCGCGCGCGACGCGGGGGTCATCCCAGAGCTTCATGCCGGCTATGCCGCATGGTTTTGCGGATCCGTCTCGTAACCCGACGCTTCGATCGAGCCGGCCCCCATCCAGCCCCATACCAGCACGACATCCTCGTCGGACGTGTTGTTGAAGCCGTGCCAGCAGCCGCGCGGGGAGTAGACGACGTCGCCTTCAACCGAGGGCTCCTCGCCGAGCGAGCTGTAGAGGTGGCCGCGCCCCTTCAGCACGATGAAGAACTCGTCGCAATTGCGATGCAGGTGCCGCTCGTGGCGGGCGCCGGGCTTGAGCACCGTCCAGCCCACTACGTGGTCGGCGCCGGCCGACTTCTTGTCGATGAGGAACTGCACCTGCATCTCCACCCAGCCGTCCTTGCGCTTGAGGCCCTCGACCTGCGGCACGTTGCGGATGTTCGTGCGATACATCGAGGTGCCTTCGCCGGCAGGAGACGGTTTCTCGGGCTCCTTGATGATGGCGGCCGTTCGCCTGACGGCCTTGCCCAGGGCGGCACCAATTCGTTCGGCTTTCGAGCTCATGATCGTTCTCCTTGATAACCGGGCAACGGTGAGCCTCACCGCGATCGAGAGATAGCCGCCGCCGACGCCGGCGCCCACATGGCTCTGCTCGGCTGCAGGCGCGGAGCGTCAGCAATTAATGGTACTCCGCTCGCGGGGGCTTGCCCATCCGGGCAATCGACTTGCGCAGGACATGCAGGAAGAGCAAGCTTGCAGCGTCCGTTGAGACGATCTATATTGATCGTGAACGACGAGACGCCGAACGAGCTTGCTGAGGGGAAGAGCCGCAACCGAGGAACGCAAACCGGTGTCCTTGGGCTCATTTCTGCGCAAGCTTGCGCAGCTCACGACCAAGGCTCCGGCCCAGGGTCACCGGCGTGTGCTCGTGGTCCTCTTCATCCCGAGCGTCGAACGAGACGGAATTACTCCGATCGACCAGGCTCAGTGGGTGAACTCTGCGCTGGAGATGTTCGGCCGCGTCTTCGGCGGCGCAACTGCCTTCCCGAAGGCGAAGGGCATCTGGCGCGACGACGAGCGGGGCGGAACGCTGGTAAAAGACGAGCCGGTGGTCATGCACTGCTATACAACGCGGGCCGATATCGAAGACGATCGCAAGCTCTCAGAGCTTGCAAAATTTTGTCGTATGATGGGACGAGAGGCCCGCCAGGGTGAAGTCGGTCTCGTGATCGGGGACGAGTATATTGCCATCAGTGATTTCACAGAGGAGCAATAGCATGAACGCGCGGCTCGATATGGAAAAGATTGCCAAGCGCCTGCGCGCCGAACGTCAGGGAAAAGTCTCCGCGTCGGGTGGGTACTTCGGGGCATTGCGGCTGCTGGCCGAGATCGAGGCGCGGTTTCGTGTGCCGGTTGGTGGCGGCCGCCCGACTGATGCGGGGTGGACCGAGCGGCGTCTGGTCCCGCTCGCGCCGAAGACCCTCGTGCGGCTCGAAGAGATTGCCTCACGTATCCGCAGGCACAGTGGAATGACGGTTGAGCCGATGCAGGTTGCCGCGCTTCTCCTTGAAAAGAAGACCGCGGAGCTGAGCGAAGCCGAGGTCGAGAAGCTCATTTTTCCTCGGCAGCGGCCTGGTCGCTGAAACGACACTCGGTGCTCTGCGAGCCCCTCACATTTCTGGGACGATGCACGACAGCTATCGCGATTGTCCGCCGAGCCGGCGGTACACTTCATGGGCGGTGACGAAATCGCGGTGGTCGATGCCCAGGCCCCGGCAGGCGTTCATCATCTCGTTGGCCGCGGCGGCGAGCGGCACCGGGCTGCCGAGCTTGCGCCCGAGCTCCAGCGCAAGCAGCATGTCCTTCTGCTGCAGCGTGACGTCGGCCAGCGGAACTGCCGGCATCCCGCCTTCCAGAATGAACGGCCCGCGATAGCCGAGCACCGGGGAGGCGGCAACGCTCTTGAGCACCGCGTCGACGGCGATCTCGCGTGCCACGCCGCCTTTCTCGGCGAGCGCCACGGCTTCGCCGAACGCGATCACCTCGACCATCAGCAGCAGGTTGACGGCGATCTTCATCTGCACGGCGAGGCCGCTGCCGCCGATATAGGTGACCTTGGGGCCGATCGCCCGCAGCACCGGCTCGATCCGCTCGAAGGCCGCTTTCTCGCCGCCCACCATCAGCGAAGCGCTGCCTTGGGCAAGCGTGACAGGGCTGCCCGAGATCGGCGCGTCGAGCATGAACAGCCCGCGCTCGGCGAACTCGGCGCTCACCGCCCGGCTCGCCTCCGGCGCAATCGTGCTCATGTCGGCATAGATGCCGTCGGGCCTGAGCCCTTCGATGATGCCGTTCTCGCCGAGCGCGACCGATCGCACCGCGGAGGCGTCGGTGACGATCGAGAGCACGATCTCGCTGGCTTGCGCCGCCGCGCGCGGGCTCTCGGCAAGAGCCATGCCGGACTCGAGCAGCGCAGTCGCCCTGTCCTTGCTCCGGTTCCAGCCCGTCACCGTGTGCCCCGCAGCCAGCAATCTCTGCACGATCCGCGTCCCCATCGCGCCGAGTCCGACGAAACCGATACGCATGCAGCTCCTCGCTGTGGTGGTGGCGCGCAAGGCAAGCCGGTAGCGGTTGCCGGCTTGACCAGAAAGCGTAGCGCGGGTCCCCCGGATTAGCGCGCTGAGGGTGCTTCAATCCGGGCTGGTGTCCCGCGCTCCGCCAAGGGCTTTGCCGCCCGCGCCTTGTTGTAGCAGACTGCAACCAGGGAAACGCGCGCTTGCCCGGCCGGTGCGGCCAATCGCGCTCACACTGCCGGGCGGATGACAGCCTCTCAGGTGAATCCATGGCACTGACCAGCGAAATCGGACAGTTTCTGGCAGGGGGCTCGCCTTTGCGGGTTCCGCCGGCCGCCGCCGCCATCGTCAAGACCGGCTTCACCGATTGCGTGGGGGTCATGCTCGCGGGGTGGCGCGAGCCGGTGGTCGGCATCGTCGCAGCCGGGAACGGCGCCGCAGCGCCCGAGCATCCGTTCGCCGCGTCGTGTCTGCGCATGCCTGCGGCCGACCGGGCTCTGCTCTATGGTGTCGCCGCGCATGTGCTCGACTACGACGACACTGCGCTTTCCGGCCACCCCAGCGCGGTGCTGGTGCCGGCAATTCTCGCCGCCGCGCAGGAAGCCGGTGCCGACGGCAGGAGGATGATTGCGGCTTACGCCGCCGGCTACGAGATCTGGTCCGAGCTGGTCGCGCGCCAGAAGGACCCGCTGCACCGCAAGGGCTGGCATCCGAGTGCGGTGCTTGGCGCGGTCGCGGCTGCGGGCGGCTCGGCGGTGCTGCGCGGTCTCGATGCCGGGCAGGCGAGCCACGCGGTAGGGATTGCGGCCTCGCTTGCCGGGGGCGTTGTCGCCAATTTCGGCTCCATGACCAAGTCGCTGCAGGTCGCCCGCGCCGCGCAGTCCGGTCTGGTTGCGGCCCGGCTGGCGCAGCACGGGATGACCGCATCAGCCGATGCGATCGAGCACGATGTCGGGTACCTGCAGGCGATCTCGATGCAAGGCAGGGTCGATCGCTCGAGCCCGGCCAGGCTCGGCCGGGAATGGACGATCCTGGAGAGCGGGCTGAACGTGAAGCTTTATCCGATGTGCTACTGCACCCATCGCATTCTCGACGGGATGCTCGATCTGCGCCGAGACCACGCGCTGTCTGCCTGCGACATCGCCGCGGTCGCCGTCGAGATCGGAGAGACGGAGGCGGTCATCCTGCGCAATCATCGGCCGCAGAATGCGCTCGATGCCAAGTTCAGTGCCGAGTTCGCGATGGCGGCGGCCGCGACCGTCGGCAGCTGCGGCCCTGCCGAGCTCACCGATGCCTTTGTCCGGCGCGGCGAGATCCAGGAATTCTTCCCGCGAGTGCAAATCTCCACTCACCCCGACAAGGTGGCCGCGCAGTCGACGGTCGACGCGCCCAATCGGGTTGTCGTCACCCTGCGCGATGGCGGAGCGCTCGACTCGGGGCCGATCTCCCATCCGCGCGGTCATTTCAAGCGTCCGATCGATGCCGACCGGCTCTGGGGCAAGTTCGCGGAATGCACTGCGCAGGCGATGGAGGAAGCGCATGCCCGTGCCCTGTTCGCGCAGCTGCAGGAGCTCGAGGGAGTTGCCGCGGTGAGCGATCTTGCCTGCGTTCGCGCGGCTCCTTCGCAAGCGCAACCACGGCTCGAAAGGGTGGGCTGACATGCCCCCGGCGCTGCCGCTGACCGGAGTAGCGGTCGTGGAGCTCGGCACCAGCGTCGCCGGGCCGTTTGCGGGGCAGATTCTCGCCGACCTCGGCGCCGATGTGCTGAAGATCGAGAATCCGCAAGGCGGCGACGACGCCCGCAACTGGGGGCCGCCGTTCGTGCGTGGCGCTGCTCCGATCTTCAACGCCATCAACCGCAACAAGCGCTCCGCCGCGGTGGATCTCAAGGACGAGGGGCAACGCGCGCTGCTGCGCCGGTTCATCCTCGAGCGGGCCGACGTGGTCCTGCAGAATCTGCGGCCGGGGCTGGTCGAATCGTATGGGCTCGACGCGGCAGCCTTGCGCGCGATCAAGCCCGCGCTGATCTATTGCAGCCTTGCCGCCTATGGGTCGTCCGGCCCGCTCAGGCTGCGGCCCGGCTATGATCCGCTGATGCAGGCCTTCGGCGGGCTGATGAGCCTCACCGGCGAGGAGGGCCGCGAGCCCGTGCGCACCGGCCCCTCGATCATCGATCAGGGCAGCGCCATGTGGGCGGTGATCGGCGTCCTGTCGGCGCTGCATCGGCGTGCAGCCACCGGGCAGGGCTGCGAGGTTGCGACCTCGCTCTATGAGACGGCGCTCGCCTGGACCAACGTGCACATGGCGAGCTTTCTCGCCACGGGTCGCGCGCCGCGCCGGATGGGCTCGGAGAATTTCGGCATCTGTCCCTACAAGGCCTATCAGGCCCGCGACGGATGGGTGGTGATCGCCGCCGGCAACGACAAGCTGTTCCAGCGCCTCACCGAGGTGCTCGGCCATGCGGAATGGGCGCTCGATCCCCGTTTCAAGACCAATCCCGACCGCGTCACCAATCGCGATCGGCTCAATTCCCTCGTCGCGGAGGTGATCGCCGCCGGCACGGTAGCGGATTGGGTGGAGAAGCTCGCCGCCGCCGGCGTGCCTTGCGCGCCGGTGCTCGACCTCGAGCAGGTCGCGGCGCATCCGCAGTTCGCCGCGGTCGGCATGCTGCTCGAAGGGCCCGACGGCAGCATGCCGCTCGTCGGCACCCCGCTGCAATTCGACCGGGAGCGGCCTCCTTATCGCAGCCATCCGCCGGCGCTCGGCGCCGACAGCGCCGCAGTGCTCGATCATCGGGAAGCGGAGGGATGCGGCGCAGGCGACCCTTGGCGGGGGCAGCGGGAACGAGCGGGTGAGCCGGCCGATCGTCTGCAGTGGGCGCACGGCCCGGATCAGCCGTCACGCGTCGACAAGACCCGTGCCTGAGAGCCGCCGGCGGTGCGTGCGGTCGGGCAAATCCGGCGTCCGCTCAGTCGACCACGAGCTTGACCCGGTCGCCGACCTGCAGGCGCGCGCCGGCGCCGAGCCCGTTGAGCACCCGGAAGCGCTCGGCAGGCCGGTCGGTGGCCATTCGGGCGGCGAGCCGCTCGACGGTGTCGCCGGCCGCCACGGTGACGATCGTGATGCGCTGGGGCTTTGCGCCCTGCGTTTCCGCCAGCGTCATCCGGCGGAAGCTCGCAACCGATTCGCGGAAGCCGCGGTCGACCTCGGCGGTCAGCCGCTTGGCGGCGAAGATGAAGCGATAGACTTCGCTGCCGAAACGCACGGCATAGAGCCGGAACACCCACTGGTCACCCTTGGCGGTCGCGGTCGCGGCTGGCAGGCCGTTGATTGGAAGCTCCTCGACTGCCTTCGGATCGATGTTCTCGATCCAGCCCGAGTTGAGATAGTCAGGCAGCGTCTGCTCGGCGGGCACCTTCACCACGTCGACCCGCAGCGCCTCCCGGCCGCCCTCCTTGATGCCGAGCACCGCC
>DASXAP010000054.1:0-2530 GCA_036406655.1 Xanthobacteraceae bacterium | reverse complement strand
TGGCCCACATGGCCGTCCGCCGGACCGCGTGCTCGTCGTTGGGCGAGCCCCCCTACGGCACATTCGGCGCGCTCGTCCGCGAAGCCTATCACGTGGAGCCTGACGACTCGCTCGATGTCGCTCGGCAGAAGCTGGCCGCGGGCCTTCAGGCGCTTGGGGTCCCAGCCGAGCTGACGGATGCCATCGCGCCGGCGCTGAGCTATGTGCTTGGGGTGGAGCAGGCGCAGCCGCGCGACTTCGAGCCTGAACAGCTCAAGCGCCAGATCACATTGGCGGCGCGCACGCTGGTCGAACGGCGGCTGCAGCAGGAGCCGCTTCTGATCATCGTGGACGACCTTCACTGGGCCGACGCCGCGTCGGTGGACCTGCTGCGAGACGTCGTTGATCACTTGGCGGACCGGTCGTTGATGATGCTGCTCTCGCATCGTCCCGACGCTCGGCCGCCACTGGCCGCCCGGGCCGCGCAGTCCGTCATCCGGCTCGCTCCGCTCTCCCCCGACGAGACGCGGGGGCTCGTGGGCGGACTGTTCGGCCCAATGGACGACGAGGCTTTCACCAAGGTCCAGCATTTCGTGGCGGCGCGCGCCGGAGGCAATCCGCTGTTCGTCGAAGAGATCGTGCGCAGCCTCGTGAGCAAGGGCGCGCTCGTCCGCGCAGGCGATCGCTGGGCGTGCACGGCGGCCTGCGAGGCGGTGGACATCCCGCCCACGCTGCACGGGCTGCTCCTCTCCCGGGTCGATCGGCTCCCCGCCCATGCCCGGCACCTGCTCCAGGAGGCGGCTGTGCTGGGGGAGGCATTCGACGAGGCGCTGCTGCGGGCCATTGCGACCGACGTGGCAGCGGCAGACGCCGCGCTCGACCGCCTCGTCGAGTCCGAGCTGGTCCAGCAGGTCGGGCACGGCCGCGAGGCCAACCGCTACCGGTTCACGCACGCGCTGGTGCACGAGGCCGTGTACCAGAACCTTCTTCTGTCCCGCCGGAGCGATCTGCACGAGCGGGCCGGCCGCGCGCTCGAAAGCGCCACCGGTCCTCAGCCGGAGCGGCTGAGTGAGCTGGAAGCGCTCGGCCACCACTGGAGCCTTACTGCGGACAAGCGCAGGGGCGCGCGCTACCTGGTGGCGGCCGGCGACCGGGCGCGGGCGGTCTACGCCAACGAGGATGCGATCCGCCATTACGGGCGCGCCCTGCGCACGCTTGCCGAATGCCAGGATTGCGATGATCAGGTTCAGGCGGTGCGCGAGCGGCTGGCGGATCTGCTGGCGCTGACCGGGCGGCGGGCGGAGGCTCTCGCACACTATGACGCCGTGCGGCAGGAGCTTGAGACAGCTGCGGATCGCGCCGGCGCCGCGCGGCTGCATCGGAAAATCGGCGGACTGCACTGGGAGGCCGGCGATCGCGAGCGCGCCAGCGCCTGTTTCGCGTCGGGTCTCGAGCGGCTCGGCGAGAATGGCGATGCGATCGAGCGCGCGCAGCTGTTCCAGGAGGTAGGTCGGCTCGCATTTCGAGCCGGCGACAACGCCGGCGCCATCGCATGGGCCGAGAAGGCGCTGGCCGAAGCGGCGACCGACGGGGAGACTGCGACCGACCCCGAGCGCGCGCGCGAGGCAGCCGCGACGCGGGCGCACGCCTTCAACACGCTGGGTGTGGCGCTCGCGCGCAAAGGCCGCACTGTCGAGGCGGTCGACCAGATCAAGCAGAGCATCGGACTGGCCGAGGCGCATGATCTGCTGCAGGCAGCCTGCCGCGGTTACACGAATCTCGGTGTGCTCTACAGCTCGCTCGACCCGCGCCGGAGCATCGAAACCTGCCTGCGCGGGCTCGACACCGCCAAGAAGGTGGGCGATCTCGGCTTTCAGTCGCGGCTCTACGCGAACCTGGCCGTGTCCTATTGCGCGCTGACCGATCGGTGCGAGGCCGAAGGCATCGAGGCGGCACAGAAGGCCGTCGACCTCGACCGCCGGCTGGGGTTGCTCGATCATCTGGCGGTGCCGCTGATCGTCCTGGGCCAGATCCACCAGTGCCACGGCGAGCACGCGCTCGCCTTCGCTTCGTATGAGGAAGCGCTCGATCTGGCGGAGCGGGCCGGAGAGCCGCAGCTTCTCTTCCCTTGCTACGACGGCCTCGCTACGCTCCATCTCGACGCCGGGAATGCGGCCATGGCCGAGGTTTACCTCACCAAGTCCCAGGAGGTATGCACGCGGGCCGGCCTCGAGCCCGATGCGCTCATGGTGCTGCCGTTTCTCTATTAGCTCGCGCAGGTCCCGGAAAAGTGGAAACCGGTTTCGATAAGGACATGCGCAAAACCAAGGAAGCCGGCGGACGCAGGAGGCTCACATGAACACGACCGACTTGCGCGCGCCGGTCTCGCCGGGGGAGCCCGCACCCGACTTCGCACTCCCCGCGGTCGACGGCATCGGGACCGTATCGCTCGCCGACTATCGCGGAAAAAGCTCGGTGTTTCTCGCCCTGTTCATCGGGCTGTGGTGTCCGTTCTGCCGGCGGGCGATCGCAAAGATGGCGGCGACCGAGC
>DASXAP010000053.1:0-10029 GCA_036406655.1 Xanthobacteraceae bacterium | reverse complement strand
TCTCGTTCGATGCGCTGCTGCAGCGCATCCACCCGGCCGCGAGCCGCGTGCGCAAGCTGGCGGCCGAGACGCCTGCCACCCTGATCGTGTTCGATCTGCTCGCCGGCGCCGACGGCTGCTCGCTGCTCGCGTCACCTCTGCGCGAGCGGCGTCGCGAGCTCGAGGCGTTTGCCCGCCGCTGTCTCGCCGGCCATCCGCGGCTGCGGTTGTCGCCGGCAACGACCCGGCTGAGCGAAGCCAAACGCTGGCTCGAGCGCACCGGTGGCGCGCTCGACGGCATCATCGCCAAGCGGCGCGATCTCGACTATCGCCCCGGCGAGCGCATGGCGGCCAAGATCAAGAGCTATCGCAGCGCCGACTGCGTGGTCGGCGGCTTTCGCTACAATGAGGGCAAGCCGCTGGTCGGCTCGCTGCTGCTCGGCCTCTACGATGATGATGGCCTGCTTCATCATGTCGGGTTCACCTCGACGATTGCGAACGCCGCAAAGCCTGCGCTCACCGCCAGGCTCAGGAAGCTCGTCTCCCCGCCGGGCTTCACTGGCAATGCCCCGGGCGGGCCGAGCCGCTGGTCGACCGCACGCTCGGGCGCATGGCACCCTCTCGCACCTACGCTCGTGGTGGAGGTCGGCTACGATCATTTCAGCGGCCACCGCTTTCGCCACGGCACCAAGCTTCTGCGCTGGCGTCCCGACAAGGCGCCGCGGCAGTGCACGATGGAGCAGGTAAGGCAGCGGCCGGCGCAGCTCGCGCAGCTGCTGCGCTGAAGGCGGCTTATGCTGCTCCTCGACCCTGCACCGCCCGAAGCGCGGTCCTGGGTGTCCCGCGCCGGGGCGGGTCAGCGGGCGGGAGCCGTCATATCCTGTTCATCAGCAGGAGGATGATGAGGATAACGACGATGATGCCGAGCCCGCTCGAGGGGTAGTAGCCCCAACCGGTGCTGTAGGGCCAGCTCGGCAGCGCGCCGATCAGCAGCAGGATGACAATGATCAGCAGGATCGCTCCCAAAGACATGATGGTCTCCATGGATGGGTAATTGCCGATTCAGAAGAGGCTTCATGATGAGCTTTTGCCTCATCGCCTTTGCAATACGCTGGCGGTACGTGTGCTCTCCTGCGGCCGGGTACGATTGCACGGGCACACAACGTTGTTGGCAGAGGAAGGTTCCTCGGAGCGCTGCTCGCCGCCGGCACTCGCCGTGAGCACTTCTCCGCAGCGCAGCAAGAAAAGGCCGCCCCGGAGGGCGGCCTTCCGCTCGACTGAGCCGATCCGTGGCTGCACTCAGCGATTCTTGCTGCCGCTTGGCCGCGGCGCCGGCGCGGTGCCGGTGGTCGACGAGGTCTCTTCCGGGATCCAGGTGAGGGTGTTGCGGTCGTACTTGAAGAAGCCCCCCGGGCTTCCTTGTGCCGCGGCATCTGCTGGAAGCTGAGCTCTTGATCCCTGCGGGCATCGCTGCCCGAGGGGCGGCCGATGCCCGGCGAGGCGCCGCGCAGCGCTACTCGACGAAGTCGAGCTCCTCCAGCCACTGCAGGAAGAGCTGCGCGGCAGCCAGGGCCTGCTCCCGGTCCTGCGCCCGTTCCAGCGCATGCAGCACCTCGTCGCGTCGATCGACGCCGGGACGGGACTCGTGCTCACGGACGAATGCTATCGCGTCCTCGACGTTGCGCAGGATGCGTCCGTCCAGGAGGCGTATCTCGGGCGTGAAGTCGAGCTCGATCGCCATGGCGGCAAGAGTTGCAGTTGTTAACGGCGCTGTGCCGCGTACCAGTCCTCAACGCGACGCCGGAGAATGCGTTCCCGTGCCGCTCACCGCCCGCTGCCGGCGGAGCCCGAGGCGAGGCAGGGCCTTCGGGGGCCGCGACCATGGATGCGGGAACGCTCGCTGCGCAGCCTGTCGCGCGACCGCGCCCGCCGGCGAATAAGCCCGTGAGGCACGAAACCAGCCCCTTGCGGGCGTGTTGATTCGCTGTGACTTGCAGGAGATCTGATCATGCTCTCGCCCAGGAAATATCGGCGGCTCGCTGTGGAGTCCGCCAAGGAGGCGGCGAGGACCTCCGACGACCAGCGCAAGCGCCAATTGGTGAAGGAGGCGCGGCTGCGGATAAGGGCTGCAGAGCACCTCGAGCGACTGGGTTTCGGGAGAGAAGCTCCGGCGAAGCCGCCGGGAAACCGATCGGGATCGACGAGGCGGTTCGCCGGCCGACGCGACACTTGAGCGCCGGTACCCGGATCGGCCAGCCGCGCAATTTGCTTCGGCGCGCCGGGAACCAGCCTCTGGGCAGCCGGTTGGTAAGGGTCTCATGAGGAGAGCATCAATGAAGACCACGCTTCTAGCTGCTGCCATCGCCGTCACGACTCTGGCCACCCCCGCGCTTGCCGATTTCTGGGTCGTGCGTGAAGGACCGAGCGGTCCGTGCCGCGTCGTCGAGGCCAGGCCCACCGACACGAAGATCGTGATCGTCGGCGACAAGGCGTTCAAGACCCGGTCCGAAGCGGACAAGCAGATCGCGGTGGTGTGCAAGCATTAGCGCACGTGCCGTAGCGCGCCGGAGGGCGGCAGCCTCGGTGCTTCGGCACCGGGGCTTTATCGTGTGTGCCGCGGCGGCCGCACCATCGGGGACGCATCCGGTGGAGACGACTAATCCTGGGCCTGCCCGACCGTATCCGCCATCCTGGCGCCGCGCCTGCCCAGCCGTTTTTCTCCGCCGACGGTCGTATCGCGGACCGTCTGGTGCTCCATCTCGGCGTCAAGCTCTGCTCCCAGGAGGACAACGATGCTCGAGAGCCAGATCCACATCATGAAGGCAATGATCGCGCCGAGCGAGCCATAGGTCTTGTTGTAGCTGCCGAAGTTCTGCGCGTACCAGGAAAACAGCAGCGAGGTCACGATCCAGCACAGGGCGGCGAAGGCGCTGCCCCAGGTGATCCAGCGCCATCGCGCTTCGCGCCGGCTCGGGCCATAGCGGAAGACGAAGGCGAGGGCCAGGCTCGCGAGAACGAACAACGCGGGCCAGCGTGCGACCCTGACGATGATGTCCCCGACGTCGCCGAGGCCGATGAAGCCGAGGATCACCGGCAACACCACCACGGCGCCGAGCGCAATCAGGAGAAACAGGATCGCAGAGACCGTGAACAGCAGCGAAGCAGCATTCAGCTTGAAGAAGCCGCGTTTCTCGGGCTCGCTGTAGACGAGGTTGAGCGCGTCGAAGATCGATTTCATGCCGGCGTTGGCGCTCCACAGCGACGCGAGCAGGCCGACGATGAAGGTTATTCCCAATGCGCTCTTTTGCGCGGAAAGCCGGGTGATTTCAGTGCGTATCACGTCGAGGGCGCCGCCCGGGAGAAATCCGGCCGCACCGTCGAGCTCGGAGGCGATGGTGGCGGGATCGGCGAAAAACCCGTAAATCGCGACGAGTGCGGCAATCGCCGGAAAGATTGCGAGCACGACATAGAACGTCACCCCCGCCGCGATCACGACGATCCGGTCTTCGCCGATATTCGTCTTGACCCGCAGCAGTATGTCCTTCCAGCCGCGCGCGGGGATCTCCGAGGGCTTCGAGGCGGACCTGCCGCGATCGGCTTCGTCGACACCGGGGCGCCCGGCATCCTCGCCGGCCGGCGCAGCGGGGCCACCCTGCGGCCGCAGAGCGCGTTGCTGCGCGCGGCCGCCGCTGGAATGGCGCTCCCGAGGCGACGGTCTGAACCCGACAGCGATCAGCGCCGCCGCCGCCAGCACGGGCCACAACGCTGATCGGTCAGTGCTCAAAACGAGGCGGTTGCGCTCTGTCATCCCGGCTGTCGGCGGAGAGCTGCGGCAAGGTCAGGCGGCGCGACGGTTGATGTTGCTCTCGGCCATTGCGGTGAGCTTCTTGTCGGTCGCCTTCTCCTCCTCGAGCGTCTGCTCGAGCAGGCTCGCGCAGTCGTTGCGCCCCAGCTGCCTGGCCCAGGCGATCAAGGTGCCGTAGCGGGTGATCTCGTAATGCTCGACCGCCTGCGCCGCGGCTATCAAAGCCGCGTCCAGCACGGCCTTGTCCTCCACCTCGCCGACGACGTCGTCCGCTTCCTCGATGATGCCGTCGATTGCCGGACAATCCACCCCCGAGGGTTTCTCGCCATGCATCTTGAAAACCTGCTCCAGCCGCTTGACGTGATTTTTCGTCTCCCGCAGATGCGATTCGAAACCCTGTCTCAGCTGCGGGTCATGCGATTTCTCGATCATGTCGGGCAAAGCCTCGACGATCTGCTTCTCCGCATAATAGATGTCGCGCAACGTGTGCACGAACAGATCGTCCATGGTGGCGATGTCCTTCGAAAAGAAGCCCATGTCGGTCCTCCTGGCTTGCTGGCTTGGATTGTGCGGGGTTCGCGTGAGCCGTCGGCTTTAGATACGGAACGTGCGAGCCGCAACGGGGTTCCGCATCGCGCCGCGACCGCCCGCCCCGCCGCGCCATGAGATCTCGAGCCGCGCTAAGAGCGGGGAACCGCGGTCGAAACCAGCCGTTCTTTCGCCGGATGTCTCGAGGCGATCGACCCTCCCTCCGCGTCAGGCGAGCCGGCGCCGGCGCGCAACGAGGGGAAGCGCGTGCCAGAAGCCGATGAGCAGGGCGAGCACGGCGGTTGCCGCCGTGACTGGCCAGGAACTCCTCGAGCAGCGCCCTGCCCGCCCGGCATCGGCGACCGGTCAGAACACCGCGAGGTATTTCAGGAGCGAGATGATCCCGATGATGATGACGATGACGCGGGCTATCTGCTTGGCGCGCCCGTCGATCGGCAGCATGTTGATGAGATAGAGAACGAGGATGATGACCAGGAATGTGATGAGCACGCCGATTATGACGCTCATGGGCAGCCCCCTTTGGCCGACATCCCGCTGATCGAGATGCGCGGCCGCGCAGTCTAGCGGATCGCCGCCGGCTCGGCATCGGTCCCGGCGCCCAGGCCGGCTGACGCGCTCGAGGGCTCATGCGGCAGTGGCATTCGAGCCGCATCCGCTGCTCGACTCGTCCACGGGGCCTTCCTCCGGACGCAAATCGAGGCTGCCCGACCGGCATGCCACGGGCGCGCCAGATCAGCCGTAGCCAGATCAGCCGTAGGATGGGTGGAGCCCGCGCAGCGGGCGATACCCATCAGCTTTGCCGCAACCGGGGGCGATGGGTATCGCGCGCGCCGAGCGCGCGCTCCACCCATCCTACGCGGGGTTCGGCTAAGACCGGTCGCCGTGCAGCAACGGCGGACAGGGGCCGCTTCCCTCACCTGACTCGATCAATATTCAGCGTCGCCGGTGGGCTCGGCCCGGGAGGTCGCATTCCGACGGAACCAAGTTCCACGCGTGGACGTTTCGATGGCAGCAACACTCCAGGAGACCCGCCGTGGCACAGAACGACCCCTGGGAGCGAGCCGCCGAGTGCCAGCGCGCCGTACAGGACGAAGCTGACCCGCATCGACGAGAGATGTTGACCAGCCTGCGCAACCTGTGGATCGCGCTGGCCAACGAGCGCGGCTTGATGACGCAAGCGGAGCTCTCGAACCAGATCGCCAGCATCGGCCGGATCGAGGCCGCACTGCCCCGGGGCAAGGTGCTGCACTGAGCCTGCGTCGAGGACCCCTGCTGTGGCGGCAGCACTTCCGCCCGAGAGGGAGCAACACTTCGGAGACGGCAATGGTCGACAAGGATCGGATCAAGGGTTCTGCCGAGCAGGCGAAGGGCAAAATCAAGGAATGGGCCGGCAAGGCTGCCGGAGACAAGAAGACGCAGGCGAGCGGCAAGACCGAGCAGGTGAAGGGCAAGGCCCGGAACGCGGTCGGCGGGCTCAAGGACGCGGTCCGCGGCAGGTAGCCCGCACGATGCAACAGAAGCGTCTGCACCAGAGCAACGGGCAGCGCACCTACGCCGTCGTTCTCGAGACCGGCGACGAGGTGATGGACTGCCTGCAGCGGTTCGTCGACGCGGAGCGCATCCATGCCGCTCAGCTCACCGCCATCGGCGCGCTGAGCGACGTGGTGCTGATGTACTTCGACTGGGAGAAGAAGGATTATCTGCGCATTCCCGTGCGCGAGCAGGTCGAGGTCGCTTCGCTGATCGGCGACGTGGCGCAGTCCCCCACCGGCGATCCGTCCCTGCACATCCATCTCGTCGTCGGCAAGCGGGACGGAACTGCGATGGCCGGGCATCTGGCCGAAGGTCATGTACGGCCTGCGCTGGAGGTGATCGTCACCGAAAGTCCCGCCGATCTGCGCAAGGTCAAGGACGCCGCGACAGGTCTGGCGCTCATTCGACCGCAAGCCTGAATCGGCTGCACCGACTGCTCGTCTCGCTCGTTGCTCGTTCGCGACTGATCCCGATTCGTGGTGCCGCAATCATGCCGGAACGCAAGCCGAACATCTCCGAGTTCCAGTGCCCGCGCTGCGGCGCCGTCTACGACATGACGACGGTGCCGCACGGCAGATCCGAGGACCACTTGGTCGTCTGCAGCTATTGCGGAGACGTCATGGCGGAATGGTACGGCAGAGCCCGGCATTTCCGCAGGCGGAGGCGGCCCCCCGATCAGGCCCGATGGGCAAAGAACATTTTGCGGGCCGCGAGCCGATCGAGAGCGGAAAGCCGCTCGCCGCTTCCGCGGCGGGGCGCACCGCGTGCGTTGCAGCGCAGGCCGCCGCGCCTATCCCGACGCGCACATCGCCCGTAGCGCATCGGCCGTAGGCCGTAGGATGGGTGGAGCCCGCGCAGCGGGCGATACCCATCAGATTTGCGGCAACAGGAGGCGATGGGTATCGCGCGCGCCGAGCGCGCGCTCCACCCATCCTACGCGGGGCTCGGCTGGGGGAAATGCGCAGGCGCCCGCGCTTGCCAAAGGCAAACGCGATACCGGATAATCGACCGATCAGTCGGCGATCCGCCTAGATGAAGCCAGCCCGCTTTCGTTATCACGCCCCGAAAACCGTCGACGACGCGCTTGCCATCCTCGCCGAGGTTGCGCCGCAGGACGGCCGTGTTCTCGCGGGCGGCCAGAGTCTCGTGCCGATGATGGCGTTCCGGCTGGCGCGGCCGGCGCACCTCGTCGACATCAACGGCGTGGAAGCGCTCCGCCGGCTCGAAGTCAGTGCCGGCAAGCTCTGCATCGGCGCCTGCGTGCGCCACGCCGCCTTTCATCGGCCGGTGGTCGAGGGGCCGCTCGGGCAGCTTCTGGCCAGGGTCGTGCGGCACATCGCCCACCATCCTATCCGGACCCGCGGCACGTTTTGCGGCAGCATCGCCCATGCCGATCCGGCCTCCGAATGGTGTGCGGTCGCCGCGGCGCTCGACGCCGAGATGGTGGTGCGCAGCACCCGGCGCACTCGCGTCATCCCCGCCGCCGGCTTTTTCGCCGGGATCATGACCACGACGATGAACGAGGATGAGCTTTTGACGGAAGTGCGCCTGCCCTTGCTGGCCGCCGACGCGCGGGCAGGCTTCTACGAATTCAGCCGCCGGGCCGGCGACTTCGCCATCGCCATGGCGGTCGCGACCTACCGGCTGGTCGGCGGCAGGATCGGCGAGGCGCGCATAGCCCTTGGCGGAGCCGAGCCGATGCCCCGCCGGATCGCGCCGGCCGAGCAGGCGCTCTCCGGCCGCCTGCCCGATGCCGACGCGTTCGTCGCCGCGGCAGAGTGCGCCGCAGCGGCAGTCGACCCGATGGAGGACGCGACCACGAGCGCGGAGTATCGCCGCGATCTCGTGCGCACCGTCGTGCGCCGCGCGCTCGAGCAATGCCCGCTCCCGCATCCTGCCCACTGACCGCGAGCGGACACAGAGCCCGATGAGCGAGAAGATCGATATCCGGCTCAACGTCAACGGACGCGACTACGACATCCGCCTGGAGCCGCGCAAGACGCTCGTGGACGCGATCCGCGACGACTGCGGGCAGACGGGAACCCACATCGGCTGCGAGCATGGCGTCTGCGGGGCCTGCACGATCATCCTCGACGACGAGGCGGTGCGATCCTGCCTGATGTTTGCGGTGCAGGCACAGGGCAAGCGCATCCGAACCGTTGAGGGACTGGCGGACGGCGACAAGCTGCATCCGCTGCAATCCGCTTTCATCGCCAATCACGCCCTGCAATGCGGATTCTGCACGCCCGGTTTCCTCATGCTCGCCACGAATGCGCTGGAGACCAACCCCGACCTGGGCGACGAGGAGATTCTGGATCTGCTCGCGTCGAATCTCTGCCGCTGCACCGGCTATCAGAACATCATCAAGGCGGTGCGCAGCGCCGCGGCCGAGTGGCGTCGGACCGCTGCGCGCTGACAAATGTCCGCAGGAGCGGGATTGAATCGTCGTCATGACCGGGACCGTCCCGGCCGTCCGCGGCTTGGCTCCCTCGCTTGCCTCCCTCGCGCGGATCGGCCCGCATGAACGATCCCGTCACGGCGGGGCGCTGGGTCGGCCGCGCGATGCGCCGGCTCGAAGACCCGGTGCTCGTGCTCGGCCAGGGACGCTTCACTGCCGATCTGCCCGCCGCGTGCTGGGTGCGTTTCGTGCGCAGTGCGGTGGCATCCGGCCGCATCCTGCGGATTGCCGCCCCGCAAGGCGCGAGCGTGTTCACCGCCGCGGATCTTGCGGAGGTGAAGCCGATCAGGCCGATACTGCACAAGTTCGGCTATGTGCCGATCGGCCAGCCGGTGCTCGCCACCGAGGTCGTGCGCTTCGTCGGCGAGCCGGTCGCCGCCGTGGTCGCGCCCAGCCGGGAGGAGGCCGAGGACCTGGCCGACCTGGTCGAGCTGGAGATCGAGCCGTTGTCCCCGGTCGTCGATGCGGATTCGGCGCTCGAGCCCGGCGCGCCCGCCGTGCACGCGCAGGCGGCCGGCAACGTGGTCGTGGACGCGGCGATCAAGACCGCAGGGTTCGACGGCGCCCGCACGGCTGCGCATCGGTGCATCGCGATGGCTATTCGATCCGGCCGGCAGAATGCCCTGCCGCTCGAGCCGCGCGGGGCGCACGCGGCGTGGGACGCCACGAGCCGGCGGGTCACGCTCAACTGCGCGACCCAGGCACCGCACGCCATGCGCACGATCATCGCCGAGCTCGTCGGCATGCCGGAGCGGGAGCTGCGGGTCATCGCTCCCGATGTCGGCGGCGGCTTCGGCCAGAAGATGTCGCTGGCGCCGGAATTCGTCGTGGTGACCTGGCTGGCGCGCCGGCTGCGGACCTCGGTCGGCTGGGCAGAGGATCGGCGCGAGAACCTCATCGCCTGCTTCCACAGCCGCGACCAGCAGGTCGGCCTGGAGGGCCACTTCGACGCAGGCGGGCGACTGCTGGCGCTGTCCGCCGACATCGTCGCCAATGTAGGCGCCTATTCCTGCTATCCCACCACCTGCGGCGTCGAGCCTCTGATGGCGATGGCGGAAATGCCGGGCCCCTACGACGTCCGCCACTACGCCTGTCGCGCCCGCGGCGTGGTCACGAATACCTGTCCAATGGCGCCCTATCGCGGTGTCTCGCGTCCCGTGATCACCTTCGCCATCGAGCGGTTGATGGACCGGGCCGCCACGCAGTTCGGCATCGATCCGATCGAGATCCGCCGTCGCAACCTGGTGAAGGCGTTTCCATACACGACGGCGACCGGAATGGTGCTGGACGAGGCGAGCTACATCGAGACCATGGAGGCGGCGGCGAAAGCGATCGACGTGCCCGGCTTCCGCGAACGGCAGGCCAAGGCACGCGGCGAGGGCCGCTATCTCGGTCTCGGCTTTGCGACATTCTGCGAGCGCACGGGCTATGGCACGCCCGCCTTCGCCGCCCGCGGCATGGAGGTGACGCCCGGCTGGGAGACGGTCGAGATCGTCATGGACCCGTCCGGCTTCATCGAGGCGCGGATCGGAGCTTCGCCGCATGGGCAGGGGCTGCGCACCACGCTCGCGCAGATCATCGCCGAGGAGCTCGGCAGCTCGCCCGACCGCATCAACGTCGTGCACGGCGACACCGACCGCACCCCGTATGGCTGGGGCACCTTCGCCAGCCGCTCGCTGGTGATCGCCGGCGGCGCCGCGCTGCT
>DASXAP010000052.1:0-7775 GCA_036406655.1 Xanthobacteraceae bacterium | reverse complement strand
CGTTTGCCGTCCGGCCAGCTGTAATCCTTCCTGTTGTTGATGTTGACGTGGTCATAGCGATCGTGACCCGGAAGTCGCAGCATCGTGGTCTCCTCTCTTCGCTTTCGCGGGTTGTCCGGCATCCCGGGGAGGGGCATACTCCACGCGACCGTGCCCCCGGGGCAAATTGAAGCAATGTGAGCCCGACGAGCTCGGCTCGTCTCCTGCGGGACCTGAGCTCAGTTTCCCCGCTCGCCCCCGCCCGATCACCCCCTCGTCTTTTTGCCCGTCGCGAGCTTCAGCCCCGTTCAGAGGAGCACCGGATGACCAGCCCTGAGGTTGAAAGGATCCACAACAAGTCCGTCATCGTCGAAGGTCATCGCGACGTATTCGAGAAATTCCACCTCGAGAAGCAGGGGACGCGGCACCCGGTGCTGAACGTCACCGTGCCGCGGCTGCGGCGGGCGAACATCTCGACGACGTTCTATGCGGTCTGCGGCGACAGCCTGACGCACGTACGCGGAACCTACCGTTATCTGAGCTCGGCGCTCGAGAACATCGATGCCTTGCGGGAGGAGATTGCCGCGTCGCGGGGGCAGATGAAATTGATCTCCTGGCGCGAGGATGTTCCCTCCGCCCCCACCCCGGAATCCGTCCACTTCGTGCTCAGCTTCGAGGGCGGCAGGCCGCTCGAGGGCCGCATCGAGAATCTGCGCAACTTCTATTGCCTGGGGCTCAGAGCAATGCAGATTACCTGGAATCTGCGCAACGAGCTCGCCGACGGTGTGAAGGAAGAGAAGACCGGAGGAGGGCTCTCTCAATTCGGGCGGGCCGTCGTCAGCGAGATGGAGCGGCTCGGCATGATCATCGATCTCGCGCATATCTCGCGCGCCGGCTGGTTCGACGTCCTGGAGGTCGCCTCGGGGCCGGTCTGCTGCAGTCACTCGAACTGCAAGAAGCTGCACCATCACTTCCGGACCGTCGACGACGAGCAGATCAAGGCGCTGGCCGAGACCGGCGGGGTGCTCGGCGTCAATGCGATCGCGACCATGGTCGCGACCGAGCCGACGCTCGACAAGCTGGTCGATCACATCGTCCATATCGCCGAGCTGGTCGGAATCGATCACGTCGGGCTGGGGCTGGATTTCGTCAAGGACGACGGGCCGCTGTACCCGGAGGACGAGATTTTCGGCGTCGGTCAGAACAAGCTCATTCCCGACTTCGAGAACGAGGACGATCTCATCAATCTCACCGACCATCTTCTGAAGCGGCAGTTTCGCGAGCACGAGATCACGAAAATCCTGGGCGGCAACTTCCTGCGCGTGCTGCGGCGGGTGCTGAAGTCGCGCGACGAGGTCGACCCGTCGCTGGGCCTGCCGGTCTGATCGGCCGCCGCCGCAGCCGAGGAGCCGGGCGAGCACCTCGCCGAGCGGTCGTCGCTTCGGCGCCTTCGAGCTCGCATTACCGCGTGGATTTCGCGGGCATCCGCTCGGCCGCCGGCGGCAGGAACGTGTCGGTATAGACCGTCGCCGGCGACGGGCTCACCGGCAGCTTGTACGCGCTGACGATGGCGTCGATCGTCTTCTGCAGCCGCTCCGGCGTCACCGAGCTCAGCCCGTGGGCCGCCGTATGACCGGTGTTGGTGTGGCCGAGCGCGATTTCCAGTCGCACGCGCTCGACGTCGACATTCATCATGGGATCGTGCTTCTTCATGAGGGCAAGCGCGTCCTCGGGCGCCGCGATCACATCCTTCGTGCCGCGGTTCAAGGCGCTGACCACGCCGCGCACAGTGCCCGGATTCTCGTCCGCGAACTTTTTGGTCGTCACCAGCGCAAGCCCGTAGAGATCGGCACCGAAATCGGAATATCGGATGAGCCCGATCTCCTCCCGCTTGACGCCGAGGCCGATCAGAGCGGGGACCTGCGCATTGTCGAACGCGCCGATCCCGTCGACCTCGCCGCGCCTCAGCATGGGAGAGAACAATTGCGGGCTGACCGCCACCCAGGTGATGTGCGCGTTCTGCGCGCCCGCTGCCTCCAAGAGGACCGAGATCGTGTCGTGGATTGCAGTGCCCGGCCCTCCGGCAAGCTTCTTGCCGTCGAGATCCTTCGGGGTCTTGATGCCGGTCGAGGTGAGGGTGACGATGCAGGAGGGTGTCTCGTCGAAGCTCATGTAGACGGCGATCAGGGGCGAGGCCGGGTTCTGGGCGTTGAAACGAATCATCGAGGGCAGATCGACCCAGCCGAACTGGTAGGCGCCGCCCGCCACGCTCACCGCCACGTTGGTCGCCCCTCTGCCCGCATCGATCGAATCGACGGTGACGCCGTTCGCCTTGTAATAGCCCTTGTCCTGCGCAGCGAAGAACGGAGCATGGGTGCTGCCGATGACCCAATCCATCATGATCTTGACGTTGGCGGACTCCGCGGGCGCGTCCGACGCCGCAAGGAGCAGGAACACAAGCGCCAGCGACCAATGCGCGGATTGCTTCAGGTGCGCCAAGGCCGCTCTGCCCGAGCCGATGAATGCGCGTCGCATCGGAGCCTCCGGTCAGGACGAGTTGACCGACCTTACCGAGCCGGTCACACATTATCAATCGGCGACGCGCATCATGTTGATGATGCCGCGCCGACTGAGAGCGACTTGAGAGGGGACGGCCGCTAGTGTAGCGACTCTGACGCTTGTATCCGTGTGTCCCGGGCACGGCGCAGCACGAAGTGTTGCGCTGCAGACCCGGGACCGCCCGAACTAACGGCGCAGGAAAGGCAACCAGCCGCTGCGCACGGATGCTCCGGACACCGCTTCAGCCTGCAGCAACTCGTTGACCTGCCGCCGCGAAAGCGGCGCCAGGATCTGATGCAGCCTCGCCGCATCCTTGAGCGTCGCTTTCAGGCCGCGGACCTCGCCCGTGCGCAGCATGTCCGGGGTGAAGAATCCATCGCGCAGACGCCGCGCCACATCCTCCGAAAGCCCCGCGACTTCCGCGTATCGTTTCGGCACCGTGGTGTCGGAATACATCCAGGCGACGGTCTCCCGGTATGCCTGCATGAAGCGGGCGAGCGCGTCCCGGCGGCTCTGCAGCCGGCTCGCATCGGTGATGATGACGCGAACGGTGCGGTCGCGAATGGCGGCGACATCGTTCGCGCGGGCGACGACACGAGCCCGGCCCTGCTCCAGGGCCTCGAGCCCGAACGGCGGCGTCGCCCAGCCGACGTCGATCTGGCCCGCCATGACGTCCTTGAATGCCGCTGCCTCTCCCGCCGCCGGCATCAACTTCGGCTTGATGCGGTACTGGTTCATCAAGTCGAAGACGTCGTAACGGCCGGTCTCGGCTGCCGGAGAGTAGGCGACGGTCCTGCCGGCGAGGTCCTTGACGCGCCTGATCGGCGACGTGGCCTGCACATACCAGTAGCTCGGCGAGCCGGTCGTGCCGGCGCCGATGATGCGCAGCGGGGCGCCCTTGGAGTAGGCGCCGAGCACGGCCATGAGATCGACGGACAATCCGATATCGGCACTGCCGAATATCGCCGGCAGGTCGCTGGCGTCGATGTCCGCATAGGGATGCAGCTCGAGCGCAAGCCCATGCTTGTGGAAGATGCCGGCCGCCTGGCCGAGGCGCGGCGCCGCCGCATCCCAGGCATCCTGACGGGCAACGGCAATTCGCAGCACGTCATCGGCTGCGGCGGCGGACGTGAGGGCCAGAAGGAGCGCGGCGGCGAGGCAGCTCGGGATTCGCAGAGGCGACATGATCAGGTCTCCCGCTCGAAAAGCTCGCCTGCGGAGGCGATCACAACGGGGCAGATCGCGGCGGTTCAGCTTGCCGAACGGCATTCGCTTCCCGCTGGCCGGGGGCGATCACGGGGGCACTTGGGTTGCGACCTTACAAGCCGGGAGGAGCCGGTGAATGCGGCGAATGACCGCTCCGGCTCCGGTCGCGTATTCTTGCGTGCCGTCCCGGCCCGCCCAAACCGTGCCGCGCCGGGCGGATTCGTGCAGCGAGCGGCGTCGAGGCTGCCGCAGCCGCAACCCGGCTGCGGCAGTTGCAGGATCCTCTCTCCTAGGAAAGCGGCCGGATGTTCTGGTTGAGCCGGAACCTGTTGTCCGGATCCCACCGTCGTTTCACCTCGGCGAGGCGTCGGTAGTTCGGCCCGTAGACCTTCTCGATCCGGTCCGGCTCGTCCGCCGGCATGAAGTTGACGTAGCCGCCGCCGGTCGCAAAGGGAGCGGTCGCCTTGAACAGCTCGCGCGCCCAGGCGACGAAGGTCTCGTCGCGGGATGCGTCGCGCCAGCGCGTGTGCGCATTCATGATGAAATGCGCGCCGCGATGCGGATAGGCGGTGGCTTGCGGCGGAACCCGGCTCATCGCACCCCCGACATGGGCGATGAAGAGCTCGCATTCCGGTCCGGGCAAGCGGGAGGCGCCGCGGGTGATGGCCGCGATGGCGGCATCCGAGAGCTCGGTGAAATCGTGCGTCTTCCAGTAGTTTCGCGCACCCGGAGTGAGCAGCGGGTCAAACGCGGATTGCCAGGCCACGAACGCATGCGGTCCCACCACGTCCGCGATAGGCCGGCCCAGCCGGCGCAGCGGCGCGACCGCCTGTGCGCCGGCTTCCATGGGCCCCGCATAGCAGGCGGCGAACACCAGGACATCGCGCCCGTGCCATTGCGCGGGAATGAACGGCAACGGCGGGGCCTTGCGCATGATCGCCCAGACGGTCAGCTCGTCCGGCGCATTCGACACCACCCGCCGGTACTCCTGCAGCAGCTGCGCGGCCTCGGCGAAGGGGTGGACGATCAGCCCGGAAAAGACCTGCGGACCGACCGCATGCAGCTCGAACTCGAATGCGGTCACGACGCCGAAGTTCCCTCCACCACCGCGGATCGCCCAGAACAGGTCGGAGTTCTTGCTCTCGCTTGCCCGCACCAGCTCGCCGCCGGCGGTGACGACATCAGCGCTGACGAGACTGTCGATCGTCATGCCCAAGGGGCGTGTCAGCCAGCCGAAGCCGCCGCCGAGGGTGAGGCCGGCGAGGCCGGTCGTCGAATTGATGCCGGTCGGCACCGCCAGGCCGAAGGCCTGCGTCTCCCGGTCCACGTCGCCCAAGGTCGCGCCCGGACCCGCCCACATGCGCCGCGTTCCCGGGTCCACGCGCACCCCCCGCATCCCTGAAAGGTCGATCATCGCTCCCCCGTCGGCCACCGCGGTCCCCGCGATGTTGTGACCGCCGCCGCGCACCGACATGCGGAAATCGTGCTCGACGGCGAACCGCACGGCAGTGGTCACGTCGGCGGCACCGGCACACCGGAACACGACGTCGGGAAAGCGGTCGATCATGGCGTTCCAGACGGTGCGGGCCTCGGCGTAGCCGGCATCGCCTTGCAGGCAGACCTGTCCGCGCATTTGGGCGCGCAATGCGTTCAGCTCCGCCACGCTGACGCACCCCTCTTCGGGAGAGATGTAATGGGCGCTCGTCATTGTTATGCTCCTTCCTGGCTCCAGCCGCGGCCGCGCTCCGCGCTTGATTTCCGGCTCGGGAAATCGGATGCCGAGCTGCGGCTGCTGTCGGCCCCGAGCCAAGACCGGGCTGGAGGAGACCGCAAGTTCAGGATCTGTACCGCCGGCGTGAGGGCCGGTTTGGCCGGGGCGCGAAAACGGATCGAGAAGCCATGAAAGACAGCGGCAGCTACGGGCAATTCTGCCCGGTCGCCATGGCGGCCGAGATCATCTGCACCCGCTGGACCCCGCTCATCCTGCGCGAGCTGGCCGCCGGCAGCACGCGGTTCAACGACCTGCGCCGTGGCGTTCCGCGCATTTCGCCGGCTTTGCTGTCCAAGCGGCTGAAGCAGCTGGAGGCGGCCGGTGTGGTCCGGCGCACCCATTCGGCGGTCGACAAGGACGAATATCGGCTGACCCCGGCAGGTGAAGACCTCAAGCCGCTCGTGTTCGGCATGGGCATCTGGGGGCAACGCTGGATCGAGGCGCGGTCGTCGCTGAAAAACCTCGATCCGTCGCTGCTGATGTGGGACATCAGGCGCAACATCGATCCCCAGCCGCTGCCGCCGCGGCGCTGCGTGATACAGATCGTGTATCCCGAGCTTGCGCCCGGCAAACGCCGATGGTGGCTCATTGTCGACGGCCGGGAGACGGATTTGTGCAAGGTCGATCCGGGCTTCGACGTCGACCTCTATCTTTCGACCGACTTGCGGACCATGACCGCAATCTGGATGGGCATGACCTCGATCGACGCGGAGCTTGCCGCCGGCCGGGTGCAGCTGACGGGCGACGCGGCAATCAAGGCGGCGCTCGGGCGGTCGCTCCGCCTCAGCCCCTTTGCCGCGGAGAAGAAGCGCGCAGCAGCCGCGCTGGCGGAGCTCCCGCAGCTCGGTGCCGGGGCGGCATGACGCCCTTCGCTTGAAGGGCGCTCGCCGCCGTCATCCGAAAAGCTGCATGAGCTCGGGCGGCTGACCTCAGCTGGCTGACCACTGGCTCCCGCATCGGAGGACAACCGTATCGGAGGACAAGATGCCACTCCGGGTTTTCACCTTCGGCCCCGCCTGGGGGCTGCCTTCGGCAGGGCCTTTTGCGATCAAGCTCTTGGCGTGGCTGCAACTGGCCGGAATTCCCTACGAGCAGGTCATCGAGGACGACCCGCGCAAGGGCCCCAAGGGCAAGAATCCGTGGATCGAATTGGACGGCGAACGCATCGGTGACAGCGAGATCATCATCGAGCTGTTGTCCCACCGGCACCAGGTCGATCTCGATGCAGGGCTGAGCTCCGAGCAGCGGGCGATCGGGCACGCCTGGCGGCGGACCTTCGAGGAGCATTTTCATCAAGTCCTGGAATGGGAGCTTCTCGTGCATCCCGAGGGAGCGGCTTTCTTGCGCGCGGCCATGGCCGCGAAGATGCCCCGGCCGATGGGAGCCTTCGTCTTCTCGATGATGCGATCCCATTTCCGCAGGCAGCTGCATGCGCGCGGCATTGCCCGGCACCCGGCAAGCGTCATCGAGACGAAGGGCCGTGCCGACGTCGATGCGCTCGCCGCTTTTCTCGAGGATCGGCCGTTCCTGCTGGCGGAGCGGCCAGCCTCTGCCGATACCGCCGTGTTCGGGCTGCTTGCGCCGGTGGTTTATTGGCCGATGCCCACGCCGGTTGCGCGCTACGCGCGCTCGGTTCCGGCGATTGCGGCATATTGCGAGCGCATGCGTCAGAAATGCTTCGGCAATCGCTCGCGACCCGCTTGAGGGTCGCTTCCCCGGCGACGATGGGTATCGCGCGCGCCGAGCGCGCGCTCCACCCATCCTACGCGGCTCGATCAGGGATGGACGGCGGGCGTCTCGACCGGCGTGCCGCGTGCGCGCCACATCGGCGGTAGGATGGGTGGAGCCCGCGCAGCGGGCGATACCCATCAATCGTGGAGGCCCGAGCAATGCCGCGGCTTGCGGCGACGGGCGGCGACGCTCACTCCAGCCTCAGCAGTAGATCCGGGTTCCCCCGCAAACCTCGGCTCCCGGGAATAAATCGCGCTGCCTTCCGATCTACTCCGCCGAAGCCATGGTGGCTGCAAAGGAGACTGTGATGAAATCCGAGCACGACGAGACCCGCCTCGACCGGCGCAGGGTCCTGGAATGCATGACCTGGGCCGGCACCGGCGTTCTCTGGACGATTGCAGGCGGGGTGCCGCGTTCCATGGGCCTCGTCGGCGAGGCATCGGCCGCCGAGACCGGCGGGCTTACGTTCCTGCAGATCAGCGACAGCCACATCGGCTTCGACAAGCCGGCGAATCCGAACGTGCCCGGC
>DASXAP010000051.1:0-7903 GCA_036406655.1 Xanthobacteraceae bacterium | reverse complement strand
GTGCGCAACATCAGATGACCTTTCGGTTCGTCATGGCCAGGCATGACGGCAGCCACGATCTCGCCTGGTCACTTCCCCCACACGTCTTCGGAAAGCTCGATGATCATGCGCAGCTTCGCCCACTGCTCCTCCTCGGCCAGGATGTTGCCCTCCTCGGTCGAGGCGAAACCGCATTGCGGTGATAAGCAGAACTGCTCGAGGCTCGCGAATTTCGCCGCCTCATCGATGCGCCGCTTGACGTCGTCCTTCTTCTCCAGCGTGCCGCTCTTGGAGGTGACGAGGCCGAGCACCACGATCTTGTTGCCCTTCGGCAGGAAGCGCAGCGGCTCGAAGCCGCCGGCGCGCTCGGTGTCGTATTCGAGGAAATAGCCGTCGTAGTTGACCTTGCCGAGCAGCGTCTCCGCCACCGGCTCGTAGCCGCCCTCGGAAATCCAGGTCGAGCGGAAATTGCCGCGGCAGACGTGGGTGGTGATGGTCATGTCCGCGGGCTTGGCCGCGAGCGCGGCGTTGATCACGCGGGCATAGATGCCCTGGAGCTGATCGACGTTCGGCATGCGCTCACGCGCCTTGCGCAGCTCCTCCTGCGAGCAGAGATAGGCCCACACCGTGTCGTCGAACTGCAGATAGCGGCAACCGGCGTCGTAGAATCCCTTCACGGCCTGCTTGTAGGCCTCGCCGAGGTCGTGAAAGAAGCCGTCGAGATCGGGGTAGACCTCTTTCTTGATGCCGTCCTTGGTCAGGCGAAAATGCAGCACCGGCGGCGCCGGGATGGTCATCTTCGGCGTGACCTTGCAATGCGCCTTGAGGAACTTGAAGTGCTCGAGCATCGGATGGTTGGAGAAACCGAGCTTGCCCACGATGCGCAGGCTCTGCGCCTTGGTCTGCACGCCGCGGAACTGGATGCCCTGGTCGGATTCGAACAGCTCGACGCCGTCCAACATGCTGAAAAAATCGAAGTGCCACCAGGAGCGGCGGAACTCGCCGTCGGTGGCGAGCTGCAGGCCGATGTCCTCCTGCTTCTTGATGATCTTCTCGATCTCGCGGTCTTCGACGGCCTTGAGTTCGGCCGCCGTGATCGCGCCCTTATCGCGCTGGGCGCGCGCCTCCTTGAGCGCCGCGGGGCGCAGGAAGCTGCCGACATGATCGGCGCGGAACGGCGGCTTGGTTCTTTTCATTGCTTGAACTCCTGGAAACACTGCACGGCGAGCAAAGCCATGCCGGGCCCCGCGCCGTCAACCACAAAACGACGGTGAATTGTCCCCCTCAGCGTGGGACCGGTCCCATCGGCTGAAAGCATGACCTTCCCGCGGGTCAATGCCGCGCCCGGCTGCCGCGGCGCGTGCCGGCGGCGGTGACGCCGAGGTAGCTCTCGAGCACCGCGCGGTCGGCGGCGAGCTCGGCGCTCGCTCCCTCGTAGACCACGGCGCCGCGCTCGAGGATGGCCGCCCGGTCGGTGACCGCGAGCACCTTCTGCGCGTTCTGCTCGACCAGGATCGCCGACATGCCCTCGTCGCGGATGATGCGGCGCAGCGCCGCCAACAGCTCCTCGACCAGGATGGGGGCGAGGCCTTCCAGCGGCTCGTCGAGCAGGATGACGCGCGGGTTGAGCACCAGCGCGCGGCCGACCGCGAGCATCTGCTGCTCTCCGCCGGAGAGCTGGTTGCCGAGGTTGCGGCGGCGCTCGGCGAGCCGCGGGAACAGCTCGTAGATGCGCTCCGCCGTCCACGGCCCAGACTGGGCGACCGAGGTGAGGTTCTCCTCGACCGTGAGCGACTTGAAGATGTTGCGCTCCTGCGGCACCCAGCCGATGCCGGCATGCGCCCGCTGGTCGGGCCGCAGCGCCGTGATGTCGCGGCCGTCGAGCGCGATGTTGCCGGAGATGAAGCGGGTCACGCCGACGATCGAATTGATCAGCGTAGTCTTGCCCATGCCGTTGCGCCCTAGCAAGGCGAGCGATTGCCGCTCGCCGAGCGCGAGCGAGACCGCGTTGAGCACAACCGCCTCGCCGTAGCCCGCGGTCAGCCGGTCGATGGCGAGGAGCTCAGGCATCGAGCGACTCCCCGAGATAGACCGCCTTGACGCGCGGATCGCGCGCGACCTCCGCAGGCGCCCCGTCGACGAACAGGGCGCCGTTCACCAGCACCGAGATGCGGTCGGCGAACGAGAACACGATGTCCATGTCGTGCTCGATCAGGAGCACCGTCACGTCGGCCGGCAGCGCCGCGACCGTCGCCAGGATCTCGTGGCGCTCGTCCTCGGGCACGCCGGCCGCCGGCTCGTCGAGCAGCAGCACGCGCGGGCGGCAGGCGATGGCGAGCGCGATCTCGACCAGGCGCTGCTTGCCGTAAGGCAGGTTGCCGGTGCGCTCGTACATCACGTCGGTGAGGTGGAAGCGGGTGAGGATCTCCACGATCTCCTCGACGACCGGCGGGCTCGAGCCGACCAGACGCCACCATTGCGCGCCTGCGCCCATGCGCTCGGCGATCGCGAGCCCGACGCTCTCGAGCGGCGTAAGGTCGAGGAACAGCTGATTGATCTGGAAGGTGCGGGCGAGCCCGCGCCTTACCCGCTTGTAGGCCTCGAGCAAGGTGATGTCCTCGCCCTCGAGCAGGATGCGGCCCGCGGACGGCCGCAGCACGCCGGTGAGCAGGTTGATCACCGTGGTCTTGCCGGCGCCGTTGGGGCCAATCAGCGCGTGGCGGGCGCCCTTCTCGATCTTGAGCGAGACGCCGTTCACCGCGGCGATACCGCCGAAATGCGTCTCCAGGCCGACGGTTTCGAGCGCGACGGGCATGGTCAGCGGCCTTTCCCCGACACTCCCTGGCGACCCTCTCCGGCGAGCGGAGGCGGGTACGAGGTGGAGGCGAGCCCGGGCGCGAGGCGGCGAATGACGTGCTGGACCACCGCGCGCAGGCCGCCGGTCACGACGGCGATGCGGTCGCGGCCCACCAGCACGATCAGCACCAGCACGAGGCCGATCCAGAACTGCCAGTATTGCGGGGTCAGGTTGGCGATCCAGTCCTGCATCAGCTTGAAGATCACGGCGCCGATCAGCCCGCCGTAGAGATAGCCGGTGCCGCCGATGATCAGCACGAGCAGAAGGTCGGCGGAGCGCTCGAGCGAGAACACGTCGAGCGAGGCGAAGGCGGTGGTCTGCGCCAAGAGCGCGCCGGCGACACCCGCGTAGAACGCGGCGAAGGTGTAGACCGCCACCAGCCGCGCATTGACCGAGATGCCGACCGAGGCGGAGCGCAGCGGGTTGCCCTTGACCGCCCGCAGCGACAGGCCGAACGGCGAATAGACCACGCGCCGCGCCAGCAGGAACAACACGAACAGCACGATCAGGCAGTAGACGTAGGAGACGTGGCCGAAAATATCGAAATGGAACATGCCCAGGATGGGCGCGATGGTGACGCCTTGCAGGCCGTCGGCGCCCCCGGTCACCTCCGGGATCTGGTTGGCGATCTCGCGCATGATCAGCGCCACCCCGAGCGTCACCATCAAGCGGGTGAGGTCGGAGCCGCGCAGCACGAGGAAGCTCGTCGCGAACCCGAGAACGGCGGCGACGAGGCCCGACGCCACCAGAGCGAGCACCGGCTCGTTGATGATGCCGTGCTTGGCGAACAGCGCGGCGGCGTAGGAGCCGAGCCCGAAGAGAGCGGCGTGGCCGAGCGAGATGATCCCGGCATAGCCGAGAATGAGGTCGAGCGAGAGCGCGAACAGAGCGAGCCAGGCGATCTCGGTGAGGATCAGGTGGCGGCCGGGAAAGAGGAACACGCTCGCGAGCGCCACGAGCCAGAAGGCGTATTCGAGCGCGCCCCAGCGCGCGCGCACCGCGAGGTGGCGGGCGACCTGCTCGGCGAGCGGGGTCGTCATGTCGGCGGGACCCGCGCTACTTGCCGGCGGCGCGGGCGAACAGGCCCTGCGGCCGCAGGATGAGCATGATGATCATGATGGTGTAGATGACGAAGGCCCCGAATTTGGGGACGTAGTACTTGCCGGCCACGTCGCCGATGCCGATCAGCAGCGAGGCCACGAACGGACCAGTGATGCTCGAGGTGCCGCCGACCGTCACCACGATCAGAAAGTAGACCATGTATTTGAGCGGGAAGGTCGGATCGAGGCCGAGGATCTCGGCGCCCAGCGCGCCGCCCAGCCCGGCGAGCCCCGACCCGACGGCGAAGGTGAGCGTGAACACGGCGTTGACGTTGATGCCGAGCCCGCGCGCCACCCGCGCATCGTCGACGGAGGCGCGCAGCCGGCTGCCGAAGCGGGTGCCGGAGAGAATGAGCTGCAGTCCGAGCGTCAGAATGCCGCAGACCACGATGATCAACAGGCGGTAGCGCCCCACACCGACGCCGAAGATCTCGAACCGTCCCTGCAGCGCGCTGGGGATCTGGATGAACACCTGCTGCGAGCCCATGACATAGTCGACGGCGGCGACCGACATGAACACAAGCCCGATGGTGAACAGCACCTGGTCGAGGTGGCTCTTGGCGTAGACGTGGACATAGAGCGTGCGCTCGAACAAGACGCCGATGAGCGCGGTGACCACGAAGGCGATGGCGAGCCCGGGGAAGAACGGCACGCCCGCCTGGTTGACCAGGACCAGGGTGATGTAGCCGCCCGCCATGGCGAAGGAGCCATGGGCGAGGTTGACGAAATTCATCAGCCCGAGCGTGACCGAAAGCCCGCAGGCCAGCACGAACAGCAGCATGCCGTAGGCGACGCCGTCGAACAGAATTGTCAGCATGGCCGCTCGTCGTCCCCCCGCTCGACGATCCCTACCATATACTGCCGGCGGTGCCAGCCTGCGTCGAGCGACCGGGGTCTCCCCCGCTTGCGGGAAGGCCCGATCGCCTCGGGGGCGGGGACCAAGCCAGGCGGTGCCATCGCAGCGGCTTCGCTGCATCCCGATTAGATCGAATCGGCATGCGCCCCAGATTCTTTGATTTTGCGCCTGTCCTTATCGGAAAACCGGTTCCCACTTTTCCGCGACATGCGCTAGCACGGCCGCGGATCGAGCGGCGTAGCTGGCGGTCTCGTCGAGGGCATGTCCGGGCCTGCCTCGGGGCGACCTTGCTCTTGGTCCTTGGCGGTCGTCCTGTGGCCGTCATGGCCGATGCATTCGACGATGATGCTGCCGTCGTCGATCGGGTCCGGATCGACCACCCCGCTCCCGCTCGGGCTCTCGTCGGCGACGCCGGATGCGATCGTGCGGGAAGCCCCCGCGCGCTGCGCGGAGGGATCGGCAGCGGCTTGCGCCGCGACCACGAGCATCGCCGTAACGATCGCTGTCCGTGACCAGGCTTTCATGGCAACTCCCTCTCGTTTGACCGTTGGGGCGCGCGAACGGCCGGCCGAATCCGGCCAGCCGCTCGCGCGAGGTTTCGGGAGTCGAGGCTCGGGTCCTCAGCAGTAAGGCGCGGTCTGCGCACCGGAGCTGTCATAGTGCGGAATGCAGGTGTTGCCCCGGTTCTGCGCCAAGGACGCGCTCGGCAGGGTGAGGGCAAGCGCCCCGGCCAGCAAGCTGAGCACCGTTGCGAACTTCATCACTGAGCTTTTCATAGCCGTCTCCTTCTTTTTCATCCTCGTCAGGCCGCAAGGCGAATGCATATCGCCCGGCGTCGACGGGCCGGATTGTTTGCTGGCCGAGCTACGCGATGATTTCAGATCGGAGGAATTGCATTACATTTGAAACAGACCGGACGGCGGGGGATCTGGAACCGCACCGCTCGCCGGCCATCGCTATGCAGCGGGATGCCGTGTGGCCTGGTTCACAGGCAGATACCGTGACAGGCAGCTGGCGAGCGCCCCCGACAGCAGCGGTTTCTTGAGGACCTCGCGGATGCCGGCCGCCGCCAGCGCGCCCGACTGCGTGGGTCCGACATGCCCGGTCATCAGAACGATCGGCAGGTCCGGCCGGACCTGGTGCAGCGCCGTCGCGAGTTCGGTTCCAGTCATCTCCGGCATGACCTCATCGGTGAGCACGAGGTCGAATCGCTCCGGATCGGCGTGAAACGCCGCGAGTGCGGCGGTGCTCTCGCGGAAGCCGATCGGCTCGTAGCCGAGGACGGCCAGCATCTCCTCGCCGAGCGCCACGAGGGACGTCTCATCGTCCACGAGCAGGACGGTCTCGCCATGGCCGAGAGGAGCGGCCACGTCGGCCGGCGCGTCGTCACGGGCGGGTTCGTCCGTCTGCGGGAAGTAGGTTTCGAACGTGCTTCCCTCCCCCGGCCGGCTGCGCACGTTCACGGCGCCGCCGTGCTGGGTGACGATGCCGTGGACGGTGGCGAGCCCGAGCCCGCTTCCACGGCCCGGCCCCTTGGTGGTGAAGAACGGCTCGAAGATGCGCTGCATGACGGCCGCGTCCATGCCG
Source organism: Xanthobacteraceae bacterium (assembly GCA_036406655.1). Taxonomy (GTDB): domain Bacteria; phylum Pseudomonadota; class Alphaproteobacteria; order Rhizobiales; family Xanthobacteraceae; genus VAZQ01. The sequence goes on along the minus strand of DASXAP010000051.1, from coordinate 1,524 downwards.
GGGCCGGTATCGGTCACGGCCAGCCGGACATAGCGGCCGGTGGGCAGGGTTCCGTGCGACAGGCTGCGTTCAGCGGCGACGTCGATCGTGTCCAGGCCGACGTCGATCGCGCCATGACCGTCGATGGCCTGCGCCGCATTCGTGCACAGGTTCATCACCACTTGCTGGAGCTGGGTCGCATTGCCCAGCACGTTTGCGCCGTCGGGACCGAGGTGGGGGCGGATGGTGATGGTCGCCGGCAGCGAGGCGCGCAGGAGATCGAGGGTCTCGGCGATGACCGGCTTCGCCGCAACCGGGCGGTACTGGCGATCGCTGCGGCGGCCGAAGGCCAGGATCTGGTCGACGATCCCCTGCGCGCGCCTTCCCGCCTTCATGATCTGCTGAAGATAGCGACGACGCGACGCGCCGGGCTTCTGCAATGCCTCCAGCCCCATTTCGCAGTAGCCGAGAATGGCGCCGAGAATGTTGTTGAACTCGTGCGCGATGCCGCCGGCGAGCGTGCCGATCGCCTGCAAGCGCTCGGCCTGGTGCATGCGCGCCTCGAGCGCCTCGCGCTCGGCCTCGCTGCGCTCGCGCTCGATCGCACTCGCAAATATTTCACCGGCCGTGCGCAGCAGGGCGATGTCGTCGTCGAGCCAGCGCTTCTCGGCGGCGACCGTCTCGAGCATGAGAACGCCAATCCGCTTGCCCGCGAGGGCGAGCGGGATGGCGAGCCACGAGCGGATGCCGTGTTGCTGCAGGTAGGACTTCTCCGCGCTCGTGGGCAGTGATTGGACGTCCGGCACGTGAATGCAGCCTTGCCGCTCGTAGCCGGGAAGGCTCCAATGCGGCGGCACCGGAGGCAGGTCCTCACGCCGGCCTGACGGCATGGTGAGCCGCGGGCGCTGCCACAGATAGCTGCGCTTGATGCCGGACGCGTCCATGCCGGACGTGTCCTCGTCGCGAACCAAGATGCGAGCGCGATCGACGCCGGCGTGTTCGGCCACGCGCGCGAGCCCGTCCTCGATTTCGTTGCTGATCCGGGCACGCGCCAGACCGATGAATTGCGCGGAGACCCCGACGATCATGTGTTCCAGGTTGAGCCGTTCCTGCAGGCTGCGTGCGTTGGCGCGCAGGCAAAGGAACAGGTAGCCGACATAGCCCGCGAGCGCGACTGAGACCGCGTAGAGCAGAATCCGGAATACGCCGGCGCGGGCGTCGGCTCGTGCGTAGAGATCGAGATAGAGGTCCTGCAGCTCGACTGCCCGATCGCGGATCGGTGCAGCCTGCAAGCGGGCGACCAGATCGTCCATCTGCGGCAGCGCGGCGAGGATGAGACGCCCGTGCGTGACCAGCGTCTGGACGGTCTGTTGCAGATCGCCCCCCACTTGCAATCGATCGAGCCGATCGAGCGCTGCCGTGACGACGCCGGCGGAATCGCCGTGCGGGTCCTGCAAGAAGCCGAGCACGGCGGTGGCAACGGCGCCGATATCGGCGGCCACCGGGTTCGACGCAGCGCCGTCGGCGGAGCCGGTCCGTGCAAGC
>DASXAP010000050.1:0-19142 GCA_036406655.1 Xanthobacteraceae bacterium | reverse complement strand
CCAGCAGCACCATGTCGGCCTGCCAAGACGAGAGACCGCGTGCTTGCGCGGCAGCGACGGCCTGCCTTGCGACCACACCGGGAAACAGCGGATCGAGCCCGAGCGGCGGCAGAAGGGTGATGCTGCGGCGGGCGCCTTCCGTCACCCCCGCCTCGAGCAGGCGCGGAAGGCGCTCGCGTACGAAGTGACCGTCGGCGAGGAACAGCGGATAGACGATGACGTGGCGATCACCAAGTGAGCGCAGGCTCACGGGGATCGGTGGCTCGCCTTTGACGAACCCCGCTGCAACCTCGCGTGCGATACCGCGGCTGCGCAGGACCGCCGCGAGGCGTGCAACGCCCTCGTTGGCAGCCCCGTCCCGCCGCTCGCCATGGGCGGCAAGCAGCAAGGCCGCCGAAGATTGCCCGAAGCGCCGCATCAATGGCTCGTCCCGTCGGAGAAATTGATCTTGTTCCAGACGTTGTACTTTCCCGACGGCTGCGACATCGGGATGCGGGTGATCTCGGCGAAGCTCCTCGTGTCGTAGACGACGAGCGCGCCGTCCTTGTCCCAGACCGAGACGAGCGCATGCCGGCCGGAGCGGTCGAACTCGACATGGGCGGCGGTCTTGCCGGGAGCCGGGGTGATCCTGCGCACGATCTCGAGGCTCTGCTTGTCGATGACGAGCATCGTGTCCCTGCCCTCTCCCAGCATGCCGTCCGCCCAGACATGCGGCGTCGCCTCGTGGCTGCGCAGGAAGAAGCCCGGCCCCGGCGTCTCGATGACCTTGACGACCGACCAATCACGGGTGTCGAGCACGCTGATCCTGCCCTCCCGCAGATGCGGCGTGGCCATCACCGGCCGGCCATGCCAGCTCCAGGCGATCCCGGAGCCGAGATGCGGCAGGCCGCCCAGCGCGAGCTCCTTGATGGCGCGCCCGACCGTGAGGTTCACGACGATCGCCGCCTTGCCGTCCCGCGCCGAGCCGATGAGATTGCGGTAGGAGGGATCGAAAAAGAAATCGTCGAGCGGCACCGGCACCTCGATACGCCGCAGCGCGAACAGCCCCTGCGACGCGGGCATCGCCTCGACCATCCCCTTCTCGTAGGAGTGAACCAGCCCGCCATAGATCGGCGGCGCGTCCGGGTCGGTGGCGATCTCCCAGACTTCCGGCACGTCCTTGAGCGCGGCAATGAACGAGTTGCGCGGGCGTGCCTGGTACACGGCTGAAACCCGCGAGGATCGTCCTTGCCGGTCATTGACCTCGAACAGCCTCTCGACCGACAGGTCGTCGGTCGAGAGCACCACCAGCGTGTGCGGCAGGTAGTTGGCGACCGCGAGATGCCTGCCGTCGCTGGAGACGGCGATATTGCGCGAGTTGATGCCGGCGCGCACTTCCGCGAGCGTGCTCAGCGTCCACAGATCGTACTTGCTGACCCAGCCGTCGCGGGACATGAAGAAGACATAGCGACCGTCCGGCGTGAACTTGGGGCCGCCGTGCAGCGCGAACCGCGTCGGAAAGCGGGCCAGCCGCTCGAAGCGGTCGCCGTCGAGGATGCTCGCATGGTGATCGCCTGCCTCGACGACGACAAAGAGATTGAGCGGGTCGGCACCATGGAGCGGCCGCTCGATCGCGCGCGGCTGCGCATGGACGATGCGGCTCGCCGCGATCTCGTTGGTGCCCCACTGCGGCACCGAGGCGAGCGGGGCCGATATATAGGCCGCGAGCCCCTCGATCTCGCTTCGGCTCAGCGCGGCGCCGAAGCCCGGCATCCGTGTCGCGACCCGGCCCTCGGCGATGACGCCGGCGGCGCGCGAGCCGACCAGCTTGCCGAGATTCTCCGGCAGCAGCGCCGGCCCCTGCCCGCCCAGCCGATCGCCGCCATGACAGCTCGCGCAGTGCTCGGCATAGAGCCTTGCCGGGTCGGGCTCGGCGCAGGCCGGCAGGGAAAGCATCATGACCGCAGCGAGCACGCAGCCGGGAAATGCCGGCCGTGCGCGCGTGAGACTAGACCGCAACCGGCGCTTCATGGCGGCTCCCTCGGAAGGGCGTGACGGCCACGCGATCCCGCGGAGCCGTGAGTCCGATCTCCTCGTCACCGAGATAGCAGCCGGGGTCCTCCGCCCAGGGGTCGCCGGTGATGCGCATCGCGCGCACGCGCGTGTTGCCGCCGCAGACGTCGAAATAGGCGCAAAGCCCGCAGCGACCGCCGATGCGGCGCGGCTTGCGCTTGAGTCCCGCCATGATCGGATCGGATACGTCGCTCCAGATCCGCGCGAACGGGCGCTCTCTCACGTTGCCCAGCGTGTAGTGCCACCACATCGTGTCCGGGTGGACGTTGCCAAGATTGTCGATATTGGCGATGTTGACGCCCGAGGAGTTGCCGCCCCATTGCGCGAGCTTGGCGCGCAGATGCGCTACCCGGTCCGGCGCCTCGCGTTCCGCCCAGTGCAGCAGGTGCACCGCATCGGCATCGTTGTTGCCGGTGACGGCCTCCATCTCGCATCCGGCCCGCGCCCAGGCCCAGGCACGACCGATCAGCAGATCCATCGCCTCCCGGACTGCGTCCCAGCTTGCGTCATCGCCGCGGTGCTTGTTACCGCGGCCGGCATAGACCAGATGCGAGAGATAGAGCCTGGGGAACCGCTCCCGCTCGACCAGATCAAGCAGGAGCGGCAGCTCACCGGCATTGTCGCGTGTCATGGTGAAGCGCACCCCGACCTTGACACCGCGGTCGCGCAGCAGCCGCAGCGCGCCCAGCGCCGCCGCGTAGGCGCCCTCCTTGCGGCGGAACCGGTCGTGGGCCGCACCGACGCCGTCCAGCGAGATGCCGACGTAATCGTAGCCGGTGGCGCGGACGCGCTCCGCCATGGCGGAGTCGATCAGCGTGCCGTTGCTCGACAGGCCAAGGTAGAAGCCCATCTCCTTGGCGCGCGCCGAAATCCGGAAGATGTCGGCCCGCATCAGCGGCTCGCCCCCGGAAAGGATCAACACCGGGACCCGGCAGGACTTGAGATCGTCCATTACCCGGAAGACCTCCGCCGTCGTCAGCTCGCCGGGAAAATCGACGTCGCCGGAGATGGAGTAGCAATGCCTGCAGGTCAGGTTGCAGCGACGGATCAGGTTCCAGATGACCACCGGCCCACATGCCCGCGCCGGGGCGATCGGCGTCGGCGCGATGATCTCTCGCAGGTAGTGGGACAGGCGAAACACGGTCGCTCCGATCGGTTGCGGCTCAGGCGGCGACGCGCAGCCCGGTCTTCTTCAGCTGCCGGGTGGAGAACAGGACGTCGTGACTGCGCGCCGCCGGACCAACGAGCGCAGCAATGCGCGCCACCTTCTCCTCGACCTCCTCGCGCGAGCGGCCGTGCACCATGGCAAACAGGTTGTAGGGCCATAGCGGCAAATGACGCGGGCGCTGATAGCAGTGGGAGACGAAATCGAGCGCCCCCACCGCGGTGCCGAGCGCGGCGACACGCTCGTCGGCGACGTCCCAGACCGACATGCCGTTGGCGGTGACACCCAGGGCATAGTGATTGGGAATGGCGCCGATCCGGCGGATGGCACCCTCCTCGAGCATTCGTTCGAGCCGCGCAATCACCTCGTCTTCGGCAATGCCGATGCGCTGCGCGATCGCGCGGTAGGGATGCGCCACGAGCGGCAGGCCGGCTTGCGTCGCCGCGATGAGCCGGCGGTCGATGCGGTCGAGACTCATCACACCTCCACCCGGAATCCAACGAAGAACTCGTGCAGCTTCGGCATCGGATAGACTTCCAGCCCGGTCTCGCGCTCGATCTCGGCGATCACCTCGGTGATCCGCGCGCTGCTCTCCGTAGAGAGGACGAACCACATGTTCAGCGCATGGGTGCGCTCGTAATTGTGGGCGACCTCGGGATGCGCATTGACCTGCGCCACCACTGCGTCGAAACGTTCGGAGGGGACCGCCATGGCGGCCAGGCAGGTTTCGCCGCCCAGCCGCTCCGCGTTCCACAGCGGCCCGAAGCGGCTGAGCCGCCCGGTCTCGACGAGGTGCTCCACCGCGCCGATCACCTCGCCTTCACTGAGCCCGAGCTCGGCGCCCGCATCCCGGAACGGGCGCGGGGTGAGCGGAAAGTCGCCCTGCAAGCCGTTGATCACGGCCCGCTCGGTTGGATCGATCATGCGCATCAATGAGCTCCTGCCGTGACGAAGGAGGCGCCCCGCTGCTTGAAGCAGCGCGCCGAGAACAGCACCGCCTGATCCGCAAGCCCGGTCCCGGCGACCAGGTTGAGGTCATCAATCACGGCGTAGGCCTGGCGCGGTGTCTTGGCATGCACCATGCAGAACAGGTTGTAGGGCCAGTCGGGAGGCCGGCGGGGCCGGCGGTAGCAAAGGGTGACCGCCGGATTGCGCGCCAGGCACGGGGCCACGGCATTGGCGATCTCGTCGGCGATGTTCCACACCGCCATCGCGTTTGCGGCATAGCCGAGCCGGCGATGATGCACGACGCACCCGAACCGGCTGACGATGCCGTGCGCGATCAGCCGCTGCAGGCGAACGAGGACCTCGGATTCCGCAACGCCAAGATGCCGGGCCACGTCGCGGAACGGCCGATCGACCAGCGGCAGGCCGTCCTCGATCGCGGCGAGCAGGCGACGATCGGAATGATCGGCGCGCAACCCGCTGAACGGTCTCGGCACTCTCTCGCGCCGGCTGCCGGTCAGCGGAAACCCCAGGTCGATGCGATAGGCGCGCTGCAGCGGCAGATCGAGCACGGGAAGGCCGGTGCGCTCCTCGATCCGCTCGAGCGTCGCCGACACCGCGGCGGGCTCGCTGCCCGCGACGACGAACCAGAGATTGATCCGATGCATGCGCTCATAGTTGTGGTTGACCAGCGGCTCCCGGCTGACGATGCGGGCAACCTCATCGAGCCGCTCCGGCGGCACCCGCATCGCCGCGAGCGTGCTGGCGCCTGCGGTGTGCGGCCGCACCACCGCGCCGATTCGCGACAGCACCCCGCGCCGGCGCAGCCGCCGGAATGCGGCGATGGTGCTCGCTTCATCGAGGCCGAGCTCGCGACCGGCCTCCGCGAACGGTCGTTCCGCCAGGGGAAAGTCGTGCTGCCAGCGATCGAGCAGCGCGAGCTCGGCTCCTGCGCGCGTCGTCATTGCCCGATCCTCGTCGCGCGCGCCGTGAAAAAGATGCCGGCCGGCTTGCTCGCCTCGATCTCCCCCTTACGTGCGAACGTCGCGCCGTCGTAGATCTGCACCCGGTCGGCATCGCGCACCGACACCCAGACCTCGTGTCCGCGCGGGGTGAACTCCATGTGCAGCACCGCCGGGCCGGCCTTGAAGCGGTGCACGACCCGCAGCGACAGATTGTCGACGATGTCGATCGTATCGTTGAGGGGATGGGCGAAATTCACCCAGGTGTGGCGGCCGTCCGGACTGGCGACGGCGAAAACCGGCTGCCCGTAGGTTGCCACCCGCGCGGTTTCGCTGAAGCTGCGCCGGTCGACCGCGATGAGCTCATGGCGGCCGACCGCGGGGATCAGCAAATGATCCCCGGCCGCGGCCCAGCCTTCCAGGTGCGGCATCTTGTAGACCGGCAGCTTCTCCTCGCCGCGGCCGTAGTGGTCGAGAATGCGCTCGGCGCGCAACGGGCTGCGCCAGAGATCGACATGGGCCACGCCGTCCTCGCCGAACAGGCCGGCCAGGTAATGCCGCCCGTCGGGCGTGACGTTCCCGTCATAGGGCAGCCTGCCGATCTCCCTGAGCTTGGTGAGCGCGGGGGCTGCGGATTCGAAGAAGTCGGCGATCCAGATCTCGCCAGCGTCATAGAGAGCATAAGCAAAGCGGCGACCCGGCAGGTCGGTGAGCCCCACGGTCTTCGACAGGGCGCCATCCGCTCCGACCGCAGGAACGTCGGCAACGAGCTCGAGCGTCTCGGCATCGAAAACGCGCACCCCGCCCGGTTCATAATTGGACACCGCCACCAGCCGGCCGTCGTCGGAGATTGCTCCGCCGATCGAGTTGCCGGACTGGATCAAGCGTCGGGCAACGGCGGCACTGAGCAGGTCGACCTTGCTCAGCCCACCGTCGCGACCGAACACATAGGCGAACCGCTGATCGCGGGAGAAGACCGCCGAGGCATGCGACAAGTCGCCCAGCCCCGCCACCCGCGCCAGGGCGGTTCGCCTGCTGGTGTCGACGATCACGAGCGAGCCGGAGGCCCGTTCCACGACGATGCCGAGATCGCCGGTTCCGCGCGGCTCGGCCTGCGCGGGGGCGAGCGCCGCCGCGCAAAGCAGGAGAAAGCAGATGCGCGCAATCATGGCAGGGTTCCTGATTTCAGATGGTCGGCGATCCAGCGCGCCTCCGATTCCGAAAGGAGCGGCCGCCAGGGCGGCATGGGGGTGCCCGGCACGCCGTCGAGAATGACTTGCGTCAGCTGATCGCTGTCCCACTGCGCCAATCGGTCCACGGTGAGCGGCTTGCCCAGACCTCCGCGCAAGGTGAACCCGTGGCAGGAGCCGCAGTCATGCCGCACCAGCTCGCCGAGCTTGGCCGGATCGAGGGGATCGGCGGCACCCGCATCGCGTCCGCAAACGATGACAAGGATCAGCAGCGCAACGACTCCTGTTGCGAGAATGACGGCTGCGTCGCGATGCCGATTCATGCGATTGCCGCCATTGGATCGGCAGCCGCCTGCGCGCGTTGCTTGAACCCGGGAGCGAGCGCAGCGACCCGACCGATGACGAAGAGCACGGGGCCGGCGAGCTTTGCCGCGCTTGCCGCCGCCGGAATTTCCAGGAGCGAGCAGCAGATCCGCTGCTCGCGCGCGGTCGTTCCCTGCGATATCGCCAGCACCGGCGTGTCGCCGGGCAGCCCATGCTCGATCAGCCGGCGCGCGATCTCCTCGATGTTCGCCAAGCCCATGTACACGACCAGGGTCGTTGCAGGGTCGGCGAGCCCGGCCCAGTCGAGGTCGAGCGGAGCGTCGCCCCTGCAATGGCCGGTGATGTAGCGCACGCCTGTCGCCAGGCCGCGATGCGTGAGGGGAACGCGTGCGGCGGCGGCACAGGCCTGCGCGGCGGTAATTCCCGGGACCACCTCGTAGGCGATGCCGGCGCGATCGAGCTCGGCCGCCTCCTCGCACCCTCGCCCGAAGATGAAGGGGTCACCGCCCTTCAGGCGAACGACGTTGCGCCCGGCCCGTGCCGCCTCGACCAGGATACGATTGATCTGCTGTTGCGGCACCGGATGACGGCCGGCCTGCTTGCCGACGTCGATACGGGTCGCGGCTTCGGGAACGAGGTGCAGGATGTCGAGGGGCACCAGTCGATCGAAGACCACCAGATCAGCCGCGCCTATGATCCGCGCCGCCTTGAGCGTCAAGAGCTCCGGGTCGCCGGGCCCGGCACCGACCAGAAACACCTTACCCGTTTTCATGCGCAGAGCTCGGATATGCGCGGCCGGTTCGAGCGGCGGCGCGGTCTCCAATGCCGCGCCGCTGGCGAGGGCTCGACGTCAGTAGACGTCGTTGCGGGTGTTGAAGACGTTGAACTTCCCGGTCGGCGTCACCAACCGCTTGTCGCGAATGACGGTCTTCATGGTCAGGGTCTTGTCGTCCACCACCACGATCGCCGATTCCTGCGCCTTGGTGTTCCAGACGGAGAACCAGATCTCGGTGCCGTCCTTGTTGAACTCGCCCTGCACCACCCGGCGCTGGCCCTCGGAGATGCCCGACCATTCGCCGATCGGCAGCACCTTGTACTCCGGCTTCTCGTTGCCGAGGTCTTTGATCCTGAATACGGCCACCGACGAGGAGATTTCCGCGACCGGATTGAGCGGGGTGTCGACGTAGAGGTTCTCCGATTTCGGATGGGTCTTGATAAACAGGGATCCGCCGCCCTGGCCGTCCACGGTCTGCACCACCTTCCAGGCATATTGCCGGTGCTTCTCGGGATCGGTGCCGATGAAGGAGATCGTCTCGCTGCCGAGATGGCTGGTCGCCCAGACCGGCCCGTATTTCGGATGATTGAAGTTGGCGCCGCGGCCGGGGTGCGGCGTCTGCCCGCCGGAGTCGATGACGTTGACGAGCTTGCCCTCCTTCGTATCGACTATGGCGATGCGATGACGCGCGTTGGCCGCGACCAGGAAGTAGCGCCCGCTCTTGTCGAAGCCGCCGTCATGCAGGAAGCGCTCGGCCGGGATCGCGGTGACTTTCAGATTCTTGATGTCCTTGTAGTTGACCAGCAGGATTTGTCCCGTCTCCTTGATGTTGACGACGAACTCCGGATTGAAGTGCGAGGCCACGATCGAGGCGACGCGCGGCTCGGGGTGGAATTCCTGGGTGTCGTAGGTCATGCCGCGGGTCGACACCACCTTGAGCGGCTCGAGCGTGGCCCCGTCCATCAGCACGTATTGCGGCGGCCAGTAGGAGCCGGCGATCGCGTACTTGTCCTCGTAACGCTTGAACTTGGAAGTTTCCACCGAGCGCGCCTCGGTGCCGATCTTGAGCTCGGCCACGGTCTGCGGAGGATCCATCCACAGATCGATCAGGTTGATCTTCGAATCGCGGCCGACGGTGAAGAGATAGCGGCCCGAGGCGGACATCCGCGAGATATGCACCGCATATCCGGTCTTGAGGACGTATTCGATCTTCTTGGTATTGCCGTCGATCAGCGCGATCTCGCCGGCGTCACGCAGGGTCACCGAGAACAGATTGTCGATGTCGAGATTGTTCATCTTCCTGGTCGGACGCTTGTCCACCGGCACGAGCACCTTCCAGGTTTCCCGCATCTCCTTGAGGCCGAACTCCGGCGGCTGCGCCGGCTCGTTGAGGAGGTAGCGCGCCATCAGCTCGACTTCCTCCTGCTTCAGCTCCCCGGAGCCGCCCCAGTTCGGCATGCCGCCGGGCGAGCCGTAAGTGATGAAGTCGCGCAGATATTCGAAGCCGAGCTTCTTGGTGAGGTCGGGCGTGAGCGGCTTGCCGGTCGCCCCCTTACGCAGCACCCCGTGGCATCCCGCGCAGCGCTCGAAATAGATGCGGTTGGCCTGATCGAACTCGGCCTTGCTGAGGGCGGGGTCCCCGGGCTTCACGCCGGGCTGCTCGACGGGCTTCTCACCCAGCACGTCGAGGCTCGGCTGATACTGTCCGCCCGGGGTGGTCTTGTGCTGCTGCAGGTCGGCGGGCGACGGCGTCGCCGGGGCTTGCTGCTGCGCAAGCGCCGTCCCCACTGCGGCGATGAACCAGCCGGCTGTGATCGCTGTGCGCGTCACCGCCGCTGCTCCCAGAAGATGCTTCATCCGTCCCTCTCCAGTTGTCGAGGATGGAACTTTTCGGCATCCCTGCCCGGACCCGCATTGATTTCGATCAAGAGCCGTTCCGGCGGCTCCGGGTTGATCGAGGTCAATGAAAACGCTCGCATCTGGGGTCTTTGCTGCCCGCGATGCGATACCTCTGCAGCGCCATGAGAACGCGAGCGCTGGCGGTCTTGCTCGTGCTGCTTGCCGCCGGGCTCGTCGGCTTGCGCGCGGAAGCAGCCGATCTGAGCGTGGCGACCCGTTTCTTTCCCGATCGGGCGCAAATCAGCGTCGAGCCGGTCGCCGGCTCGGTGCCGCACGCCGTGTTGCGATCCGCCGATAGGAGCGTTCTTGGCTATGCATTCTCGACCCGGGAGGTCTCCGGATCGGTCGGCTATTCCGGCCGGCCGCTCGACGTGGTCGCCGCGGTCACCCCGCAGGGAATCATCGCCGGCGCGTTGATCGTGGCGCATCAGGAGCCGATCCTCGTGATCGGCATCCCGCGCGAGGCGGTCGCCGCTTATGTGGCCAATTTCAAGGGTTTCGACGTGCTGCAGGGCAGCCTGCAGGGAGCCCGCGGGCGGGCGCCCGCCGCCGTCGCCGGCGCCTCGGTGACGAGTGCGGTCATTCGCGATGCGATCGTGCGTTCGGCCCGCGCCGTCCTCCGTGCAGGCTCAGGGCCGGCGCTCGAGCAAGGCAAGGCGCGGCTGGACCGCGAGACGCTGCGGCGCGCCTCATGGCCGGCCCTGGTCGCGGAAGGCTCGCTGCGTCGGCTGCTGCTCTCCCGCGGCGAGGCGGCAATTCTTCTGCGGCGGCCCGATCAGGAGCCGGAGAAGCCCTTCATCGATATCTGGCTGGCGCTCGCAACGCCTCCTCCCATCGGCGAAAGCCTGCTGGGGCAACGGCTCTACGAAAGCGAGCTCGCCAAGCTCGGTGCCGACGACGACCTCCTCCTGATCGCCGCGAGCGGCCTCTACTCGTTCCAGGGCACCAATTGGCGCCGATCCGGCGTGTTCGATCGCATCGAGCTGGTGCAGGCCGACAGGACCATCAAGCTCACTGCCGACAATCACACCAGGGTCGAGGCGCTCGCTGCCCCGGGCAGCCCGGAGCTGCGGGAGATAAGCCTGTTCCGCATTCCGCACGCGACGGGCTTCGACTCCACCGCCGCTTTCCGCCTCGACCTCATTCTCGAGCGAAGCGTGCCCGATCCCGCCCCGCCGCCGGTCGTTTCCCTCGACTACCGGATTCCCGATCGTTACCTCGTGCAGCCCGCGGCCACACGCCCCCGGCAGCCGCCCGCGAGCGCGACGATACCTGGCGACGCGCCATCGCAAGCTCCCTCCGCCGCCTCGCCCGCCGCAGGCATCGACGGCGCGGCGCCGCCCGCCGCAGCCGCACCGGCCGAAGCCCCTCTCTGGCAGGACATCTGGTGGGCGCGGCGTTTCCATCTCGCCGGACTAGCCGTCATGCTGGCGGGGCTGAGCGTCATCCTGATCTTTCAGGATGCGGTGGTCGCCCGCGGTCTTCTCTACCGGCGGCTGCGGATCGGCTACCTCCTCGTCACCCTGATCTTTCTCGGATTCATCGCCAACGCGCAGCTTTCCGTGGTCAATGTGGTGACCTTCCTGCACGCGCTGCTCTCGGGATTCCGCTGGGAGCTGTTCCTGCTCGATCCCGTGGTGTTCGTGCTGTGGAGCGTCGTCGCGGTGAGCATGCTGTTCTGGGGCCGCGGCGTGTTCTGCGGCTGGCTATGCCCATTCGGAGCATTGCAGGAGCTTCTCAACAAGCTCGCGCGGGCGCTGGGCATCAGGCAGGTGGTGATTCGGTTCGGGCTGCACGAGCGGCTGTGGATGATCAAATACGTGATCTTTGTCGGCATTCTCGCCGTCTCGCTCAACTCGATCCTCGGCGCCTTCGGGTTGGCCGAGGTCGAGCCGTTCAAGACCGCGATCACGATGAAGTTCATGCGCGATTGGCCGTTCGTGGTCTACGCACTGGCGCTGCTTGCCGCCGGAATTTTCGTCGAACGTTTCTTTTGCCGCTACCTCTGCCCGCTCGGCGGAGCGCTGGCGATTCCGGCGCGGATGCGGATGTTCGAATGGCTCAAGCGCTACCGGGAATGCGGGGCGGAATGCCAGATCTGTGCCCTGAACTGCACGGTTCAGGCGATCCATCCCCTCGGCCAGATCAATCCGAACGAATGCATCTACTGCCTGCAGTGCCAGGCCAATTATTTCGACGGCGCAGTCTGCCTGCATCTCAAGAAGCGGGCCGAGCGCCGACGGCCGCGAGGCGTCACGCCGGCCGCCGCAACCGCTGCCGCCGGCAAGAATCCGGGAGGTGACGTTGCCACTTGAGGGACCGACCCGACGGCGAGCCATCGCCATCCTCGCCGCGACCACGGCCGGGAGCATCTCCGGCATTTCTCGGGCCGCCGTCGCCATGGAGTGGCGCGGGCTGGCAATGGGGACGGATGCCTGCATCGTCTTTTCCGGGGCCGAGCCGGAACGCGTCGGCGCCGCCATCGCCGCGACAGTCGCCGAGATCGAGCGACTGGAGCGCTCGCTGAGCCTCTTTCGCAGCGACTCGGAAATCTGCCGATTGAACCAGCGCCGATCCTTGCAATTCCCGACCAACGACATGCGAGGCGCGCTCGAGCTGGCGCTCTCCATCGCCAGGGCGACCGACGGACTCTTCGATCCGACCGTGCAGGCCTTGTGGGAGGCGCACGTGGACTGGTTCGCTGCTTTCCCGGCGGCGGGATTGCCGCCCGAGGGCGTGATCGCCGCCGCGCGATCGGCCGTTGACTGGCGCCGAGTCGTCGCGGCCGCGGACCTGATCAGGATCGGCCGCGACCAGCGCATCACCCTCAATGGCTTGGGACAAGGCTATGTGACCGATCGAATTGCCGATCTCCTTCGCCAGCACGGCTTTCGTCATGTCCTGCTCGACCTCGGCGAGCAGCGCGCCCTCGGGCCGCGCGCCGAGGGCGGATCGTGGGAGATCGCGCGAGCCGGCGCGCCTCCGTTGCGGCTGAGCAGCGGCGCGCTGGCGACCTCGGCGGGCTCCGGTTGCATTCTCGGGGCGGCTGGCGCCGCGCATCACCTGTTCGATCCGCGCACCGGCCGCAGTGCGCGCTCCTGGCGGCGTCTCACGGTGCACCACCGCTCCGCTGCCGTGGCCGATGCGCTGTCCACCGCGCTCTACGCCGCGAGTCCGGCCGAGATTGCGGCTCTGGTCGCGCGCTTCCCGGGCGTGGCGGTGTGGGGGACCGATTGGGGCGGCCGCGAGCATCGCTGGAGCTCAGGCGTAATCGAGGGAGTGAGCCTGTAGCCCTTCATCTAAACACGAATCCGGGAGGCTCCGAACGGAAGTCGATGACGAACATCTGATCGGGGTCGATCGTGATCCGCGCGCGCCGCTCGTGATCGAACCCCTCGCTGCGAGCCGTGTCGCGCATGCGGACGGCCACATCGTAGGCTCCGACCGGCACCACGAACCGCTGGTACACGCGCGAAGGGCCGTCGCCGGCAATTCCGGTCGGCGGCAGCGATGCGCGGTAGGAGACCCGGTCGCCGATATCGAGCTCGACATAGACCGGACGCCGCCCGCGCGGGCAATCGAGCGGGCGCCGCATGTTGGGGGCGAGCTTTGCGATCTCCTCGGGGCTGAGCCGCCGGCACTCCGAGCGCCGATCTGCGCTGTGCACGAAGCTGAGCATGACGATCCCGGAATCGCGGGGCGTCTGGCGGTAGACCGGCCAATCGGCAAAGGCGGCAACCGCCGCAAACAGCGCCACGATCACCGCAAGCTGGCCGCAGATGCGCAATAGCTTGCTCATGAGCCGACCCTTTCCGCGACCGGCGTGGGCCGACGCTCATCCGTGCTCGTTCGCGTGCCGGGCGGGGGCGGGGGCGGAAGCTTGCCCAGGGCGCGCCGGAATGCCGCCGTTTCCGCTTCGAGTCGCCGCGACTCGAGCGCCGACGCCCAGATCGTGGCGATGCGCTCGCGCGGGACCCGACTTCGCAGGCGAGGATCCCGCGTCCGCGCGAAGCGCTGCTTGGTCCAGGCGACACCGAGCCGGTGGTAGCAGGCGCTTTCGGCGCAGCCGGCCACGACCACGCCGTCGGCAAGCTTCCTGCTCAGGATGAAATCGATGAGCGACGGCGGCGCCATGGCGACGCAGGGCAGCGTGACGGCGCCGCCGACGCATCCTGCTCCCGCGCCGCGCTCGCAGGCGAGCGTCAGCACGGGCGGCGCCTCGCCGAGCCCGGCCGCGGCGGCAATGACGCGCTCGCGCAGCGCCCGCAGCGAGCGATCCGGCAGGTCGATGCCGGTGCGCAGCTCCGTGCTGCGGCGGAAGGGCGTCGACGACGGGCAGGCCCCGACGCAGATGCCGCACGACACGCAGAGCGACGGATTGACCTGCGCCTGGGTCGGGAACGGCATCCCGTCGGTGCGCGGCACCATCCGGATCGCCTCATAGGGGCAATCCTCGGCACAGCGCGCACATCCGTTGCAATGGGCGAGATCGACCTCCGCAGGTTTCGCCCGGCGCAGCGGCGGCAGCCAAGGCATGAGCCCCAGCATCAGCGAGAAGGCGCCGAGGAAACCCCAGATTGCTCCCTTTCCCCAGATATCGGCCAGCGGGTAGAGCGGCAGGTAGAACCAATCGACGCCGACCTCGACCGGTGCCTTGGCGAGATCGACGTGCCCCTGCGACAGCGCGGGCTTCCACAGCGACACGCCGAGCAGAGCGACGAGCGACATCGCCGCCAGCAGGCGCGGCGGATTCACCTTCGGTCGCGAGATCCGCAGGATGTGCACCCACATGATGAACAGCAGGAACAGCGGCACCGCCACGTGCATGAACACCATCAGGCTGAAGAAGCGGCTGGTGAGCGTCCCGGTGGAGATGAAGTTGCGGGCGATCGGCTCGCCGAAGATCGGCAGCCAATCGAGCAGCTCCGAGGTGGTGATCGCCACGTAATGGACGAGCTTGTCCCAGACCAGCCAGTAGCCGGTGATCCCCGACACATACAGCAGCCAGATGATCGGCAGGCCGGTCAGCCAGGAGAACCAGCGCACCCCGCGATAATGATCGTAGGCGAACTCGCGCAGCAGATGGACCACGAGCATCACCACCATCAGGTCGGAGGCGTAGCGGTGGAAGCTGCGCATCACCCCGGCATGGAACCAGTAGTCGGCCGTCAGATGCTCGACCGAACCGAAGGCGCGCTCGATCCCGGTGTCGAAAAAGATGAAGAGGTAAATGCCGCTGACCGCGACGATCCAGAAGAAGAAGAACCCGAGTGCGCCGAGCTGGGCCAGCGGATTGAGCGCAGGACCGAACAGCCGCTCGAACGGGCGCTCGACCAGCTCGAAGCCGTATCTCAGCAGGAAGCGAATGCGCGAGATCACTTGGTACTCTGCAGGCCGTTCAGCCGGGTGCCCGCGCCGCCCGGCGCCATTCGCGCAGCAGCAGTCCGCCGAAGGCCAGGAGGGACAGGCCGGCGATGACGCTACCGAACATCAGTCCGTAGTCAATGCGGTATCGGCCCGCAGCCGGATCATAGATGGTGCAGATGAACCTGATGCGGTCGACCAGCCCGCCGACCGTGAAGCTTGCGCTCCTGCCGTAGACTACGTCCTTGAGCGGCTCGACGAGCATCTGGATGGGGAAATCGTCGCCGTACACCTGCCGATAGATCCGGCCCTCGCGATCGACGATGGTGGTCTGCGCCACGTGGTCGAAACCGCCGGCGGCGGCCCGGTAGCTGAACCCCAGGTCCCGCAGCAGCGCTTCGAGCGTGCCGGCATCGCCGCTGGCGAGCCGCCAGCCCGCCGGTTTCACGCCCTGCGTCGCCGCGAATTGCCGCATCCGGGCGGGCGTATCCTGGCGCGCGTCGAAGCCGACGGTGAGGATCTCGAAACGATCCGGGCCGAGGATGCGGCGCGCTTCGCTGACCGCGGCGATCAGATGCTGGGTCGTCGATGGGCAGATCGAGCTGCAGGAGGAATAGACGAGGCTGATCACCAGCGGCTTGCCGCGGTAGCGGGCGAGCGGGAGCGCAGCCCCGTTCGAATCGGTGAGGACGTAGCTGCCGACCGCACGGCCGACCGCCTGCTCGCTCCTGGCGAGGACCTCGTCGCGATCGAGCTCGCCGGGCCGAGGCGCGGCCGCCGCCAGGCTCGCCGCCAGGAGCGCAATCGCCGAGGCAACGCCGCGACCGATCGACCTGCGCATTACGGCCACGGCCCGAAGGCTGCGTCGAGCAGAACGCCGGCGATCAAGAGGCACAATTGCAGGAGCGAGGCGAAGAAGTTGGACATCGCGGCCTGCCTGGTCGGCGCGCGGCAGAGCGCGAGGCTCTTCCAGACGAAGATCGCCCCACCCGCGCTCGCTCCAATTCCGTAGAACAGGCCCCGCCCGAACCACAGCGGAATGAGCGAGATCACCGCGAGCGCCACCGTGTGGCTGAGGATGGCGAGGGTCCAGGCGTGCGCCGGCACCGCAATCGGCAGCATCGGCACGCCGGCACGGGCGTAATCCTCGCCGCGAGCGGCGGCGAGACTCCAGAAGTGCGGCGGCGTCCACAGGAACAGCACGACTGCGAGAACGACCGGAAACAGCCGCGGCGAAGGATCAACCGCGGCGGCGCCCGCGAGCACCGCGAAGCTGCCGGCCAGCCCGCCAATGACGATGTTCCAGACGCTGCGGCGCTTGAGCCAGACGGTGTAGACGATCCCGTAGGTGAAAGCGCCGAGGAAGACGAACAGGGCGGCGAGCCTGCCGCCGGTTGCCGCCGCGAGCAGAAGCGAGGCCGCGAGCAGAGCGAGAAATCCCACGAGCCACCACGGGCTCGCGCGCAACAGGCCGGTCGCGAACGGGCGCCCGCGTGTCCGCCGCATCAGCCGGTCGATATCCCGCTCGTAGTAGTGGTTGAAGGCGCCGGCCGCGCCCGATGCACCGAGCACGGCCAGGCCCAGGCCGGCGGCCTGCCACCACGCCGGCGCCGGCCCGCCGGCGGCGGCGATCCCGGCGAGCGCACTCGCCGCGATCGCGACGCCAATTCGCAGCTTCAGAAGCGTGATGCTCAGGTTGATGGCGGCAAGCATGGTCGCTGCTCCGGATCCTCCACGGCTCGTTCAGTGGAACAGCCACAGCTCGGACAGGTATTTCCAGTTGACGAAGTAATAGAGGACGAACGAGACGAAGAAGATGGTGATCAGCACCACCGTGCCCGGCAGCTTCACCGTCGCGTAGCTGCCATAGTGCGAGACGACCTGGCCGCCGCCCGCGTGCAGCGGGAAGGTCAGCTTGTGGCCGCTCGTGATCTTCTTGCCGAACAGCACGGTGCCGACGCTCACGAGGACGAAGATGATCCCGCCGACAGCGGCGATGATGGCGAATATGCCGTTGAGCCCCATCATCAGGAACGCTCCCGCCGAGGGCGCAAACGACAGCATCGCGTCGCTGAAGGTGATGTCCCAGTGCCGCCGCGGCACGCCCAGCGTGCCCGCTCCCATCATGAACAGCGAGATGCCGGCAGCACCGATGCCGAACACATAGGGTTGCCACGTGGCCAGCCGCGGCCAGACGATCTCCCGCTGGAAGACGAGCGGCAGCACCAGATAGGTCGCCGCCATGAAAGCCAGCGTCGTTCCCGCGACGACTGTCCCATGGAAATGGCCGGGCACGTACACGGTATTGTGCATCAGCACGTTGAGCTGCTCGGTTCCGAGCACCACGCCGGAGATCCCGCCGATGAAGCCGAAAAACACCAGCGACAGGAACATGCCGGCCCAGGCCGGGTTGCTCCAGGGAGCCTTGCGCAGCCATTCGAAAACGCCCTTGTTGTACCCGTTCTTCCGCTGCGCCGCCTCGATCGCACCGGGCACGGTCAGGCCGTGGATCATCGAGCCGAGGACCGCCAGATACATCATGTAGCTGGTGTTGACGATCTTCCAGGTGGCACCGAGCCCCGGCTCGGCCAGGAGGTGATGCGCCGATGCCAGCTGCAGGAACAGGATGTACAGCAGAAAGGCGGTGCGGCTGACCTTCTCACTGAGCGGCTTGGCACCCACGAGCAGCGCGGCGACCAGGTACCAGATCGACACGTGCGCGGAGACGTTGATCTGCTGCGAGGAGTGACCCATCGCCCACCACACGACCTTGTACATCAGCGGGTCGATGCTGGAGATGAGCCCGAGCGACCAGAGCCAGGTCGGAATCAGGATGATCGCCCCCGCCGCCAGGGTGAAGACGGCGATGATGGCGGCGGTAAGAGCGCCGAAGGTCACCAGCGGCACCGAGCCTTGATAGGTCCCCTCCTCTTTCGCGACCACCAGCGTCGCGAAGAAGATGCCGACGCCGATCAGGGCCCCCACCGCGAAAAGGATCAAGGAGAGGTAGAAGTTGGATTTCGCCTGCATGGGCGGATACGAGGTGAACATCACGCTCGAATCGCCCTGCAGCACCGTCACATTGGCGAGGACGGCGCCCACCACCATGAGAACGAACCCGAGCCAGGCGAGCTTCGGCGCGGCAAGCCGGCAATTGAGCAGCATGGTGCAGGCGAAATAGAGGACGGCGATCTCGAAGAAGATGATCCAGAACAGCAGCACGTTGGCGCCGTGCCCGGTGAGGACGAGATAGAACCAGTCCGCCGGCAGCAGGTGCACCGCCGGCCAGCGGGTCAGCGCGACGAGCAGGCCCATCAGCCCGCCGACGGCGAGAAACACGATCGCGGCGACGGCGTTGGCCTTGATCAGGCCTTGCGCAGCCGCGTCGACCTTGAGGCCGGTATAGGGGCAGGTGCGGAACTCGGGCGCCTTGACGCGAATGCCGGCTGCAGTGACGGTTTCTGCGGTCATGGATCATCTCTCCTCGACCGGCCGCTGCTCGGCCGCGGCCTGCTTTCTGTTGGTCACGTAGATCTTGCCGGTCATGGTGTGATGACCGATGCCGCAGAATTCATTGCAGATGATCGCGAACTCACCGGCTTCGGTCGGAGTGAGGGTGATCACGTGCTCGTAGCCCGGGTGGACCTGGATATTGATGTTGACCGGCTGCAGGGAGAAGCCGTGCTGCCAGTCGACTGACGAGATGTGGATGCGACGGCTCACCCCCTGCTCGAGCTCGAGGATCGGCCACCACTGCCACAGCCGGCCGAGCAGATACACGTCGGCTCCCGCCGGCGCCCTCGCCACCGGGATTCCCTGCTCCTCCCGCACCGTGTACTTCTTGGCGAAGTCCTCGACCTTCTGCTGATAGCTCGCCGGATCGATCCGATACGCCTCCTTGTTGAGGTTCTGCTGGCCGATGAAATGCCAGGCGATCATGAAGCAGAACATGAACAGGCCCCAGAGGAAGGCGATGACGATCCAGCTCAGCTCGACCCGCTCGATCGGCTCGTTCCACCAGACTCGTCGGTCGGGGGGTGTGACAGCCATGGTCAACCTCTCGCTTGCTCGGATCACCTGGCGAGCGGGACGGAAGCAACCTCCATCACGCCCCAGAGGATGTAGAGGACGGTCGGAAGCGTCACCCCGAGGAACAGCAGCAGGAACGGGTTGTCCAGGATTCGCTGCATGACCGGGATGCGCTCCGGTGTGACGGCAACACCTGTTTCGGTGGGATTCATGGGACCGGCCTTCGTTCTCGATGAGCGCGAAAACCTAAGTCCGTCGGCGCGCAAGCGTTTTGACAAAGATCAAGGCGCGCCCCGGCGCGCCGATATTTTTTCAGCTGCAGTTTCGACGCGGAGGAATTTGCATGCCGGCGCGAGGTCGGCCGCTGTGGCTCACCGCAGCTGCAGTCATGCTTTCCGCCGCAGTGGTTGCCGGCGCAGAGCAGCGGGACCGGCGTG
>DASXAP010000049.1:0-4251 GCA_036406655.1 Xanthobacteraceae bacterium | reverse complement strand
GTCCGGCGCTGGACGCGGCAGGGCCGGCTCGACCGCCGAACCGTGATCGTGGGCGCCGACGAGCGCGGCGATGCCCTCGTCGGCGCGCTGGCGTCACAGCGCGACTGCGACGTCCGCCTCCTCGGCGTGTTCGACGATCGTGCCGATGACCGCGCCCGCGCCGGCATTGCCGGGCGCCGGAAGCTCGGCAGCGTCGACGATCTGGTCGAGCTCGCGCGCCGCACCCGCATCGACCTCGTCATCTTCGCGTTGCCGGTCTCGGCCGAGAGCCGCATTCTCGAGATGCTCAGGAAGCTCTGGGTGCTGCCGGTGGACATTCGGCTTGCCGCCCACTCGAACAAGCTGCGGTTCCGTCCCCGCACCTATTCCTACCTCGGCGACGTGCCGATGCTCGACATGCTCGACAAGCCGATCACCGACTGGGACGTGGTGATGAAGTGGCTGTTCGACAGGCTCTTCGGCGGCGTTCTCCTGGTGCTCGCCTCGCCGTTGATGCTGCTCACCGCCATCGCCATCAGGCTCGACAGCCGCGGGCCGGTGCTGTTCCGGCAGAAGCGCTACGGCTTCAACAACGAGCTGATCGAGGTCTACAAGTTCCGCTCGATGCACGTCGACCAGTGCGACGCCACCGCTTCGCAGCTCGTGCGCAAGGGCGACCCGCGCGTCACCCGGGTCGGCGCCTTCATCCGCAAGACCTCGATCGACGAGCTGCCGCAGCTCTTCAATGTGGTCTTCAAGGGCAACCTGTCGCTGGTCGGGCCGCGCCCGCATGCGGTGCATGCCAAGGCGGAGAACCGCCGCTATGACGAGGCGGTCGACGGCTATTTCGCCCGCCACCGGGTCAAGCCCGGCATCACCGGCTGGGCCCAGATCTGCGGCTGGCGCGGGGAGACCGACACGCAGGAGAAGATCCAGCGCCGGGTGGAGCACGATCTCTTCTACATCGAGAACTGGTCGGTGCTGTTCGATCTCCGCATCCTGGCGAGGACGCCGCTGGCCCTGGCGCGCACCGAGAACGCCTATTGATGCCGGCGGTCGCCGCCGCGCCTGCGCAGGAGCTTGCCGGGCTCCGCCTCGGCAGGGAGAGCCTGCACGGCGCGCTTCTCTGGCTGCTCGGCTTCGCCGGCGCCTTCGTGTTCGTCGAGCCCGGCCCCTACGAGATCGTCGGCATCGCCGCGATCCTCCTGTTCGCGCTGACCGGCCTCTCGTTCCGCCCGGCGGTTGTGCCGCTCCTCCTGCTGCTCGTTCTGATCAATGTCGGCTACTGGACCGCGCTGGTCCAGGTCAGCAACCAGACCAAGGCCGTCACCTGGGTGCTGATATCGGCGTTCCTCGCGCTCACCGGTGCGCTCTATGCGGCGGTGCTCGGCAGCAATACCCTTCCCCGGCTGCGGCTGCTGATGGCGGGCTACGTCGCCGCCGCAATCGTCGCCTCGCTCGTCGCGATCGCCGGCTATTTCCGTCTGCTCGGCGGCGCATCGGAGCTGCTCCTGCTCTATGGGCGCGCCCGCGGCACGTTCAACGACCCCAACGTGCTCGGCGCGTTTCTCGTGCTCCCCGCCTTGCTGATGCTGCAGCGAATCCTCGCCGGCCGGCGGATGCTGCGCAGCGGCGTCATGCTGCTCGTGATGCTTGCGGCGCTCGCGCTGTCGTTCTCGCGCGGCGCCTGGGGCCAGCTCGCGTTCACAGCCGCGCTGCTGATGCTGTCGACCTTCGTCACCAGCCGCTCCGGGAGCGAGCGCCTGCGCCTCGTCGTCCTCGCCGTGCTCGGATTGCTGGTCGCCGCCGCCTTCGTCGCGGCGCTGCTGTCGATCGGGCAGGTGGCCGAGCTGTTCAAGGAGCGCGCCTCGCTCGAGCAGAGCTACGATATCGGCCATTTCGGCCGTTTCGGCCGCTACATGCTCGGCGCCGAGCTCGCGCTGGAGCATCCCTTCGGGATCGGCCCGCTGCAGTTCTACCGCTATTTCACCGAGGACGCGCACAACACCTTTCTCAACGCCTTCATGTCGGGAGGCTGGCTCACCGGTTTCGCCTACCTCACGCTCTGTGCCGTCACCCTGCGCCTGGGGCTGCGTTACGTCTTCGTGCGCACTCCCTGGCAGCCGATCTACCTTGCCGTGTTTGCCGCCTATGTCGGGGTGGTGGCGGAGAGCGCCATCATCGACATCGATCACTGGCGGCACTATTTCCTGATCCTGGGTGCGCTGTGGGGGATGATGGCGGCAAGCTCGAGCTGCAGCGATGTGACGGCTGCGCGCAGCGGCGAGGGAGCGCCGATTAGCGGCCGCGCGGCAAAGGAACGGGCTGCGCGGCCGGCGCCGCCGCGCGCGCATCGGGGTGCATTGCGGCCCTCTTTCTTGCCGCCCTTGCGCCTGCGCGGTCGCGGGGCTAGAGCTTGGCCATCCGGCGGAGCGTAGCGCAGCCCGGTTAGCGCACCAGTCTGGGGGACTGGGGGTCCCGAGTTCAAATCTCGGCGCTCCGACCAAGCATAGCGCACTGGCCTCCGTCTTATCGAGCCTGAGCCGGCTGCTCGAGTTCTGCTGCGGCAAGACCTGATCGGACGGCTGCTCGAGCTGGCCCCGGTGGTCTACGTAGGCTGCGTGACCTACGGCATCTATATCTACCACGCACGCGTTCATGACGCCGTTGAAAGCTCGGTTGTGGAGCAGCTTCGCTCTATCGGGCTTTTCCAGACACGCCATTGCTGATCGCGATGACTTTGATCGCTGCGTCTCTGTCCTGGCATCTCATCGAGCGGCCGATCGTCTCGCTCAAGCGCTTTGTGCCGCGGGTCCAGTAGATCGGATATAGTCTCGAAGCAGCGCGCGGTCTGCCGTATCGTAGCGGTCACGTGAGAGCATGGATCAAGATTAATAACGGGTAGCCAAAAGGCTCATATACTGCTGGCCGCCCAAGGCCCTTACAGACCGCCGAGCCAGTGTCTACCGCTGCTTTTGCCTCTGCGCCCGGGCGCGGATGGGTACGCAGATGATATGAAATATATTTTATCTATCCCGGCACACGACCCATTGAAAATCAAATATATTTTATTATACTTATTGAACATCGAGCGGCGATGAAATCGGCTTTATATGGCGATCGCACTCTGGGGCAAGGTTTACTACGGCAATGACCTCTATGCTGGCGAGCTCCGCCAGGAGCCGGGCGGCCGCTACGTCTTCACCTATGACGCTGCCTACCTCAAAGCCAAGCATCCGGCCGTCGCCTTCACGCTCCCTCGGCAAGCCGCCCCGCATGTGTGCGAGCAGGGGCTGCATCCCTTCTTCGACAACCTCGTCGCCGAAGGATGGCTCCGGAACGCGCAGGCCAGGGCGCTCAAGGTCGATCCGGGCAACCGCTTCGCGCTGCTGCTTGCCTTCGGCAAGGATTGCGCAGGCGCGGTCTCGGTCATCGACCCTGCGCCGACCGCCGAGCCCGCCATCGATGCGAACGATCCGATCGCAAGCGCCGCGCTAGGCAGCCGAGCCTCGCTCTCGGGCATCCAGCCCAAGGTGCTGGCAGTCAGGGAAGGCCGCAAGTACCGCGCGGCGCGCAGCAACGAGACCTCGACCTATATCGCCAAGCTGCCATCGGGCACGCTCAGGGACATCGTCGAGAACGAATACCTGACCACGCTCGCCTGTCGCGCCTTGCTGCCCGACGACGACATCATTGACCCGGAGATCGGTACGCTGGAAGGCTTGCAGCAGCGGGCCTTGCTGGTGCCGCGCTTCGACCGGCTGCGCAGCGGCGCGAAAAGGCACTTCGAGGAGTTCAACCAGCTGCTCGGCAAGCGCTCCGGCGACGACAAGTACGACGCCTGCTATGACGACATGGCGGCATTCATCCTGAAGACGCCGGCCTGCACGCCGGCCGATGCCTGGAAGCTCTACCGGCGCGTCCTCGTTTGCTTCCTGACCGGCAACACCGATGCGCACCTGAAGAACTTCGCCATGTTCCATGCGCCGGACGGGCTGCGGCTCACCCCGGCGTATGACCTGTTGGCGACGGCACTCTATCCCGAGTACCGCCAACTCGCCCTCGCGATCGGTACTGCCTCGAACCTCGTGCTTGAGTCCTTGCGCCCCAAGCACCTCGTGGCACTCGGCACGTCATACGGCCTCGGTGCCGCGGTGCTCGTCGACACGGTCAAGAAACTCGATGGCAACCGCAAGGCAGCGGAGAAGGCGGTCACTGAGGCCGCCAAGCGCGTCGGCGACGAAGCGCTGGGGAAGAACCTGCTCGACCTGA
>DASXAP010000048.1:0-42851 GCA_036406655.1 Xanthobacteraceae bacterium | reverse complement strand
CATAGTCGTTGGCGTCACCCTCGAGATCGAAGGTGACGCCGTGTGCGAGCCAGGCGCCGAAGCTTTGCCCGGCAGTGCCCGTGAATTGCACCTGGATGGTGCCGTCAGGCAGGCCCTCATGGCCGTAGCGCTTGGCGATCTCGCCCGAGAGCATCGCGCCGGCGGTGCGGTCGGTGTTCTTGATCGTCGCCTTGATCTGGACGGGAGTCGCCTCGGCGATCGCTGCGCGAGACTGCTCGATCAGCTTGCGATCGAGAATGTCGTTGATTTTGTGGTCCTGCGGCTCGCATTTGTAGATCGCGACGTCTTTCGCCGCTTGCGGCTTGGTGAACAGGCGAGAGAAATCCAGGCCTTTGGCCTTCCAGTGCGCGATCAGCTTGCGCTGATCGAGCATCTGCATCTGCCCGACCCTCTCGTTGAAGCTGCGATAGCCGAGCTCGGCCATCAGCTCGCGCACTTCCTCGGCGACGAAGAAGAAGAAATTGATGACGTGCTCGGGCTGGCCCTTGAAGCGCTTGCGCAGCACCGGGTCCTGGGTGGCGACGCCCACCGGGCAGGTGTTGAGGTGGCACTTGCGCATCATGATGCAGCCGGCGGCGATCAGCGGCGCGGTGGCGAAGCCGAACTCGTCGGCGCCAAGCATGGCGCCGATCACCACGTCGCGCCCGGTGCGAATGCCGCCGTCCACCTGCACCGTGATGCGGCCGCGCAGCCGGTTGGCGACCAAAGTCTGGTGCGTCTCGGCAAGTCCGATTTCCCAGGGCGAGCCGGCGTGCTTGATCGAGGTGAGGGGGCTCGCGCCGGTGCCGCCTTCAAAGCCGGCGATGGTGACATGGTCGGCGCGCGCCTTCGAGACGCCCGCCGCCACAGTGCCGACGCCGACTTCGGAGACGAGCTTCACCGAAACGTCGCCCGCCGGATTGACGTTCTTGAGGTCGAAGATCAGCTGCGCCAGGTCCTCGATCGAATAGATGTCGTGGTGCGGCGGCGGCGAGATGAGGCCCACGCCCGGGGTCGAATGACGCACCTTGGCGATGATCCTGTCGACCTTGTGCCCCGGCAGCTGACCGCCTTCACCCGGCTTGGCGCCTTGCGCCATCTTGATCTGCATCATGTCGGAGTTGACGAGGTACTCCGCGGTCACCCCGAACCGCCCGGAGGCGACCTGCTTGATCGCCGAGCGCATCGAATCGCCGTTCGGCAGCGGCTTGAAGCGGTCCGCCTCCTCGCCGCCTTCTCCGGTGTTCGATTTGCCGCCGATGCGGTTCATGGCGATGGCGAGCGTCGTATGCGCCTCGCGGGATATCGATCCGAACGACATGGCGCCGGTCGAGAAGCGGCGCACGATCTTCTCGGCGGGCTCGACCTCGTTCAGCGGGATCGGCGCCCGGCCGTCCTCGGCGGCGGACCTGAGGCGGAACAGGCCGCGTATGGTGAGCAGCCTCTCGGTCTGCTCGTTCGAGACCCCGGCATAGAGCCGATACTGCTCGGGCAGGTTGCCGCGCACGGCGTGCTGCAACGCCGACACTGTCGCGGCGGTCCACACATGGTCCTCGCCGCGAACGCGAAACTGATACTCGCCGCCGACATCGAGCGCGCTGCGATAGATCGGCTCGTCGCCGAACGCATCGCGATGGCGTCGCACCGTCTCCTCGGCGATCTCGTTCAGCGAGACGCCTTCGATACGCGTCGCGGTCCCGGTGAAATATTCGGCGACGAAATCCGATTTCAGGCCGACGGCGTCGAAAATCTGCGCTCCGCAATAGGATTGATAGGTCGAGATCCCCATCTTGGACATCACCTTGAGGATGCCTTTGTCGATGGACTTGATGTAGCGCTTGATGATCTCCTTCTCGCTGAGCTTCTGCGGCAGATCGTTCTTCATGGCGATCAGCGTCTCGAAGGCGAGATAGGGATTGATCGCCTCGGCGCCGTAGCCGGCCAGGCAGCAGAAGTGATGCACTTCGCGCGGCTCGCCCGATTCCACGACCAGGCCGACGGACGTGCGCAGTCCCTGCCGTATCAGGTGATGATGCACGGCCGCGCAAGCGAGCAGGGAAGGGATCGGAATGCTGTCAGCCCCGGCGCGCCGGTCGGAGAGCAGGATGATGTTGATGCCCTCGCGCACCGCCGCCTCGGCGCGGACGCAGAGCCGGTCGAGGGCCTCCTTCAGGCCGGGCGCACCCTGCTCGGCCGCCCAGGTGGTGTCGAGGGTCCGGGACTTGAAATGCCCGTTTCCCAATTCCGAGATGGCGCGGATCTTTTCCAGGTCCTCGTTGGTGAGGATCGGTTGGCGGACCTCCAGGCGCTTGAGCCGCGAGCTGCCTTCCAGGTCGAAAAGATTGGGGCGGGGACCGATGATCGAAACCAGGCTCATGACCAGCTCCTCGCGGATCGGGTCGATCGGCGGATTGGTCACCTGAGCGAAGTTCTGCTTGAAATAGGTGAACAGCAGCTTGGCCCGCTGCGACAGCGCAGAGATCGGCGTGTCGTTGCCCATCGACCCGACTGCTTCCTCGCCCTGGCTCGCCATCGGGGCCATCAGGATGCGCAGGTCTTCCTGCGTGTAGCCGAATGCCTGCTGACGATCGAGCAGCGCGAGGTTGGACAGGGGTGCCTGCTCCGGGGCGGCGGGCTGATCCTCGAGCACGATCTGGGTGCGCTCGAGCCATTCCTTGTAGGGATGGCTCCGGGCGAGCTGCGCCTTGAGCTCCTCGTCGGGAATGAGACGGCCCTCGTCCAGGTCGACCAGCAGCATCTTTCCCGGCTGCAGGCGCCACTTCCTGACGATGTCCCTTTCCGGAATCGGCAGGACGCCCATCTCGGAGGCCATGATGATGCGACCGTCACGGGTCAGGAAATAGCGTGCCGGGCGCAAGCCGTTGCGATCGAGGGTGGCGCCGATCTGGCGGCCATTGGTGAAGGCGATCGCCGCCGGGCCGTCCCACGGCTCCATCAATGCGGCATTGTATTCATAGAAGGCGCGCCGCTCCTCGTCCATCAGCGGATTGCCTGCCCAGGCCTCGGGGATCATCATCATCATCGCATGCGCGAGCGAGTAGCCGCCCTGCACCAGGAACTCGAGCGCATTGTCGAAGCAGGCGGTGTCGGACTGGCCTTCATAGGAAATCGGCCAGAGCTTGTTGATGTCCTCCCCGAGCAGCTCCGACGACACCGAAGCCTGGCGCGCCGCCATCCAGTTGACGTTGCCGCGCAGCGTATTGATCTCGCCATTGTGCGCGATCATCCGGTAGGGATGCGCGAGCGACCAGGTCGGGAACGTATTCGTGGAGAAACGCTGGTGGACGAGCGCGAGCGCGGTCTCGAAATCGGGGTCGTGCAGGTCGGGATAATAGGTGCCGAGCTGGTCGGCGAGAAACATGCCCTTGTAGATGACGGTCCGGCAGGAGATCGATACCGGGTAGTAGCACGCCAGCCGGCGCTCCCTGCGCGTGTAGATCGCGTTGGAGATCGATTTGCGCAAGATGTAGAGACGCCGCTCGAACTCGTCCTGGCTCTTGATCTTCCTGCCGCGGCCGATGAACACCTGCAGGTGGACGGGCTCGGTCGGCTTGACCGATTCACCGAGGGTGGAATTGTCGGTCGGCAGCTCGCGCCAGCCCAGAAGCGCCAGCCCCTCGCGCCTGATCATCTGGGCATAGATGTCGCGGATCACCTGTCGCCAATCCGGATCGCGCGGCATGAAGAGCGCACCGACTGCGTATTCACCCGGCTTCGGCAGGCTGAAGCCGAGGCGACCCGCCCGCTTGGCGAAGAACCGATGCGGGATCTGAACCAGAATGCCGGCGCCGTCGCCGGCGCGCGGATCGGCTCCCACGGCGCCGCGGTGCTCGAGATTGCACAGGATCGCGAGCGCGTCCTCGACCAGCCGGTGCGACTTGCGGCCCTTGAGGTCGGCGATGAACCCGACGCCGCAGGAATCCTTCTCCAGGGCTGGGTCATAAAGCCCTTGCGGCGCAAATCCCGCAGGCCAAGCCTCGGTGGAATCGCGCTCCGGAGGCGCTCCTCCTTCGGGCGCGGTTCCGACTCCTCTCGCGCGATGCTCCGCCGCGCTCATGATCCCGGTCCCTCGCGTCGCAATCCGGACAGGATGACACACCTTCGCCGCCGCCGGTCGGCGCGCCCCGGCGTGTGCACCTCCCGATTGGCGGACTATCCGCCGGAGCGTCCTCGCCCTGGGCTCTTACCCCGTTTTCCGCTACCGCGTGCACCTCTCGGCGGGCCCGCCGATGGGATGACGCGTTCCCCGCCATCGAACCGCCCCGGATGCGGTGGAACACGGCAGCGGATTTAATCCGCCAACTGGGACAGTATTACTGTCCTAGTTCAGCCTGCCAAATTCTACTCACGAATACAAGGGTCCGCCTACTCGGAAAATGCGGGTTTTCGCTTTCGTTCCCGAACCGCCGGAGCTGCGAGCATCCGCTGGCGAGCGTCCGGAAGCCGATTCGGGCTCTGTCCTGCTCACGGCTGCAATTGGCTCGTTGGGGCGAAGATGAATTTCGCAAGCGACAACGCGGCGGGCATCGCTCCGGAAATCCTCGCCGCGATATCCGGGGCAAATGCCGGCACCGCACTCGCCTATGGCGAGGACTCGCACACCAAGCGCGTGGAGCGCAGATTCGCCGAGCTGTTCGAGCGCGACGTGGCGGTGTTCCTCGTGGCCACGGGGACCGCGGCGAATGCATTGGCGCTGGCGCATATGACGCCGCCATGGGGGGCGGTGCTATGTCACGAGGAGTCGCACATTGCGACCGACGAATGTGGCGCGCCGGAGTTCTACGGCGCGGGGATCAAGCTCATCGGCATTGCCGGAGCCGGAGGCAAGCTCGCCCCGCAGACGCTGCGGCGAGCCTTCAACTCGCGGGCATGGGGCGGCCCGCATCACGTCAGCCCGGCGGTCTTGTCGCTTTCCCAATCCACCGAGGCCGGCACAATCTACAGGCCGGCCGAGCTGGCAGAGCTTGCCGACCTTGCCCATTCCCACGGCATGACCGTGCATCTCGATGGCGCGAGGCTCGGCAATGCGCTGGCGCGGATGAACGTGACTCCTGCGGACGCAACCTGGCGGTCCGGGATTGACGTGCTTTCGTTCGGAGCGACCAAGGGAGGTGCGCTGGCGGCGGAGGCGGTGGTGTTCTTCGATAGCGCGCGCGCAGCCAATATGCCGGAAAGGCGCAAGCGCGCAGGGCACCTGCTTTCCAAGCATCGTTTTACCGCGGCGCAATTCGAGGCGTATCTGGCCGGGGATCTCTGGCTCAAGCTGGCGCGCCATGCCAACGCCATGGCGGACCGGCTCGCGGCCGGGCTGGGCATGGCTGGATTGCTCCCGGTTTGGCCGGTCGAGGCGAACGCGGTGTTCGTCGTCTTGCCTCCAGCCACCGACCTGCGGCTCAGGGCCATGGGAGCAAGCTATTATCCGTGGCAGCCGTCCGGATCGCGTGCGAGGCAGCCTCGAGGCGTGCTGGTGCGCCTGGTCACCTCGTTTGCGACCACCGCCGAAGAGGTCGATCGGTTCGTCACCGCCGCGGCTGAGCGGTGAGCCGATCCCACCTCATTGTTTCGGCGCACGGGCCAATTCGAGCCCGGGCACAAATGAAAGCGCCCCGGTGAGCCGGGGCGCTCCCTCTGGATCAAACAGCCTCTGTCAGGTCAGGCCGCCTTGGCCTCGACCACCTTCGGCTCGCCGCCGCCGATGACGATCCGACGCGGCTTCTTGGCCTCGGGAAGCTCGCGCACGAGATCGACGTGCAGGAGACCGTGCTGAAGCGTAGCGCCCTTGACCTGGACGTAGTCAGCAAGCTGGAAGACGCGCTCGAAAGCGCGGGCTGCGATGCCCTGGTAGAGCATGTCGCCGCCGTTTTCCTCCTTCGCCTGCTTCTCGCCCTTGATGGTCAGCGCGTTTTCCTTCGCCTCGATGGACAGCTCGCGCTCGCTGAAGCCGGCTACCGCCACGGAGATGCGATAGGCGTTCTCGCCGGTGCGCTCGATATTGTAGGGCGGATAGCCCGGAGTGGCTTCGAAGCCGTCGAGCATGTTGAACAGCCGGTCGAAACCGACGGTCGAACGATAGAGGGGAGCAAGATCGAAAGTTCGCATGGCATAACCTCGTTGTTGAGCGAAATGCGAAAGGGTCCGCCCAGGGGCCGAACCCGTTGCCTGTTGCGCAGCCTGCAAGGCCTGCGCAGGCTTCATGTAGGCATGGATGCGGCGTTTGCAAGCGGACAACCGCCTGATGCGTTTTTCTCTCTGGGTTCCCGATCGCGACGCCCGCAGGGCACGCACGAAGCTCGCGGGAGACTTCCCACCCTGCTATAAGCATGGCTCCGCGCGGCCGTTCCCTGCATGACTCTTGTCTCAATTCCCGCCAATCCGGTTCCCGATGGAGCCATCAGCGGCACCCTGAAGACACGCGACGGCATCGAGTTGCGGTTCGCGCGATGGCCGCCGCCGCCCGGACGCAGGGGCACGGTGTGCCTGTTTCAGGGCCGCTCCGAATTCATTGAAAAATACTTCGAGACCGCGCGCGACCTGCGTGCCCGGGGGTTTGCCGTCGCTACGCTCGATTGGCGTGGCCAGGGCATGTCCGGGCGCATGCTGCGCAACCCGCGCAAGGGCTATGTGCGCAGCTTCTCACAGTACGACATCGATCTGGAGACCTTCGTCAACGAGGTGGTGCTGCCGGACTGCCCGCCTCCGGTGTTTGCGCTCGCTCACTCCATGGGGGCAACGGTGCTGTTGCGTGCGGCCTATGCGGGACATCATTGGTTCGATCGCATGGTGCTGCTCGCGCCGATGATCGCGCTGCCGGGCATGCGGCGCTCGAGCGCCACCCGCACCCTCGTCCGCAGCCTGCGTTTCATGGGGCTTGGCGGCCTCTATGTTCCGGGCGGGGATGCAACGGTGATGCAGCAGCGCCCATTCGTGGGCAATCTGCTCACATCGGATCCGGTGCGCTATGCCCGCACCGTGGCAGAGCTCGAGGCAGAACCGGCCTTGGCGATCGGCTGGCCGACGGTGGCGTGGACCGATGCCGCGTTCCGGGCGATGGCGGAAATCGCCGAGCCCGGCTACGCTGCGAGGATCAGGCAGCCGCTGCTGATCATCGCCGCCGGCCAGGACCGCATCGTATCCACCCCCGCGATCGATGAATTCGCGGTGCGCTTGCGTGCCGGTTCCCACCTCATCGTCCCGGGGGCGCGGCACGAGCTGCTGATGGAAGCTGACCGTTTTCGCAGCCAGGTGCTGGCCGCGTTCGATGCTTTCGTGCCGGGAACGCCGGTATTTGCGTGACAGGTGATGCGCAACGGCGAAGGGAAGCATCGGCCGGCGACGCTCCGGAACCAGCCCGTGTGAGACATGCTCCAGATCCAGAAAAAGCACATGTCGGTTGAACGCACCCCACGAGCATTCGGTGACCTGCGGGGGTGGATCGAGGCGCTCCGAGCCGGGGGCGAGCTTACCCAGATCGATGCCGAGGTCGACTGGAACATCGAGCTCGGCACCATCATGCGGCTCGCGCAGGGGCCGGGCACCGGCAAGGCGCTGCTGTTCAACAACATCAAGGACTACAACAAGCCGACGAGCCGCTGCCGGCGCGTGTTCGGTTCCGCGCTCAACAGTTACCGGCGTATCGCGATGATGCTGGGGCTGCCGCCGGACACTCATCCGCGCGAGCTCGTGAAGGTCAGCCGCACCATCCTCGCCGGCAGTATCCCGCCCAGGATCGTGGCGACCGGGCCGGTGAAGGAGAACATCCGCAGGGGCGCCGATGTCGATCTCTATGAATTTCCCACCCCCTACTGGAACCGGCTGGATGGCGGGCGCTATCTGCTCACCTACGGCGGCTGCGTCACGAAGGACCCGGACACCGGCATAATGAATGTCGGGGTCTATCGCGGCATGCTCGGGGGCCGCGACCGCATCCCGATGCTGATGTGGCGCGCGCAGCATATCGGTCACCACGTCACGGCCTGGCAGAACGGCGGTCAGTCCGAGATGCCGATCGCGGTGGCGATCGGCTGGGAGCCCTCGCTCGGCTTCACCGGCGGATCGCCGGTGCCCAAGGGTGTCTGCGAGTACGACGTGATGGGAGCGATCCGCGGCGCGCCGGTGGAGCTGGTCAAGTGCGAGACAGTCGATCTGTACGTGCCCGCCAGCGCCGAGATCGTCATCGAAGGCTACCTCGGCCTCGACCCCGCCACCTATCTCATGGAAGGGCCCTACGCCGAGTTCACCGGCTATGTCGCGGGGGATCGCTCGCCCAAGCCTGCGATCCGCGTGACCGCGGTGACGCATCGGACGGATCCGATCCTGCGCGGCACGATCGAAGGCTCGATGCCCGGCAGCTATTCCGAAAACGGCGTGGTCTCCTCGATCATGCGCGCCGCTACCGCCTGGAACGTGCTCGACCGGGCCGGCGTCCCGGGCATCACCGACGTGTGGTGCCCGCCGGTCCAGACCGGCATCAACGTGCTGATCCGGATGAAGCAGAGCTATCGCGGCCAGGCCAAGCAAGCCGCCAATGCACTCTGGGGCTCATCGGCCGCACATGTGCGCTACAAGCATGTGACCGTGGTCGACGACGATATCGACATCCATGACTATGCCGCGGTGGACTGGGCGATCGCCCACCGGGTGAACGCCGGCGAGAATGACATCGTCATCATGCCGGCAACGTTCGGAGCCGGGCTCGATCCATCGACCCGGCGCCGCGACCGCAATCCGGACCTGTTCGGCACCGGCAAGTGGAATCGGGTGCTGATCGACGCCACCCTCAACCTCGACTACGATCCGGACCCCGAGCTCGGCGGCGCGCGTTTCCCGCCCACCGTATGGCCGCAGCAGGCCGACATAGACAGGGCTTATGCCCGCTGGAGCGAGCTCGGGCTCGGCGACCGCAGAGAATGAGCATTCGGCGAAATCCGGCGATCGAGCAAGGGAGCGGCGGCGGTGCCTGACCATGCCTGCCCAGGCCGGCCGAGTCCGCGTGCGGGAAGCAAGCGGACCCCGGCACGAACCGGGCACGATCGGCTCACCTCGACCCAGGCCAACGGCTACGGGTAAGCTCGCCAAAATTGCTGAGCGGAGATTCCGACCCATGTCCGAAGAAGTCGTCACGTTTGGCTCCGCCGGCCTCGAGCTCTCGGGGATCGTGCACGTCCCGGGCGGATTGAAGCCCGGCGAGAAGCGAGCCGCGTTCCTGGTGCTGCACGGGTTCGGCAGCAACAAGACCTCGTCGAATACGATACAGCCGAGCCGGGTGCTTCTGGAGCTCGGCTACGTGGTGCTGCGCTTCGATATGCGCGGTTGCGGCGACAGCGAGGGCGAGCGCGGCCGCGTGATCTGCCTGGAGCAGGTGGAGGACACGCGTAATGCGCTGGGCTTTCTCGCCCGCCACCCAGCGGTCGATCCGGCGCGCATCGCCCTGATCGGCTCGAGCTTCGGCGGCGCGGTCGCGGTCTATACGGGCGGGATCGACCCGCGCGTGGCTGCCGTCGTCTCGAACGGCGGCTGGGGTGACGGCGAGCGCAAGTTCCGCGGCCAGCACCAAAGCGCCGAGGCTTGGGCGCGTTTCACCAGCATGCTGAAGGAGGGCCGTGAGCATCGCGCGCGAACCGGCAAATCGCTGATGGTTCCTCGCTACGACATCGTTCCCATCCCGCCGCACCTGCGCGGCAATCTCGCGGCAGATTCCATCGAGTCGTTTCCGGCCGAGACCGCCCAAAGCATGTACGACTTCCGCGCCGATGACGTGGTCGGCAGGATTGCACCACGGCCGCTGCTGCTGCTGCATGCCGCCAGCGATTCGGTGACCCCGACGGAGCAGTCGATCGAGCTGTTCAAGCGTGCCGGACAGCCGACCGAGCTGCACCTGATCAGTGACGCCGATCACTTCATGTTCGGCGAAGGCAGCACGCGGGTCTGGGACCTGCTCCGCGGCTGGCTTGGCCGATATTTCCCGGTATCAGCTGACAGACATCGGACGACAGAGGACAGACGACTAGCGTCAGCAGTCTGACGTGCCCATGCCCGCTGTCCTGTGTCGTCTGTCCTCAGTCGCCCGTCCCCGGTCCCCCGTCCTCTGCCGTCCGATATGCGCGCGGGCAGGAAAAAGCCGCATCCGACCGTGACCCGGCGGGGCCGGCTGCAGGCTGCCGGCGCCGCCGCGGTCCCCGAGACGGCGCTCGCCGGCCAGCCGGTCGGGCCGGTGATGGCCGCGCTCAGCACTTATATGGCGGCTTCTCGCGAGCGAGATCTGCCAAACGACGTGGTCGAGAAGACGAAGCACCACGTGCTCGATACCCTTGCTGCCATGATCTCGGGCTCCCGGCTGGTGCCGGGGCTTGCTGCCATTCGCTTCGCCCGTGCCTATGCCGGACAACCGATTGCCACGGTGGTCGGCTCCGACGTGCGGTGCGGAGCCATTGAGGCGGCGCTCGCCAACGGCGTGCTCGCCCATGCCGACGAGACCGACGACTCGCACGCCCCCTCGCTGTCGCACCCCGGTTGCGCCGTGGTGCCGGCGGCGCTCGCCGCGGGCGAGCAGTTCGGCATCAGCGGGGTGCATTTTCTGCGGGCCGTGGCGCTCGGATACGACATCGGGCCACGCATCACCATGTGCCTCGGCGTTCCAGCGCTGTCGCGCCAGGCGCACAAGAGCAGCCACAGCATCGCCGGGGCATTCGGCGCGGCGGCCGCCGCCGGCTGCATCGCCGGGCTCGATGCCCGGGAAATGCGCTGGCTTCTCGACTATACCGCCCAACAGTCCTCGGGCATCGCCGCCTGGCAGCGCGACAGCGAGCATATCGAGAAGGCTTTCGCATTCGGCGGCATGCCGGCACGCAGCGGCATGACGTCGGCTTTGCTGGTCCGCGCCGGCTGGACCGGGATCGACGATATCCTGTCGGGACCGGACAATTTTCTCGAGGCCTACTCCACCGCGGCGGATGCCGCGCGGCTGATCGAGGAGCTCGGCGAGCGCTACGAGGTCATGCGTACCAACATCAAGAAATGGTCGGTCGGCTCACCGATCCAGGCGCCTCTCGATGCGCTCGAGCTCCTCTCGCGGCGCCGCCGCATTGCAGCCGAGGATGTCGAGAGGATCGTGGTGCGGCTGGGAACGCGTGAGGCTTCGGTGGTCGGCAACCGCGAGATGCCGGACGTCTGCCTGCAGCATCTCGTCGCGGTGATGCTGATCGACGGCACCGTCTCGTTTCAGGCTGCGCACGACACCCCCCGCATGCGGGATCCCGCTGTGCTGCGTCAGCGCGCCAAGGTCGAGCTCCTCGGCGACGCGGAGCTCGACCAGCGGGTACGCGAGGCCATCCTCGCCGTGCGGTTCGCGGACGGGACCGAGCTGACCGAGCACGTTCGCGCCGTCCGCGGCACGGCCGACAACCCGATGCCCCGCAGCGAGGTCGTCGGCAAGTGCCGGGATCTGATGATGCCTGTGCTCGGGGAGGCCAGGTGCACGGAGCTCATCGAGCGCATCCTCACGATCGAAAGCATGAGCGACCTGCGTGCGCTGCGCCCGCTGCTGCAGCCGAGCCAGGCTCGTCCAAGCTGAACGCAGCACGCCGTCATCCCGGAGTCCCAGTCTGCAAAGCATGATCGGATCGAGCCAGAACAAGGAAAAGGAGATCGCGTTCTTCGACGGCCACGCCGCCGCCCACGAGTATGACGTCTTCGTTCCGGAGGCGAGCACGCGGCTGGTCGATGCTTTCGTGCGGCTGACGCGCCTCGAGCCCGGTGCCCGGATCGCCGATCTCGGCTGCGGTTCGGGAACGTTCACCGGTCTGCTCGAGCGCGCCGGCTACCGGCCGGTCGGGCTCGACATCAGCGCGAAGCTGATCGCGCTCGGCCGCCGCAGGCATCCGCAGATTGACTTCGTCGCGGGCGACGTCGAGCAGCTCCCGTTTCCCGACGCGAGCCTCGACGGCGTGCTGCTCAGCGGCGTGGTGCATCACCTTCCCGATCCCAGCCGCTGCGCGGCCGAGGTCTGGCGTGTGCTGCGCGCCGGCGGGCGCTTCGTCGCGTTCGATCCGAATCGGCGCAATCCGTTCATGTGGCTTTATCGCGACCCAGCCTCCCCGTTCTACAGCCCGGTCGGGGTGACCGAGAACGAGCGGCCGGTTCTGCCGCGCCAGGTTGCAGGGGTGTTCTCGCGTGCCGGCTTCGAGGTGTCCTCGCATTATGTCGCGGGCCTTGCCTATCGCTATGTGGCATCCCAGCGGGCGCGGCTGCTGCTGCCGATCTACAACTTCATCGACGCGACGGTGTTCGGCCTGCCATTGATGAAGCGGCTGCGTCCGTTCGTGCTCACCGCCGGGACCAAGACTGCGGCGGAGCAATGAGATGCCGCGCGAGCTCGACATCGTGATTCCGGTCCACAACGAAGGAGCCAACATCGCCCCGACGCTCGCCGCCCTTGCCAAGTCGGTGCGCACGCCGGCGCGCGTCCTGATCAGCTACGACGAGGATGACGATGACACGCTGCCGGTGATCCGCGGCAACCCGCAGGCGCATGCGGGACTTGCGCTCGAGCTGCTACGCAACAGGAAGCCTGGCGCACACGGCGCGGTGATGACCGGATTCGCTGCCAGCAGCGCGCCCTACGTTGCCATGTGGGCGGCCGACGACGATTACAACGCCGCAATTCTCGACCAGATGGTCGCGCTGGCTCGCGGGGGCTGCGATGTCGTCTGCGCCAGCCGGTTCACGCCGGGCGGCACGATGGTCGGCGCCCCGTTATTGAAAGCCGCGCTGCTCCGCGCCGCCAATTCGACCCTTCACCGCCTGGCGCGGCTGCCGACGCGTGACGCCACCAACGGCTTCCGCCTGTTCTCGCGCCGCGTTATCGATTGCATCGAGGTCGAATCCGATCGCGGGTTCTGCTACAGCATCGAGCTGTTGGTGAAGGCGCATCGGCTCGGGTGGAGGATCGGCGAAGTGCCGGCGCAATGGTTCGAGCGGCGGCACGGCCAAAGCAGGTTCCGCGTGCTGCGCTGGCTTCCCGCCTATCTGCGCTGGTACTTCTACGCCTTCGCCACCACGTTTCTACGCCGCTCACCCGAGACGGTGACGGTCAAGCGCCCTCCGAGCAGCGGAGCCATCGCATGAAGTGGCCGAGAATCCGATCGCGCCGCAGCACCGAAGTGTCGCCGTGGATGGGCATCATCGCGCGCGAGGTCGAGTTTTCCCGTGATGCTCCGCTCGAGGTGTACCATGCCGTCGAGCAGGCGGATTACGTGTCGATCGTGGCGGTCACGCCGGCGGGGAAGATTCCCATCGTGCGGCAGTACCGCCCGGCGATCGAGGAC
The DNA here is from genome assembly GCA_036406655.1 of Xanthobacteraceae bacterium. GTDB lineage: Bacteria > Pseudomonadota > Alphaproteobacteria > Rhizobiales > Xanthobacteraceae > VAZQ01. The sequence continues at coordinate 29,508 of DASXAP010000048.1, read as the reverse complement.
TTCTCCTGGGAGCTTCCATGCGGAATGGTCGATCCCGGCGAAGCCCCCGGAGATTGCTGCCGCCGCGAGCTGCTGGAGGAGACCGGCCTTGCCGCCCGCGCGATCCATCCGCTGGGCGAGCATTCCCCCTGCACGGGCCGGCTCAACAACCGCATTCATTCGTTCTTCGTCGAGGCGGGCGACCGGGTCTCGCCGTTCCAGCCGGAGCCGGGGTTGGCGGTGAAGCTCGTTTCCCCCGCTGAGCTCACCCGGCTGATAGTCGCCGGTGAGTTCGTCTCGCAGCTGCATCTGGGCGCGCTGCTGCTCTCCGAGCTGCATGGGTTCCTCGCGCTGCCGGGCAGGCCGGCCAAGCCCCGACGAGCCCTGCGGGGGTAATGCACGCGATCATGGCAGCGGGCGAATGCGCCTTCCGCCGGGTTCCAGGAGCCGGCACGCCCGGTCGAGAGCTTGCGCGAGCGGCAGCGGCCGACGACGCTTGTCGATGCGGGCGGCGAGCCCCGGAAAGGCTCGTCTGAACAGCCCGACCCCTTCGCCGTGCACCCAGACCGCCACGACCAGCAGCGTGAGGAGCCAGCTCAGGTAGTGGTAGCGGCCGGCCGTCAGATAGAAGATGCCGACGCATTGCTGGGTCAAGGTTGCTGTCGCGAGCAGGCGCAGCCAGGGATCCGCCCGGCGCCACAGCGCAACGCGCAGCACGATGACGATCGCCGCGGCATTGATGGGCGCCATACCGGGCCATTCCGACGGACCGGCAAGCCAGCCGCCGATCTGTCGAATCGCGCGCTCGAGATGCGCCCCGTAGAGCTGCGCCTGTGCGAGCTCGCCCAGCGCGCCGAGATAGAGCGAGGGCGGTGCGATCAGCGCGCCGGGGTGGGCTGCCGTCGACGTGAACAGCACGACGGCGCCACCGTAGAGCCAGTTGTGCAGCGCCATGCCGAGCACCGGCAGGAAGCCGAGGACGAGAGCAGCCGCACGCCCATACGCGCCCTGCCGCAGGGCGCCGAGGCCCGCCCCGGCCAGCAGCATTCCCGTCGCGGGCGCGATATTCGGCCGCACGAACAGCGCGAGCGCAAGCAGCAGGCCTGCGCCGAACGCGGACCCCGCACCGCGCCGCGCGGATTCGCTTCGGCCGACGAGCAGCACGAGGCCGGCCAGGAAGAAGGTGTACGCCGCCGGGTCGGCAAAGCCCCGCGCCGCCCACTTGACGTATTGAACCAAGCTCGAGCCGAACAGAACCCCGATCGGAACGGCGACGAAGATTGCAATCAGCGCCACGGCCCAGCGTAACGGCAGGAACCGTCGGAACAGGAAGAAGACGACAAACGGCAATGCCAGGATAAGCGAAAGATAGCCGAGATAGCTCTCGCCGAAGAGCAGGTGCTCCGTCACCCGGAGATAGCGCATCCCGGGAGTGAAGAAGAAGACGTTCTCGCCGCCTCGCAGCGCCTCGGCGAGATTGCCTGCAAGCAGTTGAGGCAGCATCGTCCGCGCATATCCGTCATAGACGAGCCCGTCGTCGCCGCCATCGAATGGGCGTACGCCGCCGATGAAGCTCGCATCATTGAGGACTACGACAACCAGCGTGATCGCTATGAGTGCAAAGGGCAGGACGGTCGCGCGCGCGCGAACCCGGACCAGGAGAACGAGCAGGCCGGCCAGACCTGCAAATGCGAGAGCAGGCTCGAGCCGCTGGCGAAACGCAATGCTCGGGCTGGGCGCAAGACGCATGGCCAGCCCCCGCTCGATCGCAACCCCGAAGATGCGCCTCCCGATATCCTCGTCGGTCAGCGCGCGGCATTCCATCATCGGATGCGAGATCACCTCAAACTGCTCGGCTGCACGCTCCCACAGCACCTCCCCGCGCCAGCACAACCGGCTGCCGATAAAATCGGCGGGGAAACGGTACGCCACAAACCACGGCATCCTGACGTGCCAGGGATGCAGCACCGCGGTGAGGCCGCGGTTGCGGGCGGCGCGATCGATGTCGCTGACCGCCGCGTTCCAATTGTAGCGCTGCTCGTTCAAGAACCCGAGGCGAAGCCATACCGGATCGGAGAAATCGATGCCGGTGACGCGCCGCGAATATGCCGGCCGGCCGTAGATCCCGTCGGCCGAGAAGGCAAACGCCCGATCCGGAAAGCCCTCACCGCGCCAGCAGCCGAAGACTGCGGGATCGCACCGGTGCGACGGCGGATAAGTCGCGTCGAACTCCGCCGCCATCAGGCGAAATGCCTGCCGCGGCAGGGAGGCTTCGAGGACGCCGCCCGGGCCATCGATCAGAAAGACGTTGTGACCTTCCTCGATCCGCGGCGCCGCCAGGAAAATTTGCGCTGACACCGCGAGCGCGACCGCAACGAATGCAATTATCCATCGTCGGCGCCGCATCGTGACCGAGCCGGTCACGACGAGAACGGCAGCGACGAGCAGCAGGCCGTAGCGAAACAGGTCGTTGATCGGAGGCAAGAGCACCACCAGCGCCAGAAGCAGAACGGCGAGCTTCGCCCACGGCTGCTGCCGTGGTGGCGGTTCGCAGAACCGATCGCGGGGCTCGGCGGAGGTCAATGTGCTAAGGCCCGGTCTGGCGGACGGCATTTTCCGCAAACGCGGTTGTCGAACGGGGCATCTCGATTATCCTGCCACCTCCATTTCCAGTGGAGATTTACCTATGCCTCCCGTGCTCCGGCTTTACGAGGACATTTTGTCCGATGATGCCACGCTTTCGCTGGCGCCTCTGCCGCGCATGATTTTCGTCGTGCACGGTGCCGTCAGCATCGCCGATCAAGCCTACGGCGACGAGCAAGTCTGGCACGGGGAGGGAGCGGTCGCGTTGAAAGGGGGCAAGTCGGGCGCGACCTGCTGGCGTTGGGAGCTCGCGTCAAGCCTTGCGACCGACAACCCTGCTGCCGGCAGAACTTGCCGGGCAAAGCTTTCCGCACAGCTCGCTACGCTGCCAAAGGGCGAGCTGCTGCTGCGCGGCGACAGCGTCGCGTTTCCGCCGGGCGGCTGCGCCTATCTGCACCGGCACCAGGGCCCCGGCATCCGTTGCCTCATCGAAGGCGGCATCCGGATCGACACCCATGGACGCTCAACGTCGTATGGGCCGGGTGGCGCCTGGCATGAAAGCGGACCCGACGCGGTGTTCGCGCAGGCGACGGCCAATCGGCCGAGCCGATTCATCCGCGTGATGATCCTGCCGCGCGAGCTCATGGGCAAGAGCTCGCTCCAATTGCTGAACGAGGCCGACAAGGCCAAGCCACGGGTGCAGCAGTACCGTATCTTCGTCGATGCGCCGATCACGAGACCTTCCGAGCCATAGCGGGCACAGGCGTAGCCGTGCGGCCCGGCCGGGGCATAGCCGGCTTGCTTCCGGGGCAGCTTCCTTCAGCCCCGGTCGAGTCGTAGGCTGAGCATGCGCCTGAGGAAACCATGCGTCCTCGTCTCGTTGCAGCGCTGCTGGCCGTGAGCCTGGAGCCCGCGTTCGCGCAAAGCGCCGTGGGCGGCGCAACGCTGAGCCAGCGGGAGCTGCTCGGCATGCGACTTTTCAACCAATCCTGCCGCGTCTGCCACAGCAAGCCGCAGATGACGAGCCCGCTCTACGGTCCGGAGCTCTCGCAGAGCTCGGGCGGCGGGCAGGAGAGCGCGTTGCGCGAGGTCATCAGCAACGGCACTCCCCGCATGCCCGGCTTCAAGTATCATTTCGACCCCGCACAGATCGAAGCGATCGTCGCTTACCTGAAGACCATACCCACCCCTGCAGCGCCGGCTCTGAGCGGCACGGCGCGCTGACGGTGAAGCAATCGGGAACCCACGCCATGAAGAGCATCCTGGGCGCAGCCCTCCTCGGCCTCGCGGCTCTGTCGCTTTCCGCCGTAAGCAATGCGAAGGCGGCCGAGGCGATTCTGAGCGGAACGGTCAGCACCGCCGGGGGCGAGAAGCTCGACGGGGCTACGGTATCGGCAAAGCCGGTCAATGGGACGATCACGACCACCGTATTCACCGACGGCACCGGCGACTACTATTTCCCGCCCTTGCCGGCCGGCAAATATCGGGTATGGGCGCAGGCGGTCACGTTCGCCATCGCAACCGCCGAGATCGAGCTGCCGGGGAGCGCGCAGCGAGCATTCGTGCTTCAGCCGACCGCGGATTTCGTCAGGCAGCTGCCCGGCTATGCCCTGCTCAATGCGCTGCCGGAGGAAAGCGATCAGGACAAGCGGATGAAACGGCTGGTGCGCAATTTATGCACCGGCTGTCACACCCCCAGCTACGTGCTGCAGCACCGGTTCGACGAGGCGGGCTGGAACGCCATCATCGAGCTGATGAAGAACGCCAACGTCTACGGCACCTATGTCGGTGCAGCCCGCCCGCCCTCGGCTATTCTCGACTTCCACCAGAAGGAGCTTGCGTCCTATCTCGCGCGCGCCCGCGGCCCCGGCGAAAGCGCGATGAAGTTCAAGCTCGAGCCGCGCCCGTCCGGCGAGGCGGCGCGGGCGATGTTCAAGGAGTACGACTTGCCGCTCGATCCCGACGCGGGCCTGCCGAGCAATTTCGTGCAAAACGACGGCAGCGACTGGTCGCTTGGTACCCCATCCGTGCTGATCCCGGGCTGGGGTGTCCACGACGCCTGGCTCGACCTCAACGGGCAACTCTGGTTCACCTGCAACATCCCGAACAAGCGGACCACGATCGGCAGGATCGACAGCAGGACCGGTGCGGTGAAGCTGTTCAAGGTGCCGGCGGCGAACAGGCTTGCCGCCCAGAGCCATGGGATGACCCGCGATCCGAACGGCATCATCTGGTTCAACGTCAACAACGGTCGTGGCGGGCTCGGCAGGCTTGATCCCACGACGGAACGCATCGACGTCTACATGCCGCCCCAGGGCATGACCCAGACCGGTGGCGCCACCACCGTCGATTATGACGGCAAGGGTCGGATCTGGTCTTCGGCGCCCGACGGCGCATTGCGCTTCGATCCCGCGACCGAGACCTTCACCGAGTTCAAGTCCCTTACCTACAAGACCAGGAACGGCACCGGCGTCACCTACGGCGCCGCCGGCGATCGCGACGGAAACGGCTGGTGGGCGGAGATGGCGCTCGACATCATCGGCAAGGGGGATGCGGCGACCGGCAAGCCGCAGGAGATCAAGCTCGCGCCGGTCAAGGAGGAGATGGACCGGATCACGGAAGAGGCGTTCAAGCTCTACGAGACATACAATCAGCCCGACTTCAACGGTCCGTTTCCCTGGGCACAGGGCCCGCGCCGGATGGGCACGGACAAGCAGGCTGACGTGCTGTGGGTCGGCAACTCCTGGGGGGCGAATCTCGCGCGCATCGACACGCGCACGAGCACGGTCACTTACCTGCCGCTGCCGGCAGCGCAGCAGCCCTACCACGTGGCCGTCGACAGCGGCCACAACGCATGGACCAACCTTTGGGGCGCGGACCGCGTCATCCGTTACGATCCGGAGACATCGGTCTGGACCGCATTCGACCTGCCGACGCGCGGCGCCGAGCCGCGCTACGTCTCATTGCTGGAGCGCGCCGGCGCGCCGATGCAGGTCGTGCTGCCCTACTTCCGCGCGCGCAAGGTCGCGGTCATGACCTTGCGCAGCGAAGCCGAGCTGGCGGCGCTGAAGGCGCAGGCGGGGCGGTAAGGTCGGCTGCTCATGCCGCCTACCGCGCCTGCCCGTGATAGACGCTGTTCGGCTGCATGTCGGAGGCCGAGGCCAGCCGATTGGTCATGTTGTAGAACGCGGCGACTGCGGCGATGTCCCAGATGTCGCGGTCGGTGAACCCGGCCCGCCGCAGCTTATCCCGATCCTCTTCCTCGATCTCCCACGGCGTGCGGGTAAGCTTCACCGCGAAGTCGAGCATGGCGCGCTGGCGCCGGGGCAACCGCGCGGCGCGATAGTTCTGCACCATCATCTCTCCCAGCACGGGGTCGCCGAGCTGACGCACGGCGTTGCCGTGCGCGGTGATGCAATAGAAGCAGCGGTTTTGCGCCGAAACCGCGGTCGCGATCATCTCGATCTCGAGTTTGGAGAGCGTCTCGGCCTCCTGCACCAGACGCTGCCGATACTCGACGAACGCTTCCAGCTTGCCGCTGTCGAAAGCGAGCGCCTTGAGCACGTTGGGCACGAAGCCGAGCCGTTCCTCGCATTTGTTGAAGTAAGCCTCCATCGCCGGCGAAAGCCGGTCGGGAGGGAGCGCCAGCGCCGTGATCTTCACGTCATCCTCGCTGCCGCAACGCGCCCAGGCCGGCGTCAGCCCTGTCCCCTCCTTTCGCCGATTCGCGTGCAATCGTGCGTCCGCGCGCTGTTGCTGGCCTGCAGTGGCAGAGGATCCCGAGCGCTTGGTGGGCATCGCTCGCTTCTTGGCGGCGATCTTGCTCGTCTGGGACACGGCACCATCTCCTTATTGTTGCACCCGGCCGATGCTATCGTGTTTCAGAGCGCGCCGGTATTGCCCAGGTGATTGGCGAGCGATCCTCGGCTCGACGGGCCCGGGCTGGAATCGCCGCTGTGGCGCAGCGGCAGGCGCGGAGCGAAGGGTAGGTCCAGGAAAACCGCCATGGCAATCGTCGACCTTGCCGCCGCCGACCAGCGCGCCGAGCTGGCGCTCATTCGAGCCGCGAGCGAGATTCTCAGGAGCGGCAACAGTGCCGTCCCGGAGGATTTCATCTCCGACCTTTTCGGCTATGCCGCCCCGGAAGACCTTCTGCGTTATGACGCGCCCCGGCTGGCTCAGCTGGCGGCGGGAGCCTGGTCGTTTCTCGCCTTGCGCAAGCCGGGAGAGCCGAAGATCCGCCTGCAGCCGCCGGAGCAAGCCGTCGACGGGCGGGGAAGCTCCGCCGAGGCGGTGCTGGAGATCGTCAACGACGATATGCCCTTTCTGGTCGACTCGATACTCGGCGAGCTGGCCGAGCGCGGGATCGAGGTTAGTTTCGTTGCACATCCCGTCTTCAGCGTGGAGCGCGATGCCAGCGGACGCCTCACCGCGTTCAAGGGCACGCGGCCGCTCGAGGGCGCGTTGCGGGAAAGCTTGATCCATGTTCATTTCGAGCCGATCGACGCCGAGCCGCGCCGGGCGGAGCTTGTAGCCGCGATCGAGCAGGTGCTCGCCGACGTCCGCGCCTGCGTCCGGGACTGGCGAGCGATGGCGACGCGGGTCGCCGACATCATCGCCGAGCTGAAGGCCGCGCCTCCCCCCTTGCCGGCCGCGGAGATCGCCGAGGCCATCCAGTTCCTCGAATGGCTGGTGGCCGACAACTTCACCTTTCTCGGCATCCGCGAATATGTGCTGCGAAGGGCCTCTGCACTCGAGCCGGTCTTCGAGCGCGCGCTCGGGATCATGCGCTCGCGCGATTTGAAGGTGCTGCGCGGGGTCCGCGAGCTGCAGGACTTCACCCCGGAAATCATGGCCTTCCTGCAGGAGCCGAAGCTCCTCATCGTGGCCAAGGCGGCGGTGCGCTCGCGTGTGCACCGCCGCGTCCACATGGATTACATCGGGGTGAAGCGCTTCGACGCCGGCGGTTCGCTGATCGGCGAGATCCGCATCGTCGGCCTGTTCACCTCCACCGCCTATACGCGCACCACCCGCTCGATCCCCTATCTGCGCCGCAAGATAGCCAACGTCCTCAGCCGGGCCGGCTTCGACCCGGAAGGCCATTCCGGCAAGGCGCTGGTGAACGTGCTGGAAAACTATCCCCGCGACGAGCTGTTTCAGATCGAGGAGGACACGCTGCTTCAGTTCGCGCTGGCGGTGCTGCAGCTCGACGAGCGCCCGCGCGTGCGGGTGTTGCCGCGCCGGGACCGTTTTGACCGGTTCATGTCGATCCTGCTCTATGTCCCGCGTGAGCGCTACGGCAGCGCGGTGCGGAAGGCGATTGGTGATTATCTCGCCGAGACGTACCAGGGACGCGTCAGCGCGTTTTATCCGTTCTTCCCCGAAGGGCCGCTGGTTCGCGTCCATTTCATCATCGCCAGCTATGACGGCGAGATGCCGAGCCCTGATCGCGCCACGCTGGAACGAGGTGTGGAAGCGATCGTACGCACCTGGTTCGACGAGCTTCGCGATGCGCTTGCACGCAGCTTCGATGCGACCAAGGCGCGTCGCCTGCTCGATCGATACCGCACCGCATTCTCGCAAGGCTATCGTGAGAGCTATTCGGCGGACACGGCGGTCGATGACATCAGTGCCATCGAGACTCTGGCGCCGGCCCGGCCGCTGGCTGTCGACTTTCACCGCCGCCCCTCGGAGAAGGAGGACGCGGCAGGATTGAAGGTCTGGAGCTACGCCCGTCCCATACCTCTGTCCGAGCGGGTCCCGGTCCTGGAAAACATGGGATTCAGGGTGGTCGATGAGCGCACCTTCCTGATCGCCCGCCGGCCCGCGGACGCAACCGGGGTGGAAGGGGGCGAGGACCGCCGGCGCGACGATGCCGAGGTCTGGCTCCATGACATGCTGCTCGAGCGCGCCGACGGGACTGCGATCGACGTGGCTGGGCTCAAGCAACGGCTGGAGGCGTGCTTCCTCGTGGTGATGGGCGGAGGAGCCGAGAACGACGGCTACAACGCGCTCGTCCTGACCGCTGGCCTCATGTGGCGAGACGTCGCGCTGGTCCGCGCCGTCTCCCGTTTCCTCCGCCAGATCCGGCTGCCCTATTCGCAGGATTATCTTTGGACCACGCTGGTCAAGCATCCCCGGATCGCGATCGAGCTGGTGCGCCTCTTCCATGGCCGCTTCAACCCGCATCACCTCGAAGGGCAGCGGCGGGCGCAATTTCAAGCAGAGGTGCTGGCAGGCATCGAGCAGGAATTGCGCAGCGTGGCGAGCCTCGACGAAGACCGCATCCTGCGGCATTTCGTCAACGCAATGCAGGCGGCAATCCGCACCAATTTCTTTCAGCTCGATACCAAGGGCCAGCCCAAGCAGCTCATCGCGATCAAGTTCGCAAGCCGGAAGCTGGACGCGGTGCCACTGCCAAAGCCGCTTTACGAAGTCTTCGTGTATGCGCCGCGGGTGGAGGCCGTGCATCTGCGCTTCGGCAAGGTGGCGCGCGGCGGTATCCGCTGGTCCGACCGGCCGCAGGATTTTCGAACCGAGATACTCGGCCTGGTGAAGGCGCAGCAGGTCAAGAACGCAGTCATCGTCCCCGTCGGCGCCAAGGGCGGCTTCGTCCCCAAGCTGCTGCCGCAGATGCTTGCAGCCGGCGCCAGCCGCGAGGCGGTGCAAGCCGAGGGCACCGCCGCGTACGAGCTGTTCATCTCGACGCTGCTCGACATAACCGACAATCTCGACGATGCGGGTGTCGCCCCCCCTCCCGATGTGGTGCGCCACGACACCGACGATCCCTATCTCGTGGTCGCCGCCGACAAGGGTACCGCCACGTTCTCGGATCTCGCCAATGCCATCGCCGCCGCGCACGGCTTCTGGCTCGGCGATGCTTTTGCCTCCGGCGGCTCCACCGGCTACGACCACAAGAAGATGGGTATTACCGCCCGCGGCGCCTGGGAGTCGGTGAAGCGCCATTTCCGCGAGATGGATGTCGATATCGCCGCCACCGCCGTCACCGTGGTCGGGGTCGGCGACATGTCGGGCGACGTGTTCGGCAACGGCATGCTGCGCGAACGCACGATCAAGCTCGTCGCCGCCTTCGACCACCGCGACATTTTCATCGACCCCATGCCCGACCCGGAGCCGAGCTTCGCCGAGCGGCGACGGCTGTTCGATCTGCCGCGATCCAGCTGGCAGGATTACGACCGCGCGCTGATCTCGAAGGGGGGTGGTGTCTTCCCCCGCGCGCTCAAGGAGATCGCGCTGTCCCCGCAAGCGCAGGCAGCGCTCGGCTTCCCCGCCGCCAAGGCGACGCCGCAGGCGGTGATGAGCGCCATCCTCGAAGCGCCGGTCGACCTCGTCTTCTTCGGCGGCATCGGCACGTTCGTGCGCGCCTCCGCCGAGAGCGACGAAGCCGTCAGCGACCGCGCCAATGATGCGATCCGCGTCACCGGAGCAGCGCTGCGCGCGAAAGTCGTGGCGGAAGGAGCCAATCTCGGGATGACCCAGCGCGGCCGGGTCGAGGCCGCCATGCACGGCATCAGGCTCAACACCGATGCGATCGACAATTCGGCCGGCGTCAATACCTCCGATCTCGAGGTCAACATCAAGATCGCCCTGTCGAGGCCCGTGCGCGCCGGCCGGCTCGCGCGCGCCGAGCGCGACGTTCTCCTCGCGGAAATGACCGACGACGTCGCGAAGCTGGTGCTGCGCAACAACTATCAGCAGACGCTGGCGCTTTCGCTCGCCGAGCGGCGTGGGCTCGAAGACCTCGGGTTTCAGCAGCGGCTGATGCACATCCTGGAAACCCGCGGCGAGCTCGACCGCGCGGTCGAGCAGCTGCCCGACGAGATTGAGCTGGCCGAGCGGCGGCGGCGGTCGCAGCCACTGACCCGGCCGGAGCTGGCGGTGCTGCTCGCCTACGCCAAGCTTTCGCTGTTTGCCGAGCTACTCGACTCGACCGTTCCCGACGACGATTATCTGGCGCGCGACCTGCTGCGTTATTTTCCTGCTGCGATCGCCGAGCGGTTCCCCGACGCCCTCGCCAATCACCGGCTGCGCCGTGAGATAGTCGCCACGCAGCTGACCAACTCGATGATAAATCGCGGCGGCGCGACGCTCGTGGTGCGCATCGCGGATCAGACCGGAGCCTTCGCCGCGGCAATCGCCGCATCCTTTGCCGCAGTGCGCGGCAGCTTCGACATGATAGCCCTTCATGACGCGATCGACGCTCTCGACAACAGGATTCCGGGCGAGGTGCAGCTTGGCCTCTATCAGGCGGTGCAGGACCTGTTGCTGGACCGGCTGGTCTGGTTCCTGCGCAACGTCGATCTCTCGAGGGGGCTTGCGGCCATCGTCGCGCATTATCGTGAGGGCATCACCGCGCTCGAGGCGGCCCTCGACCGCGCGCTGCCGGAGCCGGCGACGGCAGCCCGCAACACGCGCGCAGCCGAGCTGATGAAAGAGGGCGTGCCGGCCGACCTGGCGCTGCGCATGGCCACCCTGCCGGTGCTCGCTTCCGCCCCGGACATCGTCATGGTCGCCGACCGTACCGGCCAGAATGTCGCCGAGGTCGCCGCCACCTACTTTGCCGCCGCGGCCTTCTTCCGCCTCGATCAGATCGTTGGAGCGGCGCGCGCAATCGTCCTCTCCGATTACTTCGACCGGCTTGCGCTCGATCGCGCGCTCGATTCGATCGGCGATGCGGAGCGCCGTCTCACCGCGGCCATCGCCGGGAACGGCGCTGCCGGCGCACCTGCGGTGGAGGCCTGGGTTGCTCCGCGCAGGGCGGAGATCGAGCGCATTCGTGGGGCGGTGGCCGAGATCGCGAGCTCCGGCCTGACACTGTCGAAGCTCTCGGTGGCCGCGAGCCTGCTGGGGGATCTGGTGAAGAATTGACGTCAATGCCGAAAGTGCCGCACCCCCGTGAACACCATGGCAATGCGGTGCGCGTCTGCGGCCCTGATCACCTCCTCGTCGCGCACCGAGCCGCCGGGCTGGATCACCGCCGTCGCGCCGGCCTCCACCGCGGCCATGAGGCCGTCGGCAAACGGGAAGAAGGCATCCGAGGCCACGACCGACCCCTTGGTCAGCGGCTCGCCGAGTCCCGCAGCCTTGGCCGCCTCCGCGGCCTTGCGCGCGGCGATGCGTGCCGAATCCACTCGGCTCATCTGTCCGGCCCCGATGCCGACGGTGGCGCAGCCCTTCACATAGACGATCGCGTTCGATTTCACGTGCTTGGCGACGCGGAAAGCAAACGCCAGATCGCGCAGCTCGGCGTCCGTCGGCGCCCGCGCGGTCACCACCCTTAGCGTCATGTCGTCGACCACGGCGTTGTCCCGCGACTGCACCAGGAGCCCGCCTGCGACCGATTTCACCATGAGGCCCGCTGCGCGCGGGTCAGGCAGCCCGCCGGCGAGGAGCAGGCGCAGGTTCTTCTTCGTCGCGACGGCCGCGATCGCCTCCTCGGTCGCCGCCGGCGCGATGATCACCTCGGTGAAAATCTCGGTAATCGCCCGCGCCGCCTGCAGATCGAGTGTGCGGTTGACCGCAACGATCCCGCCGAAGGCCGAGACCGGATCGCAGGCGAGCGCCTTGCGATAGGCGTCGACGAGACCGGCGCCCTCGGCAACGCCGCAGGGATTGGCGTGCTTGACGATGACGCAGGCAGCGGTCCGCTTCGGGTCGAACTCGGCCACGCATTCGAGCGCTGCGTCGGTGTCGTTGATGTTGTTGTAGGAAAGCTGCTTGCCCTGCACCTGGCGGGCGGTGGCGACGCCGTGGCGCGATGGCCCGGCTCGGTAGAACGCCGCCTGCTGATGCGGGTTCTCTCCGTAGCGCAGCGTCTCGACCAGGGTGCCGCCGAACGCGCGATAAACCGGTGCCGGGTCGGCGAGCTGCTCCGCAAACCAGTTGGCGATTGCGGCGTCGTAGACGGCGGTACGAGCGTAGGCCTTGGCGGCGAGCTTTTGGCGCAGCGCCAGGGTGGTGGCGCCGCCGTGCGCCGCCAGCTCCGCGAGCAACGTCGAATAGTCACCGGCGTCGACCACGACGGCGACGTCGGCGTGGTTCTTCGCCGCGGCGCGGATCATGGCGGGACCCCCGATGTCGATGCTCTCGATTGCGATGGCCGAATCGGCGCCCTTGGCGACGGTCGTCTCGAACGGATAGAGGTTCACCACCAGAAGATCGATCGGAGCGATGCCGTGCAGGCGCATCGAGGAGGCATGATCGGCGTCCGCGCGGATCGCGAGCAACCCGCCGTGGACCTTGGGATGCAGCGTCTTCAGGCGACCATCCAGCATCTCCGGAAAGCCGGTCAGCTCGGAGACGTCGCGCACGGCGAGGCCCGCGCTGACGAGCGCTCGCCGCGTCCCGCCGGTGGAGACGAGCTCGACGCCGTGCTCCGCCAACGCGCGGGCGAGCTCGACGACCCCGGTCTTGTCGGAAACCGAGATGAGCGCCCGGCAGATGCGGCGGAGGTCGGTCACGGGCGTGCTCTCACAGCGGCAGCTGCGGGTCCTCGCCGCGGCCGCGGCGGGCAAGGCCCGCGCCCGGCGGCGGGTGCGAGAACACGAAGCTCCATTGCAGGTGCATGACCTTGCGGGCGCGGCCGTAGATGACGATCTGCACGGTCCGGCGCGGACCATCGGGCGCGGCGAGATAGACGCTTTCCTCGATGTCGACGCGATCCTCGTAGGCGTTGAAGTTCCACACTTCCTTGTTGGGCATCAGCAGCATGGCGCTGTGCCCGTCGGCGAGCCGCGTCGCCTTCACCGACGGATGGAGGTGAAAACGCGCTGCGAACTGGTCGCGCCCGGCCGGCACGCTGTCCCCGGTCGCCGGCGTGAAGATGTCCTCCCCATCGAGCCGCTGCCCGTTCCTCGCGAGCATCAGCACCCGCTGATGGAGCACGTTGAAAATCTCGGCATAGCCGTCATGGGAGGCGCGCAGCACGATGCTGTCGTCGCGCTCCTCTCGCACCACGGCAACCTCGCGCGGCCCGCCGGTCATCGGCGTGCCGGACAGGATCCGCTTGACCGGACCCGACTCGATGAACCGGCAGGAGGAGGTGTCATTGAAGGTGGCCGTCGAATGCGCCGCGGTCGCCCGGGCGACCTGCCGCCAGCTGTCGCGGCTCGTCACCGGCAGCCCGCAATTCACCACGATCCGGTTCTGCCGAGCCGAGAGCTCGAACGACAGGCAGCCGGCATGTGCCTCCTGGCTGACCGCCAGCGGCGGCACGCGGCCGGTATCCATCACCACGAGCGAGCCGCCGCTCTCGAGGCGCTGATAGCCCGAATGCGGCGCATTGGCGAGCGGCGCCCCGCGGGCATCGTCATAGGCGAGGATGGTGGTGAGCAGGTCAGCCTGGGTCGGGCCCATGCCGTTGAACAGCGCGAAGTTGCCATCACCGTGCCGGAAGAAGCGCAGCATCGGCATCATGCGATCGATCGCGTTCAGCAGCGCCGGTGGCGGCGCCATATTGCGCGCCGTGAACGTCGTGCGCAGCGGCAGGAGATCGACGAGGAGCTCAATCAACGCGCCGGGGTTGCGGCTGATATGCCCGCCGTCGGGCAGTATCTGCCGCAGCAGCTCGTCACCCAGCCGCTTGCTGGCAGCGCGGATATAGCGCTGCTGGCCGGCCATGCACAACGAGGCAAAGGTGAGCGCGATCGCCGCCTGCAGGCGCGGCACCCCATCGCGTGCCTGCGAGGCGGTATGGCGAAGATGCCGCACCTGACGGGTCAGGCTGCGCAGGAACCGGCGATAGAAACGCACATCGGCATCATCGAGCACCAAGGGCGCCTGACTGAGCCATGCGATCACGCGGCGCGCCACGACATCGGCTCGCCACGCAATCGGATCATGCGGGCTGCTGAGCGAAATCCACTCGTCGACGAGCGCGCGGGCGTTCGCGCGCGTTATGGCGGACTCGGCGGCGCGCAGGTGACGGAGCCAGCCGAAGCCGAGCAGCGCCACCGCCCAATCCTCGGAGGGTGGGCCAAGCTCGAACGGCGAGCGCGCATCGCAGACGACGACCTTGCCGGCGAAAACGAAGCGGCCGGCATAGATCTCGCTCGCGCGCGTGGCATCAGCCGTGCGCAAGTCCTGCGGCGCGATCAGCAGGCGATCGGCCTTGCCGAGAGCGAACGGCCAATTGAGCACGGGGTGCGTGACGACCCGGCCGATGAGCCTGCGAAGGAGGCCGCGCGCCAGGAACACGGACAATCGCATGCGTTCCGCGACCGAAACACGCGACATCGAATCGTTGACTCCTCCTCCCTGGCGGGGGCGTCCACGGGAGCCGGAACATACCGGACGCCTCGCCGCCGGCCAACCGCCGCAAGCCGCTTCAGAACTTCTGCAATCGCGCGATATAGAAGCCGTCGAGACCGGCCATCCGCGGATCGCTGCTCGGGAGATAGCAGGGCAGCGTCCACACGTCGCCATCCGAGGTCAGCCAACCGGCGAATCCTCCGATTTCGCTAGCCGCCACCGGATGGCGCCGCAGCCCGGGACTTGCAGCAAGCAAGGCCTCCACCACGTGGATCCCTTCTTCCGGCTCGAGCGAGCAGACGCAGTACACCAGAACCCCGCCCGACCTGGTCAACTCCGCCGCGCGGTCCAGAAGCGGGCGTTGCACCGCGGCCAGCGCGGCGATGTCGGTTTCGCTCCTCCGCCATGGGATATCGGGATGACGGCGGATAGTCCCGGTGGACGAGCAGGGTGCATCGAGCAGCACGGCGTCGAACCGCCCCCCCTGCCATTGCAAGACATCGGCGACGACCACTTCGGCCCCGAGATGCAGGCGGGCAAGGTTCTGACGCAGCCGCTCGAGCCGAGCCGGCGATTGATCTACAGCCGTGACGGCGGCGCCGGAGGCGGCAAGCTGGGCCGTCTTGCCGCCGGGCGCCGCGCAGAGGTCGGCAACGGTGCGCCCGCGCAAGTCGCCGAGCAGCCTCGCCGGCAGCGCCGCTGCGGCGTCCTGGACCCACCAGGCGCCCTCGGCAAAACCAGGCAGCTCCCGCACGGCTCCCTGCGGAAGAAGGCGCACCGTGCCGGTAGGCAGCACGCATCCACCGAGCAGCTTCGCCCAGCGGTCGGGATCGGTCTTGACCGACAGGTCGAGCGCCGGCTCATGCCCATTGGCAGCGGCGATGGCACGTGCGGTCTCGGCGCCGTAGCGCTGCGACCACCGCGCCATCAGCCAATCCGGGGTGTCGAGCGCGAGCGGATCAACGCCTGCAAGTCGCCGTGCCCGCTCACGGGCGAGGCGCCGCAGCACGGCATTGACCAGCGCGGCATAGCGCCGCCCGCGCGCATCGATCCGGCAAAGCCGCACTGCCAGGTCGACCGCGGCATGATCGGGTACCTCGAGCCAGAGGAGCTGCGCAGCCCCGATCAGCAACGCGACCTCTACGCGCGGGGAATCGGTCGGGAGCCCGCGCGCGAGCAGCGAGCCGAGCAGATGCCGCAGTGTGCCGAGCCGGCGCAACACCAGCATGGCCAGCGCCCGCACCAAGGCGCGGTCGCGCTCGGCAAGAGCGATGAATTCCGGATCGCGCGCGCAGTCCTCGAGCTGCTCGTCGAGCGGCCTGCGCCGGCGCAGGACGCCGTCAAGAATATCAGCGGCCATCCGACGTGCGGGGAGGCCTGGCGCATCCGCCCGGGGGACGGATCGCCTGGCGACGGCCGTCGGCGCATCATGCCGGGCAGACGGCATCAGCCGGGCGCAGCGGCTTGCCGCTCAGCCCCAGGGGCCGCGACGACCAACATTGCCCCAAGGGCCGGACGATCGCGTCGAATGGGCGGAAGCTTCGGGACGCCGGTCCCCCGCGCCGAGCCCCATCCCTGCCGCCAATCGGCGCAGCGCCGCGACGCGGTTCTCGGTCGACGGATGCGTTGCGAACAGATTGTCCATTCCCTGTCCAGTCAGAGGATTGACGATGAAGAGGTGGGCGGTTGCGGGATTATGCTCCGCAGTGGGATTCTCGATCTGCTGAGCCGCCCCGGAGATTTTCAGGAGCGCCGAGGCGAGCGCATCCGGGTGCCCGCAGATCCGCGCACCGAGCTCGTCGGCCGCGTATTCGCGGGTGCGGCTGATGGCCATCTGCACGATCATGGCAGCGATGGGGGCAAGGATGACCATGGCGATCGTGCCGAGCACGCCCACGCCCTGGCTGTTGCCCCGCTGCCCGCCGAAGAAGAACCCCAACTGGGCCAGCATCGAGATCGCTCCAGCGATGGTGGCGGTGATCGTCATCGTCAGGGTGTCGCGATTTCTGACATGCGCAAGCTCGTGGGCAAGCACGCCGGCGATCTCCTCGCGGCTCAGCACGCGGAGCAGCCCCGTGGTCACCGCCACCGCCGAATGCTCGGGATTGCGGCCCGTGGCGAACGCGTTGGGCTGCGGATTATCCATGAGATAGACGCGCGGCATCGGCAGCGATGCGCTGCGGGAAAGCTCGTGGACGATGGAGACGAGCTCGGGTGCCGTTTGCGCGTCCACCTCGTGAGCATCGTGCATCGCAAGCACGAGCTTGTCGGCGTTCCAATAGCTCACGAGGTTCATGGCGCCCGCGACGAAGAGCGCGACAACGGCGCCGTTCGGCCCGCCGATGAGATAGCCGACGCCCATGAACAGGGCGGTAAGCCCTGCCAGCAGGATGGCAGTACGCAAATAGTTCATCGCCGTTCCTCGACCTGGCCCGGCATATGTGGGCTCAATGAGGAACGTTTACCAGAGGACGGATGGCAGATGACGGATGTCAGACGAGCCGTGAGAGAGGCCGGATGGTCGGCTCTCCGCCGTCTCCGACATCCGATATCCGACCTCTGCTCACCGCATCACGACCACCGGGGTCCCGTAGCTCACCCGGTTGTAGAGATCGAGCACGTCGGCGTTGAACATGCGAATGCAGCCGTAGGAAACGAAGTGACCGATCGAGCCGGGAGCATTGGTGCCGTGGATGGCGTATTGGCCGCCGGCCAAGGTCATCGCTGCCACACCGAGCGGGTTGCTCGGTGAGCCGCCGGGAATGACACTGGGCAGGCTCGGCTTGTCGCGCCTTACGTCGTCCGGTGGCGACCAGGCCGGGCGCATAGCCTTGCCGCTGATGACGGTCGTGCCGCTCCATTGCTTGCCGGCGCGCCCGACACCCACCGGATAGCGCACGGCCTTGCCTCCGCCGAGCACGTAGTAGAGCGAGCGCTCGCTGGTCCTTACCACCACCGTGCCAGCCGAATAGCTGCCGGAAAAGCCGACGATCTCGCGAGCCTGCGCCGATTGCGGCGTCGCCGCGATCGCCGCGAGCGCAAAAGCAGCCGAGGCGGCTGCCAGCCACCTTGAGAGATGCATGATTCAACCGTTTCTGTTGCTGTCGCCTCTTCATCGCGGCGCCGCTTCCGTACCCGCGGCTCCGGCGCCGGACCGATAACCATGATAAACGAGCGCGCGCGCGATCTCAGCCGAAACCGCGCGCAGTGGTTTGCAAATGGTTAATATTCCAGCGAGTGTGCCGCGCGCGCCACAGCGGAGGTGCGCAAGCCGACAGAGGGGGCATTCCGGCGGGTTCGAGTTGCCCGCTCGGTTCGGCTCTCCTCCGAAGAGGCGTCGCCATGGCTGACGAGAGCCTGACCCGAAAATCGGCCCGCGAGCTCGTGCGGCTCATGGCCTCGGGCGCGACAAGCCCGGTCGAGGTGCTCGACGCGCACCTCGCGGCGATCGCGCGGCTCAATCCCAGCCTCAATGCCATCGTGACACTGGCTGCCGACGCGGCCCGCAAGGAGGCGCAGGCGCTCATGCTCGCATCGGCGCGGAACGAGCGGCTCGGGCCGCTTGCCGGCCTGCCGATCGCCATCAAGGATCTGACGGTGACCGCCGGCATCCGAACGACGTTCGGCTCGCCGCTCTATCGCGACCACGTCCCCGCCGAGGATGCCGAGGTGGTGCGACGTCTCAAGGCGGCCGGCGCCATTGTGGTCGGCAAGACGAACACGCCGGAATTCGGCGCCGGCGCCCATACCGTCAACGCGGTATTCGGCGCCACCCGCAATCCGTGGAATGCGGCGCTCAGCCCCGCGGGCTCGTCCGGCGGCTCGGCCGTTGCCGTTGCGACCGGCATGGCCGCGCTGGCGCAAGGCACCGATTTCGGCGGCTCGGTCCGCGTCCCCGCAGCATTCTGCGGGATTGTCGGGATTCGTCCGACGCCGGGCCTCATTCCCAGCTATCCGGCACCGCTAGCCTGGGATCCGGGGCAGGTGCACGGCCCTCTCGCCCGCAGCGCCGAAGATGCGGCGCTGATGCTCGACGCCATGATCGGCTTGAGCTCCCTGTCACCCATCTCGGTTGCTGCACCATGGACGGACGCGCTCGCGCAGGTGGAGCGCTGCGACAATGGCCGCGGGCTGCGGATCGCATATGCGAGTGACATCGCCGCAACCGGCGTCGATCCCGAGATCGACTCGATCTGCCGAGCGGCAGCGCGTGCATTGCAGCAGGCCGGCGCCATGGTCGAGGAGATCGCGCTCGACCTCTCCGATGGCCGTGCCGCCTATCAGGCATGGCGCGGCGCCTGGATGGTCGGCCGGCAATTCTCACGACTCGATCACCTCGAGGAGCTCGGGGCGAATCTGAAGGGAAACGTCAAGGCCGGGCTGACCGTGACCGCGCTCGATCTCGCCGCCGCCGAGGAGAAGCGGCAGGAAGTGTTTCACCGCCTCCGGAAGCTGTTCGAGCGCTACGACGTGCTGCTGACGCCCACCGCGCCGGTGAAGCCCTTCCCCGTGGAGAAGAATTATCCGGACGAGATCAACGGCCGGAAGCTCGACAACTACATCGACTGGATCGCCGGCACCTACCTGATCACGCTGGTGAGCCTGCCGGCCGCCAGTGTGCCGGCGGGCCTGACCGCAGACGGGCTGCCGGTCGGCCTGCAGGTCGTCGCGCCGCGCTTCGAGGAGCCGCGCATCCTGTCGGTATGCAAGCTCATCCAGGCGGCGCAGCCGCTCGGCTGGCCACCCGTTGCGTGAGCAAGGGAGAGGGAGACCGGGCCTGCATCGTCGTTTGCGACAGACGGCACAGCCGACGCGCGCGGCTGGAGCGGCATTTCATTCAATGACCGCGTCGGCGAGCGCGAGCAGCCGCGGCGGCAGCCCGAGACCCAAGGCGCCGGCGGTCTTGCGGTTGACCACGAACTCGAACCGGGACGATTGCTCGACCGGCAGGTCGGCGGGCCTGGCACCCTTCAGGATCTTTCCGGCGTAGACTCCGACCTGATGATAGATGTCGGCGAGGCTGGGCCCGTAGCTCATCAGTCCGCCCGCCACGACAAACTCGCGTACCGGATAGATTGCCGGGATGGCGTAGCGCGCGGCCAGCCCTACGATCTGGTCGCGTTGGCTCCAGGAATAGAACGTGCTGGCGCCCACAAGCAAGGCGCGCACCTGCTGCTGACCCAGCGTCGCGAATGCCGAATCGATGTCGCGGTCGCTGGCGGCGGAAACGAAGCTCACCTTGACCCCGAGCTGCCGGGCCGCATCCTGTATTTCCTTGCGCTGTCCTGCGAAGGACGAAGCCTGGGGATTGAGCAGCACGCCGATCCGCGACGCGTTCGGAACGAGGTCGCGCAGGAATTCCAGCCTGGTGTCGGCGAGCGCGCCGGCGAAGTAGCCGATTCCGGTCAGGTTGCCCCGCGGGCGATTGAGACTGGTCACCAGGCCGAGGCTCACCGGCTCGCCGCCGGTAGCAAACACGATCGGGATCGTGGTCGTCGCTCGCTTCGCTGCCAGTGCAGAGAGGTTGTCGGTGGCGACCATCACAGCGACCGGACGCTGCACCAGCTCCATCGCCAGGGCCGGCAGCCGGTCGCGATCTCCTTCTGCCCAGCGGTACTCGATCGTGACGTTCTCCCCTTCGATCACGCCCGTGTCCTTAAGTCCCTGGCGCATTGCGGCAACGAGATCGTCGAGCGGACCGCGGCTCTGGGCGCTGAGCAGGCCGAGCACCGGCAAGGGCGACTGTTGTCCGAGCGCTGCGAGCGGCCAGCCGGCAACTCCGCCGATCAAGCAGATGAACTCCCGGCGCCCGAGGTCTGTCATGCGGCTACCCCCGAAACCAGGCCTGGCAGCGAGCGAGGCCGCGGCTGCCGCCACTGGTGGAAAAATGCGTAGAGCGGACCTGCGACCGGTGGATTCGCATCCAGCCCTGCGGCTTGTATCGCGCGGATCGGCGCTGCGCCAGTGGGCGCGCGAGCAATTGGTTTGCCAAGCCGTCGAACGCGGGTAGCATCAGCGCAGAGACAAGATGAGGCTCCTCGATGCTGCACATCCGCAAGACATCGCTGCTGCGCGATAGGGTGAGCTCGGACCTGGGTCGGGTCGCGTCACGCGCGGTTGTGCGGGCGGTCGCGATGGCGGTGATCGACAACCCCTTCGCTGGCCGATACGTGGAGGACCTGACCGAGCTCTTCGAAGCCGGCCGCGTGCTCGGAGAGCAGTTGATGCCGGAGCTCGTTCGTCTCCTGGCATCGAGCCCGGTATCATACGGGAAGGGTGCCATCGTCGGCCTCGACGGCGAGCTCGAGCACGGCGGAGCCTGTATCCACCCGATGCTGGGCAAGCCGATGCGGGCTGCCGTCGGCGGCGGCAAGGCGGTCATCCCCTCCAACGTCAAGGTGGCCGCGTGCGGCGCGAGCCTCGATGTGCCGTTGACCCATAAGGACGACTCCTGGTCCTTTGACCACTTCGACACCATCACGGTGGCGATGCCCGATGCACCCCGGCCGCGCGAGATCCTCGTGGTGATGGCGGTCGCCGACGGCGGCCGGCTGCACCCCCGCTGCGGCAGTGCCCCCCGGTAGCCCTCATGCAGCTGCGGATCGGGATCGACACCGGTGGCACCTTCACCGATGTCGTAGCCGTCGATGGCGGGTCGGGGCTCCTGCGCGTCACCAAGGTGCCGAGCACGCCCGCCAATCCGGCCGTCGGGCTCGTGCGCGGGGTGCAGGCGATCCTCGCTGCGGCGGGCGCTTCGCCGAAAGACGTCGTCGGCATCGCGCACGGCACCACGGTGGCGACCAATGCGCTGCTGCAGGGCGAGATCGCCTCGCTCGGACTCCTCGTCACTGCCGGATTCCGCCACATCCTGGAGATCGCCCGCCAGTCGGTGCCGGAGGGCTACGGCAATTCCTACTTCTGGGTGAAACCGGAACGGCTGGTGCCGCTGCGGTTCGTGCGCGAGCTCGGCGGACGGCTCAACTACCGTGGCGAGGAGCTGCGGCCGCTCGACGAGCCGAGCGTCCACGCGGCCGCGCAGTTCTTCCGCAGGCACTCCGTGCGCGCGATCGGAGTGTGCCTGATCCACGCCTATGCCGATCCCGCGCACGAGCGGCGGGTTGCCGAGATTTTCGCGCAGGACTATCCGGATTGCGCGCTGTCGCTCTCCTCCGAGGTGCTGCCGGAATACCGCGAATACGAGCGCGCGGTCACCACCCTGGTCGACGCTTTCGTCAAGCCGCACATGCAGCGCTACCTCACCCATGTGCAGGAGGAGCTGGGACCTGAGCTCAAGCACAAGCCGTTTCTGGTGATGCAGTCGAGCGGCGGGGTGGCGAGCGCCGGCCAGGTCGTGCGCAAGCCGATCACCACCGCGCTTTCCGGTCCGGCAGCCGGCGCGCTCGGCAGCGCCGTGGCGGCGAAGATCGCCGGCTTCCCCGACCTGGTGACGCTCGACGCCGGCGGCACCTCGACCGATCTGTGCCTCATCGAGAGCGGCCAGCCGCACCTCACCAACAGCGGCGCCGTCGGCCGATTCCCGGTGCGGATTCCGATGATCGACATCAGGACCATCGGAACCGGCGGAGGCTCCATCGCCTGGATCAGCCGCGAGGGCCACCTGAAGGTCGGCCCGCGCAGTGCCGGCGCCGAGCCCGGCCCGATGTGCTATCCGAACGGCGGAGAGGAGCCCACCATCACCGATGCCAATCTCGTGCTCGGCCGCATACCTGCGGCGCTCATCGGCGGCGGGATCGCGCTCGAGCCCGCGCGCTCGCGTGCGGGGCTCGCGGCGCTGGCGCGGCGCTTGCCCGGAAACATGACGGTCGAGCAGCTCGCCGATGGCATCATCGAGATCGCCAACTGGAACCAGGCGAATGCCGTTCGCCAGATGACCGTCCAGCGCGGCATCGACCCGCGTGACCTTGCGTTGCTCGCCTTCGGCGGCGCCGGCCCGGCGCAATCGCCGGCGGTCATGGAGCTCCTGGGCATGCGAGCCTGCCTTGTCCCTCCCAACCCCGGCAACCTGTCCGCCTTCGGCTTGCTGGCAGTCGACTGGCGCACCGACCACATCCTCACGAAGGTCATGCACGAGGACGCGATCGATCTGGCCGCGCTCGCCTCGCTCTATGCTGCCCTCGAAGACGACGCGCGGGAGACCCTGCGACGCGACGGGATCGACCGCTCGCGGATGCGCCTCGTGCGCCAAGCCGATATCCGCTATGCCGGACAATCCACGGAGGTCCGCGTCGCGGCACCGGCCGGAGCGGTGGATCGTGCGTTCACCGCCGCATTGATCGACGCCTTCCACGCCGCGCATCTGCGCACCTTCGGCTATAACTACGCCGGAGAGCAGAAGGTGGAGCTGGTCAATTTCTGCGTCAGCGGGTTCGGACTGATCGATCGACCGCAGCTGCCGAGCCTCGAGACCCGCGGCGGCACCAGCGCGGCCCCAAAGGGGAAGCGGCCGGTCTACTTCGACGGTCGCTTCGGGGACACGGTCGTCCATGACCGCGCGGCGCTCCCGCCCGGCTTGCGACTGGACGGACCCGCCGTCATCGAGGAGTTCGGCTCGACCACGGTCGTCTTCCCGGGTCAGACGCTCGAGGTCGATCCATATGGCATATTGGTGGTCCGCAAGCGAAGCGGGAGCGATGAACGCGCGCGGACTGCACCGGAACAGCCGACAGGAGAAGAAAGCGGCCCGGGCTCGGCGGCAGCCGATGCGCCGCGCGCTGCGGAGCGTGCAGCCGTGACCGCGCAGCCTGCGCCATCGACGGCACCGCCGGCACCGTGCGCGGCGACAGTGGATCCGATCGTGCTGCAGATCGTCGAGGGCACGTTGAACTCGATCGAGGCCGAGATCGAGCACGCGATCGAGCGCACCGCGCGATCGCCGATGATCCGCGAGGCGCATGATTATCGGGTCGGCCTGTTCGACCGCCGTTGCCGCAAGCTCACCGGCCGCTCCTATTCGGCGATGCCGAATGCCGTGGTGCGGGACTTCCCGATCGCAACCATGCGGCCGGGCGACGTCTTTCTCATGAACGACACCTATCTCAGCGAGGGTAGCATCGGCCATCTGCCCGATCTCTGCAGCACCGTGCCGGTTTTCCATGCCGGCGAGGTGGTCGCCTTCATCCAGGCGTTCGGCCATCACGACGATATCGGCGGCCGGGTGCCGGGCTCCATGCCGGGAACGGCGCGGAGCGTGTTCGAGGAAGGCCTCGCCGTCCCGCCGATCCGCATTTACGACGCGGGCGTGCGCAACGAGGCCGTCTTCAGCATCATCAAGCGCAATACTCGCGTTCCGGACATGCTCGTGGCCGATCTCGACAGCGAGGTCCAGGCCTGCGCGATGGGCGCGAGCCGCATGGCAGGACTGTTTGCGCGTTTCGGCCGCGCGACCGTGCAGGCCTGTTTCCAGGCCATCCTGGACAAATGTCGCGACATCTACCGCCACGAGCTGCTGCCGAAGATCGCCGACGGCGAGCACTCATGGGTCGACTACGTCGAGCACGACGGCGTCAGCTCGCCGAAGCTGCACAAGCTCGCGCTCAGGATGATCAAGCGCGGCGAACGGATCACCCTCGATTTCACGGGCACCGATCCGCAATCGGCGGGTCCCATCAACTGGCCCGCCGACTACGCGGAGGGCGCCTTCCTGATCAAGTGGATCGCGCCGATTCTGCGCAATCTCGCCGACACGCCGGAACGCGCGGCGGAGATCCACGTCAACGAGGGCGTGTGCGAGGTCTTCGACATCAGGTTCCCTCCGAAGGGCACGCTGATCACCCCGCAATGGCCGGCGGCCACCAATGCCCGTTCCTTCGTGCTGCTGCGCTGCCTGGGCCTGCTCGCCGGCGTCCTGGCTCACGCGGTCGACGGCCGCATGCCGGCGGACCAGGAGACGATCCGCTACACCGGCTTCTTCGGTCGCGACCTCGAGGGCAGGCCGTTTCTCTCGCGTGAGGTGCTGGGGGGCGGCTCCGGCGGACGCTACTACGCCGACGGCAACGACGCCATTCACATCGTGCCCGACTCGCGCAACCAGCCGGCGGAATTCACCGAGACGCGGTTTCCCCTGCTCGTGGAGAAGCTGGCGCTGCGCACCGATTCGGGCGGCGCCGGCAGGCGCCGGGGCGGACTGGGCTACGACAAGCACTACCGCGCGCTGGTCGATTGCCGCACCATCGTCACCGCGGATCGGGTGCGGCTCGGCTGTTACGGAGTGAACGGCGGCAGGGCGGGCGAGCCGTTCTGCATCACCGTCGACGTCGAAGGCACGCCGCGCGATCTCGGCGGCCTCGTCGACGGCGAACCGGTGCTGCAGGGTCAGGTGGTACGGGTGCGGACCACCGGCGGCGGCGGCTGGGGCGATCCGCTGGACCGCGAGGCGGAGCTGGTGCAGCGTGACGTGATCGAGGGGAAGGTATCGCCGGCGGCGGCGCGACGGGACTATGGCGTCGTGCTCGACGGCTCGGAGGATGAGTGCAGGATCGATCGCCCTGCAACCACCGCGTTGCGGGCGCAGCTGAGACACGCGCGTAGTGCGGCGCTGCCGATGATCGACCGCGGCCGGGGCTACGAAGCCATGCTCCGCCGTGAACGGGATGATGCGTAGGACGGCCTGCGTCACGGCGCGTTGATCGCGCTGTGGCGGCATGCGGGCGAGACGGCTGCGGAGGAGCAATGGCCATCGAAGTTGCCAAGATCGAGCTCAAGAGCGTGCAGGACGCCGGCGGCCTTGAAGCCTGCATCGATGCCGGCCGGTTCGGCGCCGACGAGGTGATTGCGGTCATCGGCAAGACCGAGGGCAACGGCGGGGTCAACGACTTTACCCGCATCCTCGCCGACCAGGCGTTTCGCCGGGTCCTGGGCAAGCGCGGCAAGCGCAGCGAAGCCGAGATCGCAGCGATCCCGATGGTCTGGTCGGGAGGGTGCGACGGCGTCATCACGCCGCACGCCACGGTGTTTGCCGGGACCGCCAAATCCGGCCCAGCGTCGCAGTCGCGGCTCGCGGTCGGAACCGCGATGAGCACGGAGCTGCTGCCCGAGGATATCGGCCGACCGGCGATGGTGGAGAAGGTCGCCGCTGCGGTCAGGGCGGCGATGCAGGATGCCGGCATCAACGACCCCGAGGACGTTCACTACGTGCAGACGAAGACCCCCCTGCTCACCATCGATTCCGTGCGCGACGCCGAGCGGCGGGGCAAGGACGTTGCGTGCGAGGTGCATGATTCGATGGGAGTATCCAACGGAACGGCCGCGCTGGGCATCGCCGTCGCTCTGGGGGAGATCGCCGCCATGCCGCGGGCGGAGCAGATCTGCAAGGACCTCGACCTCTACTCGTCAGTCGCGTCCTGCTCGTCAGGGGTCGAGCTCACGCGAGCGCAGATCGTGCTGCTGGGCAACAAGGTCGGTGCGGGCGGCCGCTACCGGATCGGTCATGCGGTGATGCGCGACGCGCTCGATATCGACGGCATCTACGAGGCGATCCGCGACGCCGGGCTGCCGCTGGCGGAGCGGCCGCGCGCCGAGGACCTCCACGGCCGGCTGGTGAACTGCTTCATCAAGTGCGAGGCTGATCGGCGCGGCACCCTGCGCGGGCGGCGCCAGGTGATGCTCGACGACTCCGACGTGCATCACCATCGCCAGGCCAAGGCCGCGGTCGGAGCGGTGGCTGCGGCGGCGATCGGCGACCCTGCCGTCTTCGTCTCGGTGGACGCCATGCACCAGGGCCCGCAGGGAGGCGGCCCGGTGATCGCAATCATCGACGCCGGAGAGTGAGACCTCGCCTGCCTCGAGCGCTTCCGCTACCGTTACGGCACTTGCGGCCCCCGGCATCAATCATGGAGATGAGATCATGCACAGCCTGCGGCACACCGTGCGACGCCTCGGCGCAGCTCTGCTGGCGCTGCCCATGCTGGCAGGCGGGGCGGCGGCACAGGACAAGGTGAAGGTCGGGGTCTTCCCCGTCAGCTCGACGCTTCCCTACTTCGTCGCGGTCGAACGTGGATTCTTCAAGGAGCAGAATATCGAAGCCGAGATGGTGAGGCTGATCGGCGGCCCGCCCAATGTCGCTGCCATGATCACCAACCAGATCGATGCTGCGGCAGTGTTGGTGACCATCGAGGGCATGAACGCCAATCTGAAGAAGCCGGGCGTCGCGATGTACATCTCCGTGAACAGCCAGAACAAGACCTACCAGATGGAGCAGTTCGTGGTCCGCAGGGGCCTCGAGGCGAAGACGATCGCCGACCTCAGGGGGAAGAAGATCATGTCGGCGCCCGGGCCTGCCAACGTGACGATGGCCAAGGCGGCCCTCGCCGCCGTCGGCCTCAAGGAAGGCGACTACAGCCTCGATCAGCTCGACATGGGCCAGCACGTCAATGCCATGACGGCGGGCACCTTCGACGCCGGCTACACGCTGGAGCCCAATGCCTCCACCATGCGCAAGCTCGGGGTCGCCACCACGATCGAGAGCGGCGTCATCGCCCATTACGTGCTGGGCGATCCCGAGGCGAACGCGTTCGTCGGCGGCTGCGCGCTGACCAGCGATTTCATCAAGGCGCGGCCGGACGTCGCCCGGCGTTTCACTGCGGCCTGGGAGAAAGCCGTGCGGCTGATCAACGAGCATCCCGCCGAGGCACGCCGGCACCTGCTGAAGAACACCTTCACGCCCGACGACGTTGTCGATACGGTTCCCATGATCCGCTACTTCATGGCCAAGGATCTCACAGCCAAGGACAAGGCGGACTACCAGAAGTTCATCGACTTCTCGGTCAAGACCGGAACCCTGGAGCAGCCGATCGACGTGACGAAGTACCTGCAGGCCTTCTGATCGAGACCGGCTGCATGCGACGCGAGAGCCTCCTCGTGAAGGCGGACGCTGCTGCTCGGCCCAGGCCGGAGGCGGCAGCGCACGTCACCATCCGCGGCTTGACTAAGCATTTCGCGGACGCCGCGGTGTACGACCGCTTCGATCTCGACATCCCGCGCGGCAAGCTTGTTTCGGTGTTCGGTCCGAATGGCTGCGGCAAATCCACCCTGATCAACATCATCGCCGGCCTGATCCCGCCGGATGCCGGCGAGATCCTGTTCGACGGCAAGCCGCTCGCCGACATCAAGTTCGGATATGTGTTCCAGAATTACCGCGAGGCACTGTTTCCCTGGCTGCGTGCGATCGACAACATCGAGTACCCGCTCAAGCTGATGAAGCTGCCGAAGTCGCAGCGGGACGCGCGCACGGAACGGCTGCTCGCCGCGCTCGACGTGAAACTGGACCTCAGGCGCTATCCCTACGAGCTTTCCGGGGGCCAGCAGCAGCTCATCTCGATCATGCGCGCGCTCGTCGTCGAGCCGGAAATCCTGTTTCTCGACGAGCCGTTCTCCGCGCTAGATTACGAGATGACCCTGTTCATGCGCGACCAGCTGCAACGCATCTTCATCGAGACCGGCACGACCACGGTGCTGGTCTCGCACGATCTCGAGGAGGCGGTCTATCTGGCCGACCGCATTCTCCTGCTTTCGCGCCGGCCGGCGCGCATCGCCGATTACGTGCCCTACGATGCCCCCCGCCCGCGCAGCGATGCGACGCTGTCGCAGAGCGACTTCGTTCGGATCAAGGCGTACTGCCTCGAGGTGTTCCAGCGCGAGGTCGGCAAGGGATGAGAAAGCCGCGGATCGACCCCTATCTTCCCGTTCTCGGCGTCGTCGGCCTGATCGTCATCTGGTATCTGGCAGTGTGGGGGGAGGTCGTCGACAAGGTGCTGCTGCCGTCGCCGACCGACACTTTCAATGCACTCTGGAAGGGCCTGGCCGGCGGGCGCCTCGGGTTCGATTTCTGGCGCACCCTGGAGCGCACCACGCTGGCGACATTGATTGCGGCCGCGATCGCCATCCCGCTCGGCATCTTCCTGGGCGCCTCGGAAAAGCTCTATCATTCGGTCGAGTTCGTGGTCGATTTCTTCCGTTCGACGCCGGCCTCGGCCATGTTTCCCCTGTTCCTGGTGCTGTTCGGGGTCGGCGACCAGACGAAGATCTCGGTCGCCGCCTTCGGCGCGGCGCTGGTGATCCTGTTCAACGTCGCCTACGGCGTGATGAACGCACGCAAGACGCGGCTCCTGGCCGCGAAGGTGATGGGCGCCTCGCGGCTGCGCATCCTCACCGACGTCATGCTCCTGGAGTCGCTGCCGCAGACCTTTGTCGGGCTGCGCAACGGCGTCTCGCTCGCGCTGGTCATCGTGGTGGTGGCGGAGATGTTCATCGGCTCGACCGACGGACTCGGCCAGCGCGTTTTCGAGTCACAGCAATTGTTCGCCATGCCGGACATGTACGCGGCGATCTTTGCCGCGGGCGCCCTCGGCTACGGTCTCAACCTCCTGTTCCTGCTGGTTGAGCGGCGCTTCGTCCACTGGTCGGGCAAGTAAGCGGGAAGCCCGTCCCCGTCCGCCCGCCGCCGAGACCGCGCACGAGGCGGGGTGCCGCTCCCTCAGGCGTGCGCCTTCCTGTTCTGCCGGTTGTTCACGAGGTCGTCGACGACGGCCGGGTCGGCGAGCGTCGAGGTGTCGCCGAGGCTGCCGTACTCGTCCTCGGCGATCTTGCGCAGGATTCTCCGCATGATCTTGCCGGAGCGGGTCTTCGGAAGGCTCGGGGCGAACTGGATCAGGTCGGGGG
>DASXAP010000047.1:0-5733 GCA_036406655.1 Xanthobacteraceae bacterium | reverse complement strand
GGCTGGCGCATCACCTGCGCGCGCTGGGGGTGGGCCCCGAGGTGGTGGTGGGGCTGTGCATCGAGCGCTCGCCGGAGATGCTGATCGCCCTCCTCGGCATCCTCAAGGCGGGGGGCGCCTATCTGCCGCTCGATCCGACCTATCCGCGCGAGCGGCTCGACCTGATGGCGGCGGACGCGGGCGCCGCGGTGCTCCTGACGCAAGGGGCGCAGCGCCGGCGGCTCCCGGCCGCAGGCATGAAGATCGTCTGCCTCGACGCCGACGCGGCGGCGATCGCCGGGCACCCCGACAGCGCGCCCCCCCTTGCGCTCGATCCGCAGCACCCCGCCTATGTCATCTACACCTCGGGCTCCACCGGAGCTCCAAAAGCCGTCGTCGTCGATCACAAAAGCCTCGCCAACAAGGCTGTCACGCTCGGCTCCGATCTTGGAGCGGGGCCCGGCTTCCGAGCCGCTCTGTTGACCTCGTGCGCCTTCGATCCGTCGATCGAGCAGGCCACGCTTCCTCTGGTTCACGGAGCTTCGATCGTCGTCATCAGTGATTCGACCCGCGCCTCTCCAACTCGCTTCTGGAACGAGGTCGGCTCGCAGGACGTGGCTCTCCTGAACTGCACTCCTTCCCTTTTGGAGAGCGTTATCGGCAGTGCACCCGTCGACCTGCTCCTCCAGCACCTGGTGCTTGGCGGCGAGACGTTCAGCATCGAGCTGCAGCGGGAGATATCGCGCAGGCTGGTCGCTCGCCGCGTCATCAACCTTTATGGTCCGACCGAGACGACGATCGATGCCACCGGATTTGCGCTCGACGACGAACGACCCCCTGCGCAAATCCCGATCGGCCGCCCGCTGTCGAATTACCGCACATACGTGCTCGACGGGTGGCTGCAGCCGGTGCCTGTGGGGGTTATGGGTGAGCTCTACATTGCCGGCGGGGGGCTGGCGCGGGGCTATCTCGGGCGTGCGGGGCTGACGGCGGAGCGGTTCGTGGCCGATCCATTCGGGCCGCCGGGGAGCCGGATGTACCGCAGCGGCGATCTGGCGCGCTGGCGCGCCGACGGGGTGCTCGATTTTATCGGCCGCGCCGACGCGCAGGTGAAGCTGCGCGGCTTCCGCATCGAGCCGGGCGAGATCGAGGCGGCGCTGCTGCGGCAGCCGGAGGTAGCGCAGGCGGCAGTGGTTGCGCGCGCGGAGGAGCCGGGCGAAAAGCGGCTCGTCGCCTATGTCTGCGCTGCCGCAAATCATGCGATTGATGCTGCGGGACTCCGAGAGCATCTGCGCCGAGCTCTGCCCGACCATATGATACCGAGCGTCTTCGTGGTCCTCGATCAGCTTCCGCTTACGCCGAGCGGCAAGCTCGATCGAAAGGCCTTGCCGGCACCCGACATCGTTCCCGCAGGCACGAGCCGCGGCCCGCGCACGTTGCTCGAGGAAAACCTGTGCGCACTTTTTTCCGAGGTGCTGGCACGCACGCGCCTGGGCATCGACGAGAATTTCTTCGAGCTCGGCGGCCATTCGCTGCTCGCAGCGCGCCTGATCAGCCGCATCCGCGCAACGCTGGGGATCGAAATTGCCATCCGCACCCTGTTCGAGGCTCCCACGGTCGAGGCTCTGGCGCGGCGTCTCGACGAGAACCGGCCGCACGAGTCACCGCTCGAAGTGCTCCTGCCGCTCAGAGCTTCGGGCAGCCTCACCCCGCTGTTCTGCATCCATCCGGGTGGCGGGCTCAGCTGGTCCTATTCCGCGCTCATTCGGGAGCTGCCGGCCGGCCGGCCGATCTATGGCCTGCAGGCGCGCGGCATCAGAGAGCCCGAGCGGCTGGCCCGCTCGATCGATGAGATGGCCGAAGACTATGTTCAGGCCATCCGGCAAATCCAGCCGGCGGGACCTTACAATCTGCTCGGCTGGTCGTTCGGCGGACTTGTGGCTCACGCCGCTGCCACGCTTCTCCAATCGCGCGGCGAGCGGGTCGGCATGCTCGCCGTCCTCGACACTTTCCCCATGGAGCCGGATGAGCAGTCAGTGACCGAGCCGGTTCTGGATGACGGCCAGCTTCTTGCGGCCCAGCTCAAGGCGCTCGGCTATTATCACGGGGATGCGCCGCTCGACTCGGTGGGTGCGCTGAAAATCCTCGGCCAGCAGGGAGACATCCTCGCGACTCTCACCGAGGATGAGATCGGCGCGATAGTCCAGGTCATGAAGCGCAACAGTCGTCTCGCCGGCAAGTTCGTGCCGCAACGGTTCCGTGGCGACATGCTGCTCTTCGCCGCCATTCGCGGCGGCGTCCCGCCGTCCGCGGAGAGCTGGGCTCCCTATGTCAGCGGCAGGGTCGTGCGTCACGACATCGATTGTGAGCATGTCGACATGATGCGCCCGGTTCCGCTCGCGAAAATCGGTCTGGTGCTCGCAACCGCGCTCGCATAAGCAAGCGGGAGCTGAGCGGCCCATCGACCTCGGCGAGCGATTCGTCGGCGAAGCGCCCGCAACATTGACGCCGTC
This sequence comes from Xanthobacteraceae bacterium, assembly GCA_036406655.1. Lineage (GTDB taxonomy): Bacteria > Pseudomonadota > Alphaproteobacteria > Rhizobiales > Xanthobacteraceae > VAZQ01. The sequence goes on along the minus strand of DASXAP010000047.1, from coordinate 3,241 downwards.
GATCCTTGTCACCGCCGCTCGGTGCGAGAAGAGCACGATGCAGGACCTCAAGCAGCGGGTCGCGCTGTCCTCGATCGCCGCATCGGCGGGCCTGACGGTGGCCAAGGCGGCCGTCGGCCTCGCCAGTGGATCGCTTGCGATCCTTTCCGAGGCCGGCCACTCGCTGCTCGATCTGGCGGCGACGGTGATGACCTATTACGCGGTTCGCGTTTCCGGCAGGCCTGCCGATGAAGAGCATCACTATGGCCACGGCAAGATCGAGAGCGTCTCGGCGTTGGCGGAGACGGCGCTGCTGTTTCTGCTGTCCGGCATCGTGATCTGGGAGGCGTCGCAGCGTCTCGTCGGCGGCCATGGGCACGCCGTCCGGGTCACACCGTGGGCGTTCGCGGTGATCCTCGCCTCGATCGTGATCGACTTCCTGCGGGCGCGGGTGCTCTATCGAGTTGCCGCGGAAAGCTCGAGCGAGGCATTGGAGGCCGATGCTCTCCACTTCGGCTCGGACATGTGGTCCTCGATGGCGGTGCTGGCCGGGCTCATCGCCGTCGGCTTCGGCCATCCCTGGGCGGATCCCGCGGCGGCGGTGATCGTCGCAGTGTTCATCTGCGTCGCCGGCTGGCGCCTCGGCCGGCGCACGATCGATACGCTCACCGACACGGCGCCGGCAGGTGTCGCAGCGAAGATCGCGGCAGGCATCGCCCGCATCCCCGGCGTCGTCGCCACCGAGCGGATACGCGTTCGCCAGGTCGGCAAGATGCGCTTCGTCGATCTCGTGGTCGCAGTCAGCCGCACGCTTCCGCTCGATCGCGTTGCGACGCTCAAGGACCGCATCGTCGCCACGGTGCGCGCCGACAACCCGGCGGCCGAGGTGACGGTCACCACCGAGCCCCGCGCTCTCGACAACGAGACCGTGCTGGAGCGGGTCATGGTGATCGCGCGCAATCGGGCGCTTGCGGTGCATCACGTCACGGTCCACGCGATCGCCGACCGGCTCGCGGTGGCGCTCGACCTCGAGGTCGACGGAGCGCTGTCGCTGGGCGCTGCCCACGACATCGCGAGCGGGCTGGAAGAGGCAGTACGCGACGAGCTCGGGCCCGCGGTCGAGGTCGAGACCCACATCGAGCCGCTGCAGCTCCGCGACGAGTCCGGGCGCGACGCCGTGCCCGAACGCGTCACCGCGGTGCGCGAGGCGCTTGCCGCAATCGCTGCCGGCGTCGCCGGCGTCGGCGAGGTGCATGACGTGCGGGTGCGGCAGGCCGATGATGGCGAGATCGTCAATTTCCATTGCCTCGTGCAGCCGGCGATCTCGGTCGCCGAGGTGCATGAGAAGGTCGATCAGGTGGAGCGGGCGTTGCGGCTGCGGTTTCCCTCGATCAAGCGGGTGACCGGCCACGCCGAACCGATGCCGGCGAGCCAGTAGCGGCACCCGGATGCCGCGCAGCTGCGAGGCTGGCGGCGCCGGCGGTCCCCTCGCCTCCCCCGCTCCCGTAGGCAAAGGATCGCGTGCTGCCCGGGCTTCTCCACGGCAGCAGGCAGCATCGTCACGGCACCAGCACGGCTGCGCCTTGCAGGCGGCCCTCGCGCAGATCGGCGAGCGCCTCGTTCGCCGCAACGAGCGGATAGCGCGTCACCTCGGTCCTGAGCCCGACCTGCGGGGCGAGCGTGAGGAACTCGCGCGCGTCAGCGCGGGTGAGATTCGCCACCGACACCACTTGGCGCTCTTCCCACAGCAGCCGGTACGGGAAGCTCGGAATGTCCGACATGTGGATGCCGCCGCAGACCACGCGTCCGCCCTTCCGCACCGCCTTGAGCGCGAGCGGCACCAGCGCGCCGACCGGCGCAAAGATGATCGCCGCATCGAGCGGCTCCGGCGGCATCTCATCGGAGGCGCCGGCCCAAGCAACGCCCAGCGACCTCGCGAAAGCTTGCGCCGAGGCATCGCCGCCCCGGGTGAAGGCATGGACCTGCAGGCCCTGCCGAGCCGCGACCTGCGCCAGGATATGCGCGGCGGCGCCGAACCCGTAGAGCCCGAGCGCCCTGAGCGCGAGTCCCTCCTTGGCGATGCGGTAGCTGCGCCATCCGATCAGGCCTGCGCACAGGAGCGGGGCGGCTTCGGCATCGCCCAGCCGCTCCGGCAACGGAAAGCAGTAGCGCGCATCAGCGAGCGCGTGGCTGGCATAGCCCCCGTCGCGGGTATAGCCGGTGAACAGCGGATGATCGCACAGATTCTCTTGCCCGACGCGACAGTAACGGCAGGCCCCGCAGGTGTGCCCCAGCCACGGCACGCCGATCCGCTGCCCGATCTCCAGCCCGGCGACGCCGCCGCCCAGCGCTGCCACCCGGCCGACGATCTCGTGACCCGGGACCAGCGGCAGCTTCGACTCGGGCAGCTCGCCGTCGACCACGTGCAGGTCGGTCCGGCACACCCCGCAGGCGGCAACCTCGAGCAGGATCTCACCCGCCGCCGGCTCGCCCGGCGAGCGCTCGCGCATGAGGAGCGGCGTGCGCGGCGCCTCCAGCACCATCGCGCGGCCCGGCACGGCGGGCGACCGCCCCGGCACGGTGCCCTCAGAGGCGGGTATTGCGGACCTTGGCGTTGGCATAAAGCCGGTCGCGTGCCTCATTGCCGAGCCGCACGAGACGGGCGTGGTCGACACCGAGGAGCTGACCGTTGCGCTTCATCACCTTGCCGGCGATGAGCACGGTGTCGACGTTCTGCGGCCCCATGCTGGTGACGACCGCGCCTACCGCGTTGTTCATCGGCATGACGTTGAGCATGTCGTGGCGCAGCAAGATGATGTCGGCCTCCTTGCCCGGCGTGAGTGCGCCGACTTTCTTGTCCAGGCCGTTGGCGCGAGCGCCTTCGATCGTGGCGAATTCCAGCATGTCGCGCACCGTGAGGAACTTCGGCGGATTCTGGTCCCCGGCGAGCCTTCGCTCCCAGACCTCGTTCTTCTGCTGGGTGAAAACCGAGCGCATCTGATTGAAGAAGTCGTTCGGCACCGAGGTTTCCACGTCGACGCTGAGGCTCGGCTTCATGCCGAGATCGAGCATCTTCTGGATCGGCGGATTGCCGTGGCCCATCAGGGTCTCGACATAGCCGGCGATCGAGATGGTGCCGCCGGTATCGCGGATCAGCTTCCACTCGGTATCGTTGAGCGTGCAGCAGTGGATGTAGGTGGTGTCCGATTTCAGCGCCCCTTGGGCATTGAGCTTCTCGAGCAGGCCGACTCTCCCCCGCTCG
>DASXAP010000046.1:0-5403 GCA_036406655.1 Xanthobacteraceae bacterium | reverse complement strand
AAGGGCAGCGGACGAATCGTCGTCGACATCCAGCCCGACGGCGACCTGATGTTCGATGCGGGTGCGCTCTGGGTCGCCGCCAAGCACGCCATTCCCATCCTCATCGTCATGCACAACAACCGCGCCTACTACAACGATTGGGAGCACCAGATCCGCATCGCCAGGCTGCGCGGCACCGACGAAGGCAAGGCGCATATCGGCATGGATCTGCTCGGGCCGGAGCCCGATTTCGCCGCGCTCGCGCGGGCGATGGGCTGCCACGGCGAGGGTCCGATCGAGCGGCCGCAGGACGTGCGGCCGGCGCTCGAGCGCGCGCTGGCGGAGGTGAAGAAGGGGCGTCCCGCGCTCGTCGACACCATCACCCAGCACCGCTGAGCGGCGCCCGCACGCATTCTCCCCCGGGATGGAAAAGCGCGCCGACGCCTATGCCGGCGGCTCGAGCCCTCTCGCCCTCAGCAACGGCCGCGATTGCTCCGCGATGAACCGCAGGAACGCCCTTGCCGCGTCCGGCTGCCCGGCTGCCGCGATCAGCCCCGCCGAGAACGTCGTGACCTTCTGCAGCGGGGCGGGCAGCGGGCCTACGATCTCGATGCCGGCGACCGGCAAGAGCTCGCTGATCTGCTGCACGCCGATCTCCGCATCGCCCTTGGCGACGAGCTCGCCCACCGGCGTGCCCGCCTCCGGCAGCACGATCTTCGCCCGCATCGCCTCGGCGATGCCCAGCCGCGCCAGCACGGTAGGGAAATAGAGCCCGCTCATGCCGGCCCTGGAATGGGCGACGGAGCGGGCGGCGAGCAAGGCCCGCTTCAGCGCCTCCGGGGAGCCGATGTCCGGCTTCCCGGCGCCCGAACGCACCGCAAGCCCGATGCCCGAGCGGGCGAGATCGGTCCGGCTGCCGGGCGCGACCCTACCGCTCGCAATCAGCTCGTCGATGGCCTCGGCGGTGAGGATGGCGATATCGGCGGCGAGCCCGGATTCGACGTCCTTGACGAGGCTCTGCGTGGCGCCCCAGGTGATGGCGACACTGGTCCCGGTCGTGCGCTCGAAGGCGGGGGCAAGCTCGAGCATCACCGTCTTGAGGCCGTTGGTGCAGATGACCTTCATCGGCGCATCCTTTCGGTTTCGTCCAGGCTCCCTCGCCGCGCCCGCCCGGGATTCAGGCGAGCTCGATCAGCACGCGGCCGTTCTCGACCAGAGTCTTGTAGGTCCTGATCGGCACCATGCAGGGAGGCGACACCACCTCGCCGGTCCTGATGTTGAACTGCCCGCCGTGGAAGTTGCACTCGACCACGTCGCCCTCGACGTAGCCCTCCGAGAGCGAGCCGGGACCATGGGTGCAGGCATCGTCGGTGACATGGAACTCGCCGCCGATGTTGAACACGGCGAGCGAGAGCTCCCCCGCCTCGACCTTGAGCGCCGTGCCGGGAGGGACCTCGGCCGCGCCGCAGAGGTCGATGCGCGCAGGGTCGGACATTGCCTGGCTCCTCGTTGACGCCGGCTGGGCGAAGATGCCACTTCTCCCCCGAAGGACAAGATGCGGCATGGCGGAGCGCCATGCAAAGCGCGCGGAGGCGCAGTGATGGAGAGCGAAAGCGCGCGCATGAGCTCGGCCGCCGAGGCGCGGTTCCGCATCGACTATCCCAATTCCCAGCCGCGCGCGGTCAAGGTGATCGCGCTCGATCGGGAGAGCGAACGGGTGGTCAAGCGAGCGGCGGAGCGGGCGTGGCAGCGGGCGGTGTTCTTCGCCTCGCCCAACCTCGACGCGGCCGCGCGCGGCGGCGAGGGCTGGTCGGTCAAGGCCTGGCTCAACGACCTCGCCGGGCGCACCAAGGCTCTGGTCGAGGAGGTGAGCTCCGCCGATCTGGTAGTCATGGTTTCGACCGCCGGAAGCGGCGCACAGGCCGCCGCGGTCATCGGCGAGGCCTGCTCGGCACGCAAGGTGATGAGCATGGCGCTGATCACCGGCAGCGAGCAGCGCACCAACGAGGAGCTTTCGCAGACGCTTGCGGCGCTGCGGCCGCATGCGGCGATGCTGGTGATCGCCACGGGCGACGAATACATCGAGGAAATGCTCTCGGCCCTGCGGGCGTGAACCAGACGGCGGACGACAGACGACAGAGGACGGATGAGCTCTGCTCTGTCCTCCGTCCTCCGTCGTCTGTCCTCTGTTCTCTGGACATGATAGGACAATGGCCAGGAAACGGGTTTCGCCATGTCCGCCCCGCTCAAGACCGTCGACGGGCCCGATATTGCCGGCCTCATGCAGGACATCGGCGCTGCGGGGAGGACCGCCGCCCGGGCGCTCGCGCTCACGAGCACGGCCCGGAAGAACCGGGCGCTCGCCGCCATGGCCGCCGCCGTTCGAGGACATGCAGCCGATATCCTCGCCGCCAACGCCCAGGATGTGACCGAGAGCAGGGCCTCCGGCGCGACCGCCGCCTTCCTCGACCGCCTCGCGCTCGACGAGCGGCGGGTCAGCGCGATGGCCGCCGGCATCGAAGCGGTGGAGCAGCTTCCCGATCCGGTCGGCACCGTGACCGAGCGCTGGACGCGGCCGAACGGCTTGACCATCGAGCGGGTGCGCGTGCCGCTCGGCGTGGTCGGGATCATCTACGAGAGCCGGCCGAACGTGACCGCCGACGCCGCCGCGCTTTGCCTCAAGGCGGGCAATGCCTCGATCCTGCGCGGGGGCTCGGAGAGCCATCGTTCCAATCGCGCCATCCATGCCGCCCTCACCGAAGGGCTGCGGCGCGCGGCCCTGCCCGATGCCGCAGTCCAGCTCCTGCCGGTTCGCGACCGCGCCGCGGTCGGCATGATGCTCGGCGGGCTCGGCGGCACGATCGACGTCATCGTGCCGCGCGGCGGCAAGAGCCTGGTCGCGCGCGTGCAGGCCGAAGCGCGGATCCCGGTGTTCGCCCACCTCGAAGGCATCTGCCATGTCTATGTGGACAGGTCGGCCGACCTCGCCATGGCCAAGGCCGTCGTGCTGAACGCCAAGCTGCGCCGCACCGGCGTCTGCGGCGCGGCCGAGACCCTGCTGGTCGACCGGGCAGCGGCGGGGACGCATCTCGCACCGCTGGTCGGCATGCTGCTGGACGCCGGTTGCGAGGTGCGCGGGGACGAGGCAACGCGCGCGATCGATCCGCGCGTGCGGCCGGCAACGGAGGAAGACTGGTCGACCGAATACCTCGACGCGATCATTTCCGCCAGGCTGGTCGACGGGGTGGATGCGGCGATTGCGCATATCGAGCGCTATGGCTCCCACCACACCGACTCCATCGTCGCCGCCGACAAGGCGGCGGCGGAGAAGTTTCTCCGCGAGGTCGACTCGGCGATCGTGCTGCACAACGCTTCGACGCAATTCGCCGACGGCGGCGAGTTCGGGTTCGGCGCGGAGATCGGCATTGCAACCGGCCGATTTCATGCGCGGGGGCCGGTGGGCGTCGAGCAGCTCACCAGCTTCAAGTACCGCGTTCGCGGGACCGGGCAGATCAGGCCGTGAGCGAGGCCGCGCGATCGTGCTCCGCATGACGAGCGGGGGCAGCGACGATCGCCCGCCGCCTGCGAGCGAGGAGCACGCCCGCGCTGGCGGCGACGTTCGCCTCCCCCCGCACCGGCCCGGGATGCGAGTGGGCCTGTTCGGCGGCACCTTCGATCCGCCGCACGACGCGCATCTCGGCGCCTCGCTGCTGGCGATGAAGCGGCTCGAACTCGATCGCGTGTGGTGGCTGGTGACGCCGGGCAATCCGCTCAAGGACACGCGCGGGCTCGCGCCGCTGCGGGAGCGGCTCGTTGCCGCGCGCGCCCTGGTGCGCCATCCGCGGATCGAGATCACCGACATCGAGGCGCGGATCGGCACCCGCTACACCTACGAGACGATCGTCTTCCTGCGGCGCCACTGTCCGGGCGTGCGCTTCGTGTGGATCATGGGCGCCGACAACCTGCGCAGCTTTCATCGCTGGCAGAAATGGGATGGCATAGCCGCGCTGGTGCCGATTGCCGTGGTCGATCGGCTGGGACCGAGCCTTTATGCCACGGGCAGCGCCGCAGCACAGGCGATGGCGGGCGCACGAATCCCGGAGAGGGCGGCGAAGTCGTTGGCCAACCGGCGCCCGCCGGCCTGGGTTTACCTGCACGGGTTGAAATCCCCGCTTTCGTCGACGGCGCTGAGGGCGGCGCGGCAGAGAACCGATGCCAAACAGCCACAGTATGGCAGTTTCGGAACGGCGGCCGGTTGAAACCATTAACCCGCCATGCCTATCTTCGGCATGCTCCCGCGTCGCGCGGGGGCGAATGCAGCGAAAGGAAAGGAACCCTGGCAACACCTGCACTCTCCCGTGCCGACGCACGCCGCGGCCCGCCCAAATCCAAAGTGCGTCCCGACGCGAACGAGATCCTTCGTTTGCTCCTTGCCCGCCTTGACGACATGAAGGCGGAGGACACCGTCACCATCGACCTTACCGGACGATCGACGATTGCCGATGCCATGGTGGTCACCTCCGGCAGATCGGCGCGCCATGTCGGCGCGGTCGCAGACCGGCTGCTGGAAGACCTCGCCCGCGCCGGCGTGCCGGATGCGCGCGTGGAAGGCATGCCGCATTGCGACTGGGTGCTGATCGATGCCGGTGACGTGATCATTCACGTCTTCCGCCCGGAAGTGCGCAGCTTCTACAACCTCGAAAAAATGTGGGCTCCGGGGCGTTCGAGCGAGCGCCGGGCAAGCTGACGCAAGATAGCGGGCACCGGCCGGCCGCGGCACACGGGCCCGATCCGGGGAAGCCGCAGCGGTGGCTTGAGCCGATCCGCGGCTCGTGCCAACTGTCCCGCATGCAGATCATGGTTGCCGCCGTCGGCCGGTTGAAGCAGGGCCCGGAGCGGGAGCTTGCCGAGCGTTACCGGAAGCGGGCCGCCGACGCCGGACGGGCGGTCGGGCTGCAGGCGTTCGAGATAATCGAGGTCAGGGAAAGCCGGGCCGGCGACGCCGCCCGCCGCATGCTCGAAGAATCGATCGCAATCGCCAATCTCGTCCCGGATGGTGCGATGCTCGTTGCCCTGGATGAACGAGGCGAGAACGTGAACAGCGCGGCATTAGCCGGCCGGTTGCAGGAGTGGCGCAGCCGGAACAGGTCCGCCGCGGTCTTCATCATCGGCGGCCACGACGGGCTCGCGCCGATGCTGCGCGAGAAGGCGGCCCTGGCGCTCGCCTTCGGCGCCGCGACCTGGCCGCATCAGCTCGCCCGCATCATGCTGCTGGAGCAGCTCTATCGCGCCGTCACCGTGCTGTCCGGGCACCCCTACCATCGCGCCTGAGGCGCCCGCTGCGCCGCGGAATCCGGAGCCGAGCCCCGCGTAGGATGGGTGGAGCGCGCGCTCGGCGCGCGCGATACCCATCGCCTCCTGTTG
>DASXAP010000045.1:0-20451 GCA_036406655.1 Xanthobacteraceae bacterium | reverse complement strand
GATATGCCGCCTCCGGCTTGGACCCAGCGGGAATGCTGCACGGACTGGACGGGACTCTGCGCCGGCTCTGGCTTAGTGACCTTCCGGGACGCTGCCAGGTCTAGATGAGCATGGGTACCGCCGATCATGTGCAGGTGCAGGCGCAGTCCAGCGACGTGGAGTCGCTGCATGAGCGCGGCGTGACCTGGGTGTCGTTCAAGCCGCTGCCGGACCTTGCCTGCGGCATCGACTTTGCGCTTTGCAGGTTTCCGGATCTTGGTCTCCTGTCGGGCACGGTGCAGGGTGTCCAGCACGAGCATGCACGCCGCGACAGTGGCGACGGCGACGATGATTTCAGCTTTCACATGAATTTGAGCGGGCTCAGTCTCGTCACGGGGGGGCGCAGCGAGACGACGTTGCGTGACGGAGATGCGATGCTGCTCAGCTATTCGGTCTCACGCACCATCAGCCGTCCAAGCCTCGTGGATCATCGCGTCGTCCGCCTGCCGCGCTCCGCGCTCAGCCCACTCGTGCCCGATGTCGACGAAGCCGTGCTGTGTCGAATTCCGCGCGGCACCGGTATGTTGAACCTGCTGAGAAGTTACGTCGATGCCGTGTTCGGCGATCCAGCGCTCGCGATCCCGCAGATGCGACGGCTCGTGGCGGCGCAACTCTGCGATCTCATCGCCGTCACACTCGGCGCCACGCGTGACGCAACCGCAGTTGCCGAGGGGCGTGGTATCCGTGCGGCCCGGCTCCGCGCCATCAAAGGTGAAATCGAAGCGCACCTCACGACTGGCGGTCTTTCACCCGGCGCGGTGGCAAGGCGCCACAAGATATCAGAAAGCTACGTCCGCAAGCTGTTCGAGACCGAAGGAACGTCATTCTCGCAGTTCGTCGTGGGCCGCCGGCTCGAGCGCGCGCGGCGGATGTTGACACACCCGGGCTCGGCGGGTCGCAGCATTGCGTCGATTGCGTTCGACGCAGGTTTCGGCGACTTGTCCTACTTCAACCGCACCTTCAGGCGTTGCTACGGCCTCACGCCCTCGGAAATGCGCCGTGGTCGGGATGCTCGCGGCTAGTGGCCGCCGCCAAGCCGCTTGCGCGATCTTCCAGGAGCGGAACGTTTGCGCGTGCCTCCAATCCTGCCGTCGGTGGGATGCGTGATCGGAAGCACTTCACGCATATAACCCTCGAGCGCATCGCAAAAGCTCACGGCGTACGGCGGCAGGGGGCGGCGCTTGTCCCATTGAATTGCAAATCGCTCTCGAATCGGCTTGCGGCGATGGGTGACGCGCGCGATGCGCAGATTGTACCGATCCGTTCGCAGCAGGGATGTGATGATCGCCACCCCCTGCCCGGCCTCCGCCAGCGCAAGCAAGGTGTGCGGCGCCCGGCTCTCGAGCAGAATATCGGGCTCGATGTCCGCGAGACGGCAGGCGGCGTCGAACAGCCTGCGAATGGAATAACCCGGATCCGGCAACAGCAACGAATATGACGCGAGTCGACCGACATCGATGACACCGGAGATTTCGAGCGACGGAGCGAAGGCGGCCAGAACCTCGTCCGCCGGCAGTTCGCGGCTCTCGAAGCGCGGATCGCCCTGGTCATGCCTGATACCGACATGGACCTCACCGCGCTCAAGCATGGGAGTCTGCTCGCGACCGAGGGCTTCACTCAGCTTTACGTGCACGTTGGGAAACCGTTCGACATATCGAGGCAGGAAGATCAGCAGGATGCTCTCGATCGTGTGCGGTGGGGCGGCGACCTTCAGCACCCCCCTGTCTCCACGCCGGAGCACTTCCGCCCGCTCGCGCAGCGTATCGACATGAGCGAATGCACGGCGACAGTCGGCGAGGAACTGCTCGCCTTCTGCCGTCAGGACGAGACCGCGGCCGAGCCGGTCGAAGAGCCGGAGCCCCAGCTCCTGCTGAAGGTCGCCGAGCTGCCGGGAAAGGGCAGGCTGGCCGACGCGCAGGCGGACCGCGGCTTTCGAGACGGTGCCCAGCTCGGCGACGGTGACGAAGGTTCGCAGGCGCTTGAGGTCCATCGGGGCAATGTATGCCGCGCCGGCATGTGACACTAGCAGAATTATGCATTGGACATCGGTCCGCCTCCCCACCAATCTTCGCCCGGCGACGCGAGCCGAGATGGCGCGAGTCGAGCGCCTTCGTGCCACCGCGTCGCTGTGATCGCGTGAGATCCCGGAGGAGCATCATGGAAACCGGCGAAACCAGCCGACGGCCCGAAGTGGCCGAATCGTCGCAGCCTCGCCCCTGCCGCCGCACGGTGCTCGCCTTTGCCGGCGCCTTCGGGGCGGCAATGCCGCTCGCGACGATCGGCGCCGCCCGCGCGCTCACGGCCTTGCGCGGCGATTCTTTTCCCGGCCCGCCCGGCGGGCTTCCCCTGTGCCGCGCGGCCATGGCCGGGGAAAGGCCATCGGGGGCGCCGCGTGCGCTCACGCTCGCGTGGAATGCATCGTCGATCTGCACCATAGCGGGGCCCGTCGCAAAAGAGCGAGGAGCCTTTGCCAGGCACAACCTCGATGTCGACTTCGTCAATTTCGGCGGCTCGACGGAGCAGCTGCTCGAAGCGATCGCGACCGGCAAGGCGGATGCAGGCATCGGCATGGCCCTGCGCTGGCTCAAGCCGTTGGAGCAGGGATTCGATGTTCGCATCGCCGCCGGCGTGCACGGCGGCTGCATTCGGCTGCTCGGGTCCAGGTCCGCCGGGATCACCAGCCTGGAATCGCTGCGCGGCAGGTCCATTGCCGTCAGCGACCAGGCGAGCCCGGCGAAGAACTTCTGCTCGATCGTGCTCGCCAAGAACGGCATCGACCCGGTGAAGGACGTCGATTGGCGCCAATACCCGCTCGATCTGCTTGCGCTCGCCGTCGAGAAGGGCGAGGTGCAGGCGCTCGCCGACAATGACCCGCGCACCTATCTCTGGCTCAAGCAGGGCAGGCTCAACGAGGTGCTGACGAACCTGTCCGGGGAGTTCGCCGACCGGATCTGCTGCGTCCTCGCCATCCGCGGAAGCCTCGTCCGCAACGAGCGGGCAGTGGCAGGCGCATTGACCCGAGCCGTGCTCGAGGCCGGCGAGATGGTCGCCCGCGATCCCGCCGATGCCGCCGCCGTTTACTCGGCCTATGGAGGCAAAGGCCCGCTGGAAGAGCTCGCCGCCATGCTGGCAAGCCATACGCATCACAATCATCCGGTCGGGGCGGCGCTCAAGCGGCAGATCTCGCTCTACGCGGACGAGCTCAAGCAAGTCAACGTGATGAAGCGCAGCACCGATACGGCAAGGTTCGCCGAGCGGGTGTATGTGGACATTCTGAGCTGAGCGGGCAGCGGCCGTGACGAGCTCCGCCATCGGTCGATTGAGCGAAGTGTCTATAGCGGGTGACGAGGCGCATCCGAGCTCTGCCCGTCCACTGTGCATCTGTGGATCGGCGGCGGTGGCGTGGCTCGCAACGGCCGCCCTCACTGCCCTGTGGCCCGATCAGCCGGCGGCCGATTGGGCCTGCACCGGCGAGCTCGCCGCTGCCTTCGCGGTGCTTGCGGTCGCCTACGCATCCGCCGCCTTTGCCGGCACCAGATTTGCCGGCATGCGACGCATGCAGCATCTGGCACCCTGGGTCCTGGCGCTCGCATTGTCTCTCGGCGCCTGGGAGGCGGTTACGGCGAAGCTCGGCCTCCTCCCGCTGCCGTTCTTCCCTCCGCCACAGGCTCTCCTGGAGGTCGTAGTCGACGATTGGGCCCGCCTCGGCGAAGGCGTCCTCGCTTCGTTGTCCCTGTTAGCGGGCGGCTGTCTTCTGGGCGCCGTAGTCGGCTTCGGGGTCGGAACGGCCATCGGCTGGTCGCGCGCCGTCGGTTATTGGATTCATCCGCTGTTGCGGCTCGTCGGGCCGCTGCCGGCGACCGCCTGGCTGCCGCTCGCGTTTTTCATCTTTCCTTCGAGCCGGATGGCCAGCACGTTTCTGATTGCGCTCGCGACCGGGTTCCCGGTCACCGTCCTCACCTGGTCGGGCGTCGCCAGCGTGAGCAGCGCCTATTACGACATCGCCCGCACGCTCGGCGCAAGCCAACGCTTTCTCGTTCTCAAGGTCGCCATCCCGGCAGCCATGCCGCACGTGTTCGTCGGGCTGTTCATGGGTCTCGGCAACTCGTTCGCCGTCCTGGTCGTCGCCGAGATGCTGGGCGTGAAAGCGGGCCTCGGCTGGTACCTGCAATGGGCGCAGGGATGGGCTGCCTACGCCAACATGTATGCGGCGCTGCTGATCATGGCGCTGGTCTTCTCCGGCTTGATCACCCTGCTGTTTCGTCTGCGCGACCGGCTGTTGTCCTGGCAGAAAGGGCTGGTGCGATGGTAGCGCCCGGCGCTTTGTCGGAAAGAGCGCGTTCGACCGACGATCTTCCGGTCCGCGGCGCCAGCCTGGCGATTCGCGAGGTGAGCCATTGCTTCGAGCTGGAGGGACGCCCGCTGCCGGTCTTGGAGCGCATCAGCCTTCGCATCGATCCCGGAGAGTTCGTTGCGATCCTGGGGCCGAGCGGCTGCGGCAAGTCGACCTTGCTGCGGCTGGTCGCCGGCCTCGACTTTCCCAGCATCGGCAGCGTGTTCATGGACGGGGAGGCGATTGCCGGGCCGGGTCCGTCACGGATCGTCGTCTTTCAGGATCCCACGCTCTATCCATGGCGGACGGTGTGGAGCAACGTTGCGCTGGGCCTGGAGGCACGCGGGCTGCTTGCGACCCATCGCGAACGCATCGATGATGCGCTGCGCCTGGTCGGTCTCAGCGGTTTTGCCAACGCCCATCCCCACCAGCTTTCCGGCGGCATGTCGCAACGCGCAGCCCTTGCGCGGGCGCTGGTCAACGATCCGAGGCTTCTGGTTCTCGACGAGCCCCTCGGCCAGCTCGATTCATTGACGCGCATCGCCATGCAGGGTGAGCTGGTGTCGCTGTGGCAGCACGCGGGCTTCACCGCGCTTCTGGTGACTCACGACGTGGAAGAGGCCTTGTTCCTGGCCAGCCGCGTCGTCGTGCTGAGCGAGCGGCCGGCACGGGTCAGGGCCGAGATCGTGAACGAGCGGCCGTATCCGCGTCACCGCGGCGATCCGCGTTTGGCCGAGCTCCGACGCGAGGCCTTCGAGCACCTCGGCCTTGCCGGCGCCTGGTGAGCGGAGGGCGCGCCGCTTGGCTGATCTGCTCACCCGCATCGAACAGCAACCGTCCGAGGTGCTCGACGCAATCGCGAGGTCGATGGACGTGCGCGCGGCCGAGCCGGCCATGCAATCGATTTGCGCGCGCTACATGGCAGGAATTCCTGTCCGAGGCGGCCGCGTGCTGGAGGTCGGTTGCGGCAACGGCGCTGCCACGAAGCTCATCCTGCAGCACCTGAGACCTGCAGCACTGATCGGAATCGACCCATCCTCCTTTTTCGTCGGGATGGCGAGCGAGACGTTCAAGCACGAGCCGCGGGTGTCCTTCGCCGTCGCCGATGCAGCCGCGACCGGCCAGCCGGACGCCGCGTTCGATCTGGTGATTGCCCACACCGTCTATTCGCATCTGCTCGACCCGGAGAGCGCATTGTCCGAAGCCTGGCGAGTTCTCGAGCCGGGCGGCCAGCTCGTAATTTTCGACGGCGATTTCGCAACCCTGACGCTGGCGCTGTTCGACGGCGATCCGCTGCAGTCGGCGGTCGGCGCAGTGCTGCGCAACATGGTGCACGCACCCTACATCATGCGATGCCTGCCCGCCCTTGCCGGGGCAGCCGGGTTCTGCGTGCAATCGCTCGAGGCGCACGGCTACGTGCAGACGACGCGTCCCGACTATTTGCTGAGCCTGCTCTCGCGCGGCACCATGGCGGCCAGCCGGACCGGAGAGATCGGACAGATGCTGGTCGACGGCTTCGAGCGCGAAGCGCAGCGGCGGGTGGCAAACGGCACGTTTTACGGCGCCATGCTGTTCCTGAGCCTCACTGCGCGCAAGATCGACGGCGCCGGATGACTGTACGCGGCTGACAGGAGAGAGCGTGATGCCTATCGTGCGGGGCACGAGGGCTGACCTCGACCTCTCGAAGGTCGATTGGCGGCATGTGGCAGCGACAACCGATCGGCACATTGCGAAGCAGATTGCGGCGGATCCGGACATAGCGCCCATTTTTTCCGCCTTGGAGAACGTGCGTATCAACGTTCAGCACCCCACCTGATTCCGGTGGAGAGGACCTCACCTTTGATCCTGAGCTTGCCCTTGAGCGAGCCGATCAGGTCGGCCGAATCGGCGCCAAACGGAATGAGCTTGGCCACCGGCTTGCCGCGCTTCGTCACGACAATTCCTTCCGGATCCACGCGGTCGAGCAGTGCGAGGCATTGCTCCTTGAACTTTCGATGCCGACAGCTGCTTCATGACCATATTATATGTCCGGTCATTGCCGATGTCCGCTGCATGATTCGGCCACATAGGCGGCGTTGCTCCCCGGCATACGGGTGCGGCACGCCTGCGACATGCAACCGTTCACTCGGCGGCCTCGACGCTCCCGGGAACGTGCTTGGTGCGCCAAAGAGGTCAGAACCAGGCTCGTGCGAGGCAGCGCAATGCAAGCGGTGCACAAGGACGAGAAGCAACGCTGAAGTCATTACGCCCGGTCATCGCGCGATATCGAAGCCGACGACGACCCGCACCCGAAGCGTGTCCTCACCGCTCGCGATCGGCACCGGCGCGGCCGCCGCGCGCGCCGTCACCGGCAGCGGCGGCCCGCTGCCGGCGTCCTCGGTGATCCACTCGACCCGGCCGAGCCGCAGCCCCGACGCTTTCGCGTAGACCTCGGCCTTGCGCCGTGCGTCGGCCATCGCGGCCTCGCGCGCCTGGTCGAGTGCCGTCGATGCATCGGCGACCAGGAACGCCACATTGGTGACGTTGGTGGCGCCGGCGGCGACGAGGCGGTCGAGCACGTCGCCGACCTTGCCGATCTCCCGGATGGTCACGTGCACCAGATTAGAGACGCTGTAGCCCGAGAGTTTCGGCTCCGTGCGCGGCTCCTGCGGTGCATAGACCGGCTGGATCGAGAAGCGCGCGGTCTGGATGTCCTTCTCGGCGATGCCCGCGTCCTTGAGCGCGGCAATGATGGCGGCCATCAGCCTGGAATTGGCCTCGATCCCTTCTTTCACCGTCCTGGCCCGCGTGGTCGCACCGGCGCTGATCTGCGCGTAGCTCGGCGTCACGTTGACGCTGCCTTCGCCCGTCACCACGATGCGCGCCTGCGGAAGCTGTTGCGGCTGCTGCGCATAGGCCCCGGCATCCGGCAAAAGAAGCGTCGTGGCCAGCGCCGCGTACCGAGGCAGCTGCCGCGCAAGCCGAAGCGCCGATGTCGAAGCGAGCTTGATCTTGTCCATGGTGGCCTGCTCTGCCCGTCCCGGTTGCGTCAACGGCGTTCACGATCTCAGCTCAGCGCCTCGCCGTGGCGGCGGCCTGCCGTCTAGCGCTTCCGGTCCATGAAGTAGCACGTCGCGACCACCGAGCGCGACGGGCTCACGCCATTGTGGACGTAGCATTTCTGCATGCGATCGGGCGAGACGAGCGTGATGTGGAAATAGCCGTCGAGATCGGCGCCGATGATGGTCTTGTTGTCGCTCCCGATCGCCCAGGCGAACGGCTCCCTGGTGTCCGCGACCGCCGACGACGAGCGGCCCCAGGCGACGCGGCCGTCCTGGCCTTCGACGGTGTGCGTCGTCTCGATCTCGCGCACGCGCGGCGGGTCGGACGGAGACTGCGAACCGGGATGATGGGGTCCATTGCCGAAGACGATCACCTTGCCCTTGCCCGTCCAGGTGCCCTTGAGATCGGGGATTGCGTCTTGCGCGTGAGCGACCATCGCACCCGAGCAAAGCAGCGCCAGGACCAGGATGAGTTGCTTCATTGTTTCCTCGCTGACCCGCATGAAATTAGAGCCCTTCGTAACTAAAGAAAAGTGGCCTATCCTTTAGTAACCTCGCGCCCTAATTAAAGGATCCGAGAACATGGGCGGAACAGAGCCGAGCCGTCTGGGCCAGCTCGTCGAGACCACGGCCGGCGGCGAGCGCGTGCGCGCATTCCTGCCCCCGCCGCTCCCGCCGACTCCCCCGCTCGACCTTCGGGCGCTCTTCACCCTCTACGACGCCGCCCGCGGCGCCGTCGGGCGGCTCGACGGCGTGACCACGATCCTGCCGTCCACGCCGCTGTTCCTCTACATGTATGTGCGCAAGGAAGCCCTGCTGTCCTCGCAGATCGAGGGCACGCAGTCGTCGCTGTCCGATCTCCTCCTGTTTGAAAGCGACGAGATTCCCCACGTGCCGCTCGACGACGTGGCCGAGGTCTCGAACTACGTTGCGGCGATAGAGCATGGGCTCAAGCGAATGCGCGAGGGATTCCCCCTCTCGCTTCGTCTGGTCCGCGAGGTGCACGCCATTCTCCTTCACTCCGGCCGGAGCGCGAGCAGGCAACCCGGGGAGTTCCGCCGCTCGCAGAGCTGGATCGGCGGCACGCGTCCTGGGAACGCCCTGTTTGTCCCGCCGCCGCCCGACCGGCTGAACGAGTGCCTTGATGCGTTCGCGAAGTTCCTGCATGCGGACGATCCGCAACTCGCGCCCCTGATCAAGGCGGGGCTCGCGCATGTGCAATTCGAGACGATCCATCCGTTTCTCGACGGCAATGGACGTCTCGGGCGTCTCTTGATCACGCTCATGCTGTGCGATGCCGGCGCGCTGCGTGAGCCCATCCTGTATCTCAGCCTCTACTTCAAGGCCCGCCGGGCCGACTACTATCGTCTCCTCCAGGAAGTCCGCGACAGCGGGGCTTGGGAAGCCTGGATGGACTACTTTCTGACGGGGGTGCGAGACACGGCAGCACAAGCGGTGGACACCGCCCGCGAGATCATGGGGTTGTTCGACCGAGACCGTGCGACCATCCAAACGCTCGGACGCAGTGCCGCCTCTGCATTTCGTGTCCACGACCTGATGCAACGCCGGCCGCTCATCACGATCCAGGCCGCATCCAGGGAGCTTGAGCTCTCGCTTCCCACCGTCGGGAAGTCGCTCGAGCACCTGGTCGATCTAGGCATCGTGCGAGAGGTGACGGGGAAGCAACGGCGTCGCGTCTTTGCTTACCGCAAGTACCTCGACGTCCTCGATCGCGGCACGGAGCCGCTGCCTCCATGACTTCCCCCGTATCCCTTCGTGCGGCGCATGCGCGCGACATTGTGAGACAGCCGCCACCGCAGTTGCGCACACAGTCGTTGCAGCGCACCGCTTCGCGCCGGGGAGGCGGTGCGTTGCGCCGCGCCCGGGACCCGCGCTATGCAGTGCCGTTCAACGCGAATTCGAAGACGTCGAAGTTGCGCAGCCGGCGCGCGTCCGCGATGGCACGGTAGGCCGCGTTCAAGGGCCGCGACAACATGAAGGGAACCGGCTGCTCGGTGAGGCCGCCATGCGAGCGCAGCCGGCAGCCGGTCAGCCCGGCGAGGTCGTGCTCGTCCGGCCGCGAGCCGATCGCCGTGTAGGTATCGCCCATCGCCACGAAATCGCCTTCCCGCTCGCGCGGCATCTCATAGCGCGCGGCCGCGCTTTCCCCGTCGAGAACCAGCGCCACGCCGGGAATCCGCGCGGCTGCGTCCATCAAGGCCTGCACCGGCACCGAGCCCCTTGCATATACGCGCACGAAGGATCCGAGCGCCCCGTGATGCTTCACGAAGGGATCGGTGATCGGACAGATCACGCGCACCGAGCCCGGACCGAACCGATCGTTCAGCGCCTGCTCCAGATAGACCACCTGCGGCCGGCCGTCGGGCTTGCATTTGTCGGTCATCCCGTGATCGGCCACGATCGCGACCATGGCGCCGAGCTCGAGCAGCTGCCCCACGCGCCTGTCGACCTCGCGATTGAACGTGTCCGCCGGCTCCTCGCCGGGTCCGGCGCTGTGCTGGACAAGGTCCGACAGCGACAGATAAAGCACGTCGGCCCGGCGCGTCTCCAGCAGCCGCGTTCCCGCGTCAAGCACGAAGAGCGAGAGATCGGGGCTGTACATGTCCGGTGTCGGCCGCCCTACCAATCGCTCGACCGCATCGATGCCGTTCTCCTTCACTGTCGCGCTGCATGCGCGCTCGGAGGAGAAGCAGATCCCCTCGAGCCCGCTGCCGAGCATCTTGCGGAGCTTGTCCTTGGCGGTGATCGCGGCCACCCGCACACCGGCATCGGCAAGGGCGGCCAGAATGGTGCCCGCGGAGACGAGCGATGCATCGGTTATCATCACCTCGCGGCCGGTCGCCCTGTCGAGATAGTAGTTGCCGGAAATGCCGTGCACCTTCGGCGGCGCCCCGGTGACGATCGACATGTTGTTCGGGTTGGTGAATGTCGGCATCGCCGCGTCGGCGATGGCGAAGAACCCTTCCGACATGATCCTGGAGATATTGGGGAAGAGCCCGGCCGGAACGCCATGCGAGATGTAGCGCGGATCGCAGCCGTCGTAGCAGATGACGACGGTCGGAGCCGCGGGCTTGCGGTAGCTCCGGCCGTTCACGCGAATCTCGCCGTTGCTCCGTTCGGTCACGGCACGACAGTCGCATCAGCTCGGCAGCCGCTCGTCATCCCAGACCTTGTCGGGCATGGGCAGGCCGGCGAAGGTTTCCCTGCTCGGCGGCCGATCCGGCTCGATGCCCAGCATGTCGAGCACCATCACGAGCTGACGCACGTGCTGACCCGAATGCCACGCGGTCCGCTCCAGATAATCGTGGACCGTCACGTCGCCGTAGTAGACGCGGGCCTTGCGCGAAAAGTCGGCGGTCCGGCCCGAGCCGGTCCACCAGGCGCGAAATCGCCGCAGCACGTCCTGTCCATAGGCCAGTATCCCGGCCTTGGTGCTCATCTCCGGCGGCGGCACCCGGCCGTAGGCGCCTTCCGCGAGCGGCAGGCCCTGCACCTCATGCTCCAGGAAGGCATCTGCGATATTGAAGATGTGATAGCCGAGCTGGCCGTAGCTGCGCGGGCGATGCGGCAGCATGCGGTCGAGCGTGCCGTCCGGGATCTGCGCGAACAGCCGCTGCGCCGCCATCTGGATGTCGATGAGCCGCGCGGCCAGCGCGGGTGCGGGCAGCACCTGCGCCCCGCCCCAGGCAATGCCGGCCACCCTGGCCACGTCACGCAGCACCTGTCCGTTCGCCCAGTCCTTGCCGCGCCGCACAACCGGCACCGAGCGGATGCCCAGGGCTGCCAGCTCGGCCGAGGCATTACTGTCCTCGAGCACGTTGACCGACACGAAGGCAACGCCGTGCTTCGTCAAAAACTCCTTCATCCTGAGGCAGCTGGTGCAGCCGGGCTGCCAGTATGCCTTTATGAGGGAATCCTCGGAAGGTAGCTGTACCATCGGCAAGCTCCTCGAACGGGAGCGCAAGGTACTCCACCCGTTCCCGGGGTGCAAAGGCCGACGATCCCCGGTCCAAAGTGCCTCGACCGTCGGATTGGCTTGACTTGCAGCCAAAAGATTTGAAAATCGAGTGCAACCAGACGCTGTCGCCTACCGAACGAAGGAATCGTCGGTGTCTCGATGCTGATGACGAGTGAGGCGCGGTGTCCAAGCTGCTCGAGATAGTGGGTCTGCAAACCTACTTCTTTTCAGCGGCGGGTCTGGTTAAGGCAGTCGACGGGATCAGCTATGACGTCGATCCGGGCGAGACGATCGCCCTGGTGGGCGAATCCGGATGCGGCAAGTCCGTCAGCGCGCTCTCGATCCTGCGGCTGGTCGCTGCACCGCCCGGCCGCATCGTCGGCGGCAGCATTCGTTTCCGCGACCGGGACCTTCTCAGGCTGAGCGACGAGGAAATCCGCGAGGTCCGCGGCAGGGACATTGCCATGGTGTTTCAGGAGCCGATGACCTCGCTCAACCCGGTGCTCACCATCGAACGGCAGCTCACCGAGACCCTGGAGCAGCATCTGGACATGACCCATGCGCAGGCGGTCGCGCGGGCGATCGAGCTTCTGGGCATGGTGGGAATTTCCGATCCGCAGCGTCGCCTCAAGCAGTACCCGCACCACTTCAGCGGCGGCATGCGCCAGCGTGTGATGATCGCCATGGCGCTGTGCTGCGAGCCCAGGCTGATCATCGCCGACGAGCCGACCACCGCGCTCGACGTGACCATCCAGGCGCAGATTCTGGAGCTGATGAAGGATCTGACGCGGCGTCTCGGCGTCGCGCTGGTCCTCATCACCCACAATCTCGGCATCGTCGCGCGCTACGCCGACAGGATCAACGTCATGTACGCGGGCAAGATCATCGAAAGCGGCGCCGCTCACGACATCTATCATCGGCCCCGGCACCCCTACACGCTGGCGTTGCTGCGCTCGGTCCCGCGCATGGATCGGCCGCGTCAGGCCCGGCTCGACCCGGTGCAGGGGCAACCGCCCGACCTCTCGCGCCTGGACGCGGGCTGCTCTTTCCGTCCGCGCTGCGGCTTTGCCGCTGCGCGCTGCGCGAGCGAGGCACCCTCCTTGGAGCGGGTCGATGCCGGCAATCATCTCGCGGCGTGCTGGGAGGCAGGCAGAGTGGCCGCATCGCTGACGGCGGTGTCATGACCGTGGTGCAATCGACCGAGGCAGCCGGCCGGGGGGCTGCCGCCGTCGTCGCGGCTTCGGCCGCCTCGGACGATGCCGCGCGCGAACGCCGGCGCCAGCCGGAAGGGTGCACCGCCCCGGCGCCGGATCTGGTGACGATTCGGAACCTGAAGATGCATTTTCCGGTGCTCGAGGGGGCGCTGATCCCTCGAGTGGTCGGACATGTGAAGGCCGTCGATGGAGTGAGCTTCACCATCCGCAAGGGGGAGACGCTCGGGCTGGTGGGCGAATCGGGCTGCGGCAAGACCACGACCGGCCGCTGCATCCTGCGGCTCGAGCGCCCGACCGGCGGCGAGATTCTGTTCAACGGCAGCAATCTCGCCGATCTCGATCGCAAATCGATGCGCGCGCTGTGCCAGAAGATCCAGGTCATCTTCCAGGATCCCTACAGCTCGCTCAATCCGCGGATGAAGATCGGAGAGATCATCTCCGAGCCGATGAAGGTGCATTGCACCGAGCCGAGCCGGGCAGCGCGCGACGCGCGGGTCGTGGAGCTGCTGCGCCTGTGCGGGCTGGACCCCAAATTTGCCGACCGCTATCCGCACGAGATGAGCGGCGGCCAGCGCCAGCGCGTCGGCATCGCCCGCGCCCTTTCGGTGCGCCCGGAATTCGTCATCTGCGACGAGGCGATCTCGGCGCTCGACGTGTCGATTCAGGCGCAGATCATCAATCTATTGGAGGACCTGCGGGAGCAGCTCGGGCTGACCTATTTGTTCATCGCGCACGATCTCAGCGTCGTCCGCCACCTGTGCCATCGCGTCGCAGTGATGTATCTCGGCAAGATTGTAGAATTTGCCGATTGCGACGAGCTGTACGGCAATCCGCTGCATCCCTATACCCAGGCGCTGCTGGAAGCGGTGCCGATTCCGGATCCGGAGATCGAGAGGAAACGTGCGCACCGGATCGTCAAGGGAGAGGTGGGCAGCTCGATCAATCCGCCGAGCGGATGCGTGTTTCATCCGCGCTGCCCGCTTGCGGTCCGCGAATGCTCGAGGACGCTTCCTGAATTGAGGGAATTGAGGCCGGGTCACTGGGTGGCCTGCACGGTGATTTGACGGGGCTCGGAAGAGGGCAACGAGGAGAACGCGTCGAATCAACAACGAATAACAAGGCAACGATACAGAGGGTCTTCGACCAAAAGACATCACCTTCGGTTGTGGGAGGAAGCCATGAGAATCATTCGCTGGATGAGGCCGATCGTGACTGCCGTCACGGCGGTTGCGGTGGCGGCCGTGCTGGGCGGGCCATCGGTTGCGGGAGGCCCGAAGCGGGGCGGTATCCTGACGTTCGTGGTGCCCGACGAGCCGCCGAGCTGGGACGGGCACCGGGAGACGACGTTCGCGCTGATCCATCCGTTTGCGCCGTTCTACAGCCTGCTGATCAAGGTCAATCCCGACAATCCGTCCTCGCCCACGGATTTCGTCTGCGATCTCTGCACGGAGATGCCGAAGCCGACCGACGACGGCAAGACCTACACCTTCAGGATCAGGCAAGGCGTGAAGTTCCACGACGGCACGCCGCTCACCGCGCAGGACGTCGTGGCGACCTACAAGAAGATCATCTGGCCGCCGCAGGGCGTGACCAGCGCCCGCGTTGCCTATTTCGTCATGGTCGAGAGCGTGAGCGCTCCGGACGACCATACCGTCGTGTTCAAGCTGAAATATCCGTCGGGCGCTTTCATCCCGGCGCTGGCGACGCCTTACAACTTCATCTATTCGAAAGCGAAGCTCGACCAGGATATCCACTGGTACGAGAAGAACGTCATGGGCTCCGGACCGTTCAAGTTCGTCGACCGCGAGGCCGGCGCCTTCGTCAAGGGCGAGCGCAACAACGACTACTTCGTCAAGGATCGCCCGTATCTCGACGGCTTCGAGGCTATCTTCGCCAACAAGCAGGCCGTCCGCGTGCAGGCGATCCGCGGCGACCGCGCCGCCATCGAGTTCCGCGGCTTCCCGCCGAAGAGCCGTGACGACCTCGTCAACGCGCTCGGCAACGAGATCACGGTGCAGGAGAGCCCCTGGAACTGCGTGCTCCTGGCCACCCCCAACCAGAGGCGAAAGCCGTTCGATGACGTGCGCGTGCGCCGCGCCTTGACGCTGGCGGTGGATCGCTGGGGCGGCTCGCACAGCCTGTCGCAGATCGCCGTCGTGAAGCCGGTCGGCGGGGTTTCCTTTCCGGGCCATCCGCTCGCGCCGACCAAGGCCGAGCTCGAGACCATTGCCGGTTACTGGCCGGACATCAACAAGTCGCGTGCCGAGGCCAGGCGGCTGCTCAAGGAGGCGGGGCAGGAAAACCTCAGGTTCACGCTCGCCAACCGCGCCGTCGACCAGCCGTACACGATCGTCGGCACCTGGCTGATCGACCAGTGGCGGCAGGTCGGCGTGACGGTCGAGCAAAAGATGGATCCGACCGGGCCGTTCTATGCAAGGCTCCGCTCATCGGACTTCGATGTGGCGCTGGAGTTCAACTGCCAATCGGTCGTCAACCCGCTGCTCGATGTCGGCAAGTTTCTCTCCGTCGACAGGGCGAACGAGAACTATGCCGGCTATACCGATCGGGAGCTCGACAAGATCTTCGATTCGATGAATCGCACCATCGACGAGGCCGAGCAGCACAGGCTGATGCTGGCATTCGAGAAGCGCGTGCTCGACGAGGAGGCTCATTCGGCGGTGACGCTGTGGTGGAACCGTATCGTTCCACACCGGTCCTACGTGAAAGGCTGGAAGATCAGCCCGAGTCACTACCTGAACCAGGACCTGGCCGGCGTGTGGCTCGACAAGTGACCGCCACTCGCAACGAGTGCTTAGAGCATGTCCCGGTTATATTGATGCATATTGGTGCAACGCGACCGATCTGCTCCCTCCCCCGCTTGCGGGAGGGGGTGCGGCTCGGAGCCCGGAACGGCCCCGGATCAGCGGTGCGCCGCTCTGCAGGCGCTCCGCGCTGCATCGCACGGGCGTCGCCGTCAGTTGAATGACGGCGCCGCGGGTCGAGAGGGGCCGCAATCCCGGGGATCATGTCGCAGTACATCCTCAAGCGACTGCTGCTGATGATCCCGACATTGCTGGGCGCCGGTGTTCTCGTGTTCGTCCTGCTGCGGCTCATTCCGGGCGATATCTGCGTCCTGCGCCTGGCGGGCGGAGGGGGGACCGTCGATCCCAGGGCCGTCGAGCTCTGCCACAGCGAGCTCGGTCTCGACCGCCCCTACCTGATGCAATTCCTCGACTTCGTCTGGGGCTTCATCCGGCTCGATTTCGGCAAGTCGATGTGGACCGGCAGGCCGATCATCGAGGAGATCGAGCTGCGCTTCGAGCTGTCGCTGCAGATCGCGATCATGGCGACGATCACGGCGATCCTGCTCGCGATCCCGCTCGGCACCGTCTCTGCCGTCAAGCAGAACACCTGGATCGACTACGCCGTGCGCGCGTTCAGCATCGCCGGGATCTCGATGCCGTCGTTCTGGCTCGGCATCCTCATCATCCTCGGTCTCCTCATCACCTCGAAATCGCTCTTCGGCGTGTCCTGGATGCCGCCGATCAAGTACGTGCCGATCTGGGTCGATCCACTCTACAACCTGAGCATGACGATCTTCCCGGCGCTGGCGACCGGCTATCGCTATTCGGCGGTGGCGACCCGCATGACACGGTCGGCGCTGCTCGAAGTGCTGCGCGAGGATTACGTGCGCACGGCACGCGCAAAAGGCCTGGTTCAGAAGCTGATCATCCGCCGTCATGCGCTCAAGAACGCGCTGCTGCCGGTGGTCACCGTGATCGGCATCGAATTCGCGTTCCTGATCGGCGGCCTGGTCGTCACCGAGCAGGTATTCAACCTCAACGGTCTCGGCAAGCTGTTCGTCGCATCGGTCACCAATCAGGACTACACCATGACGCAGGCGCTGGTGATGCTGGTCGTGGCGATCTTCGTGCTGACGAACTTTCTCGTCGATATCGTGTATGCGTGGATCGATCCTCGCATTCGATATGAATGAATTGAAATCCGGGCCGCCAGCCAGATGACCGCCGTCGGTAACACTACGGTCCCAGTCGAGGCAGCAGGCCGGCCCAAATCCGCCGGCTGGCTGGCACAGGCTCGGCAATTCTCGCGCCGTAATCCGTTGGGCGCCGCCGGCGCTCTGGTCATCTTCATCATGATCTTCGTGGCCGTTTTCGCCGAAGCGATCGCGCCGTATGATCCGGTGGCCAATGCTTTCGACCAGCTTCACGAGCCACCCAGCCTGGAGCACTGGTTCGGCACCGACCAATTCGGCCGCGATGTGCTGTCCCGCCTGATCTATGGCGCCCGCACGGCGCTGCTGGTCGGCTTCGTATCGTCGTTCGTCGGAGCGCTCGTCGGACTGGTGCTCGGCGTCGCCAGCGCGTATTTCGGCGGTCGGGTGGACCTGATCTTCCAGCGCATTCTGGACGTGTTCATGGCGTTTCCGCTGATCATCCTGGCGCTGGCGATGATCGCGATCTTCGGCGGCGGAGCGCAGAACGTGATCATCGCGATCGTCATCCCGTTCATACCGCGCTGCGCCCGGGTCGTGCGCTCGGCGGCGCTCGCCATCCGCGAGATGCCCTACATCGACGCCGCGCGGGTCAACGGCTTCAGCCACTCCCGCATCATCCTGCGCCACATGGTGCCGAACGTGATGGCGCCGTTCCTGATCATGATCACCGCCTTCGTCGGGCAGGCAATCCTGCTGGAGGCCTCGCTCTCCTACCTCGGCCTCGGCGTGCAGGAGCCGACGCCGGCATGGGGCCTCATGCTGCAGGGCGGCGCCGAGGAGTACGCCGAGAGCGCGCCGTGGATTGCGGTCTTTCCCGGTGTTGCCATAAGCCTCGCGGTGTTCGGCTTCAGCCTGTTCGGCGACGCCTTGCGCGATGAGCTCGATCCCAGGTTGCGATCGGGATAGCGCAAATGCGCAAGGTTGACCACGTCGACAGGCGCGCGGTGCTGGCTGGGCTGCTTGCTTCGGCCGTCGGTGGAATGGCGCTCGATGCGCAGGGGGCCCTCGCGCAGGGCGAGGCGCTGCCATCATGGAGTGATGGCCAGTCCAAGCAAGCGATCCTGAGCTTCGTCGCCGCGGTCACCCGCCAGGGCTCGCCCGATTTCGTCCCCGCCGCACGGCGCATCGCAACGTTCGACAACGATGGCACGCTGTGGTGCGAGCAGCCGATGTACGTCCAGCTCGCCTTTGCGCTGGATCGCGTGAAGGCGCTGGCGCCGCTCAACCCTGACTGGGCTGAGAGGCAGCCGTTCAAGGCCGCGCTCGAAGGCGACATGAAAGCCCTCGCCGGATCGGGAAAGCGCGGCCTGGTCGAGCTGATCATGGCGACCCATTCGGGCATGGCCGTCGAGGCGTTCGAGCAGGTCGTCAAGGACTGGCTTGCGACCGCACGCCACCCGAGATTCCGTCGGCCGTATACCGACCTGGTCTACCAGCCGATGATCGAGCTGCTGGCGTATCTGCGGGCGAACGACTTCAAGACGTTCATCGTGTCCGGTGGCGGCATTGAATTCATGCGGCCGTGGAGCGAGCAGGTTTACGGCGTTCCGCCCGAGCAGGTAGTGGGATCGAGCATCAAGACCGCCTTCCAGATGCGCGGGGATATCCCGGCTCTGTTTCGTCTGCCGGAAATAAATTTCATTGACGATGGGACCGGCAAGCCGGTCGGCATCAACGAGCACATCGGCCGCCGCCCGATCGCTGCGCTCGGCAACTCGGATGGCGATCTCGAAATGCTGCAATGGACGACCAAGGCAAGCGGCCGCCGTCTCGGGGTGATCGTTCATCATACCGACGGCGAGCGGGAGTATGCCTATGATCGAAACAGCGAATTCGGTCGTCTCGATAAGGCGCTGGACGCAAGCTCACTGAACGGATGGATCGTCGTCGACATGAAAAGGGATTGGAAGCGGATTTTTGCCTTCGAGTAGCCCTTGCGCTCCGAAGCGGCCGGACAGGGACCCATGCATTGGCGGCAGGGTCGAGGCGGCGTATAGGCGGGGCAATCATTCGGGAAGCGCGGCGATTGATCGCCGACCGGGCGGGAAGGGCAGGAGCCATTGGCGATCCACGATCACGACCACCACGCGCAGGGCAAGGATGATCATCACGCGCATGGACACGCTCCACGGCAATTCGGGCGTGCATTTGCGGCGGCGACCTTCCTGAACATCGCTCTGGTGGTCGCGCAGATCGTCTACGGCATCCGTGCAAGCTCGGTAGCGCTCGTGGCGGATGCGGGCCACAATTTCGGGGACGTCCTGGGTCTGGTCCTCGCCTGGGTGGGGCACAGCGCAGCGCAAAGACCGCCGACCGCGCGGTACACCTACGGCCTTCGCTCCGCCTCGATCCTTGCGGCACTCCTGAACGCCGTCCTGCTGCTGGTCGCAACCGGTGCTATCGCATGGGAAGCGATCAGGCGTCTCGCCGAGCCCGGCGAGGTCGCCGGTCTCATCGTGATGACGGTCGCGGCAATCGGGGTCGTGGTGAATGGCGGCTCGGCGCTGCTGCTCATGGCGGGTAGCAAGGGTGACCTCAATGTGCGGGGCGCATTCCTGCACCTTCTGGGTGACGCGGCTGTTTCCGTCGGGGTGGTCGCGGCAGGGGCCGGCATTCTGTTGACCGGCTGGCATTGGCTCGATCCGTTGGCGAGCCTCATGATCTCTGCCGTGATCGTCTGGAGCAGCTGGGGCTTGCTGCGGGGGGCAATCGCCCTCTCGCTCCATGCGGTGCCGGCGAAAATCGACCCCGGCGAGGTGAGACGCTATCTCGAGGGGCTGGACGGCGTTTCCGGCATTCACGATCTCCACATCTGGCCGATGAGCACGACGGAAACCGCGCTGACCGTGCATCTCGAAATGCCCGGCGGCCATCCGGGAGACGCTCTGCTCATGCAAGCCGCACGTGATCTCAAGCGTCGCTTCTCGATAGGGCATGCGACGATCCAGGTCGAGGTAAACGATGAAACCGTGTGCTCCCTGGCCCCAGACGAGACCGTATGAAAGAGGACAAAGCAACTGATGGAATGAACAGGCGGATCGTCCGGGCGCATGCCCCGCGGCCGACGTTCGTCCCGGGGGCAGAGCCTTGCGAGATGACGTCTCTCGCTCGATGGCTTTTCCCGACCACGCGCGTCGGCATCACTTTCGGCCTCAGTCCTTGATCTCGGGCTCGACCAGGGTGGCGAGGTGATTGAGCGACTGCTGCCAGCCGAGATAGCAGGCCTCGAGCGGGATCGCCGCGGGCAGCCCCTCCTGCACAATATTGACCTCGGTGCCGACCGACACCGGCCGCAGCGTGACGGTGGTGATCATCTCGCCTGGCAGTCTCGGATCCTCGAACCGATCCGTGTAGCGGATCAGCCCGTCCGCAACGAGATCGAGGTACTTGCCGCCGAAGGCGTGCGTCCTTCCCGTGGTGAAATTCGTGAATGACATTCTGTAGGTGCCGCCCACCTTGCAGTCCATCTGTTGCACCGTGCATGTGAATCCGTCAGGCGGCAGCCAGCGCGCCACGGCATCCGCGGTCGTGAAGGCTCGGTAGACCTTGTCGGGCTTTGCAGCGAGCACACGGTGCAGCCGTACCGTGTTGCTCGAGGTGCTGCCGGCAGATTCTCGTTCATTCATTGCGGCTCTCCCGTTTCTCGACGCTCGATGACCGGCTCGACGCCGCCATGGATCACGCGTCTGCCGTCGAAACGGCATGGGGCTCGCCCCGGGCTTCATGCCGGGATCGGCCCCACATGGCCGGATTAGCACTCGACAAGGCTCAGCGCACCATATTCCTTGAACATGGCCGCCGCCTCGTCGGCGTGCTTGCCTAGATGC